>JAEWPH010000081.1 GCA_023460715.1 Pseudomonadota bacterium | reverse complement strand
GTTTGGGCTGTGCCGCCGGCTTGGCCTTGGCGGCTGGTGCCGGCTGGCTTTCGGCGGTAGCGGCCACCGCAGGGACGCGGCGGCGGCGCGCTGGAGTAGGGGCGCTTGCCTCGGCAGGCGCGGGCGCGGCTTGCGCTACATCGAGCTCATCGTCGGCAACGGATGTCTGTGTGTTCTTGCGCTGTGCGACCACGCTGAAGGCTTCAGCAGGGAGACTGGCCGCACGGCGGCTGGGAGCGGGAGGCAGTGGCATATTCGGCAGACCCAATCAAAAAACAGCGGAACAAAAAGCACAAAGCCGCCACGGAGACCGGGGCGGCTTGGGATTGGAGATACAGCGTGAAGCGAAGCTCAGGAGCATCGTTCCATTATGCATACCTCCATGGCGAACAGAGGCATTCGGGGCCGAAGGCGGGGAATCAGGCGGCTTCCTTCTTCAGCGCCTTGAGCGACTTGACGGCCTTGAGCACTTCCTCGACATGGCCCGGCACCTTGAGGCCGCGCCATTCCTGGTGCAGCACGCCGTCGGCGTCGATCAGGAAGGTGCTGCGCTCGATGCCCTTGACCTTCTTGCCGTACATGATCTTGTTCTTGACCACGCCGAACATGTGGCACATCTTCTCTTCGGTGTCGGCGATCAGTTCGAAGGGCAGCTCGAGCTTTTCCTTGAAGTCGTCATGCGACTTCATGTTGTCGCGCGACACGCCGAACACCGCAGCGCCGGCCTTCACGAAGTCCTTGTACTTGTCGCGGAACTGCATGGCCTCGGTGGTGCAGCCGGGGGTGTTGTCCTTGGGATAGAAGTACAGGATCAGAATCTGGCCGAGGTGCGAGGTGTTGGATACCTTGACTCCGCCGGTCGCGTTGGCTTCAAATTCTGGGAGGGGTTTGTTGACAACGATCGCCATGGCACTTCAATCTCTCTGGATGTAGTCGTTGATAAGTCGGGGGAGCGGGTGTGTTATTGCTCTTGTAGGGCCCCCGACCGCAACCCGAGATTTTACCCCGAAACGACCTCTGACGCGACTCGCAGTCTGTAACCAAAGAACACAAATCAGGGGGCGGTTTCCAGCAGCAGCGCCGCGACCACGTTGCGGCCTTCGCCCGCCAGGATGTTGTAAGTGCGGCAGGCGGCCTGGGTGTCCATGGTCTCCAGGCCGATGCGGCGGGCCATCAGCGGCTGCAGCCAGGCCGGCGGCGGAAACCGGTTGCGCGCGCCGCTGCCGAACACGATCAGCTCCGTATCCAGCTCGGCCAAATGGGCGAAGTGCTCCGGCGTGAGGTCTTCGAAGCGCGTGCAGTTCCACGGCTGGCGCTGGCCGCGGGAGCCCACCACCACGCTGGCGGTGAGGCGTTCGCCATCGATGCCGATCCAGCCCGGGCCATAGCCGCTGATGGTCTGGGCGTCGGAGCGGTCGGGCTGGAATTTCATGGGGTGTCCGGTGGGCTGACGGCCCGTGGCGGGCCGCCGGGGGCAGGGGCGCGAAGGCCCGGGCTGGCGGTGGGAACTGTGGTCAAATTATAGGTTTCGCCAGGTGCGCGCGCCTGGTGCGGCATCCATCTCCCTTTCCGGCCCATTGTTGCCCCGCAGAGCATGAAGACCGTCCACAAATCCGCCAAGCTCAGTAACGTTCTCTACGATGTGCGGGGCCCTATCGTGGATGCGGCCAAGCAGATGGAGGACGAGGGCCAGAAGATCATCAAGCTGAACATCGGCAACCTCGCGCCGTTCGGCTTCGATGCGCCGGAAGAGATCCAGCAGGACATGATCCGCAACCTGCCCAACTCGGCGGGCTATTCGGACAGCAAGGGCATCTTCGCCGCGCGCAAGGCGGTGATGCACTATACCCAGCAACAAGGCGTATCGGGCGTGACGCTCGACGACATCTACCTGGGCAACGGCGCCAGCGACCTGATCGTGATGGCCACCACCGCGCTGCTCGACGACGGCGACGAACTGCTGGTGCCCGCCCCCGACTACCCGCTGTGGACGGCGTCCGCCAGCCTGGCCGGCGGCAAGCCCGTGCACTACCTGTGCGACGAGGCCAACGGCTGGATGCCTAACCTGGACGACATCCGCAGCAAGATCACCCCGCGCACCCGCGGCCTGGTGGTCATCAACCCCAACAACCCGACCGGGGCGCTGTACTCCGACGAGTTGCTCAAGGGCTTGGTGGAGATCGCGCGCGAGCACGGGCTGGTGCTCATGGCCGACGAGGTCTACGACAAGGTGCTGTACGACGGCGTGGAGCACACGGCCATCGCCAGCCTGTCGACCGATGTGCTGACGCTGACCTTCAACTCGCTCTCCAAGGCCTACCGTTCGTGCGGCTACCGCGCGGGCTGGATGGTGGTGTCCGGCAACAAGGCCGTGGCCCGCGACTACATCGAAGGCCTGAACATGCTGGCCAACATCAAGCTGGGCTCGAACGTGCCCGGCCAGTGGGCCATCCAGACCGCGCTGGGCGGCTACCAGAGCATCAACGACCTGGTCCGCGAGGGCGGGCGCCTGCGGCGCCAGCGCGACCTGGCTTACGAACTCATCTCGGCGATCCCGGGCGTGAGCTGCGTGAAACCCAAGGCGGCGCTCTACATGTTCCCCCGCCTCGACCCGGCGATGTACCCCATCGCCGACGACCGCCAGTTCTTCATGGAAGTGCTCCGCGCGACCCGCGTCATGCTGGTCCAGGGTTCGGGCTTCAACTACCCGGACAACCAGCACTTCCGCATCGTCTTCCTGCCGCACGAGGACGACCTGCGCGTGGCGATCGGCCGTCTCGCAGACTTCCTCGCGCAATACCGCCAACGCCACGGTACGGCCTGAAACTCCTTTTTTTTTGATAGCTGCATGCGCAATCAGAACAAGCGCTGCAGCGTGATTTGACTGATATCTCGACCATGAAACCGATTCAAGTAGGCCTCCTGGGCATTGGCACCGTGGGCAGCGGCGTCTTCAACGTGCTGCAGCGCAACCAGGAAGAGATCCGCCGCCGCGCGGGCCGCGGCATCGAGGTGACCATGGTGGCCGACCTGGATGTGGAGCGCGCCCGTGCCGTGGCCGGCGCGAACGTGCAGGTGGTGAACGACGCCCGCGCCGTGATCGCCAATCCCGACATCGACATCGTGGTCGAGCTGATCGGCGGCTACGGCATCGCCAAGGCGCTGGTGCTCGAAGCCATCGCCGCCGGCAAGCACGTGGTGACGGCCAACAAGGCCCTGCTGGCCGTGCACGGCACCGAGATCTTCGCGGCCGCATCGGCCAAGGGCGTGATGGTGGCCTTCGAGGCGGCCGTGGCCGGCGGCATCCCCATCATCAAGGCGCTGCGCGAAGGCCTCACGGCCAACCGCATCCAGTGGATCGCCGGCATCATCAACGGCACGACGAACTTCATCCTGTCCGAGATGCGCGACAAGGGCCTGGATTTCGACGTGGTGCTGAAGGAAGCGCAACGCCTGGGCTACGCCGAGGCCGACCCGACTTTCGACATCGAAGGCGTGGACGCCGCACACAAGGCCACCATCATGTCGGCCATCGCGTTCGGCATTCCGGTGCAGTTCGACAAGGCCTATGTGGAAGGCATCACGCAGCTGGCCGGCGCGGACATCAAGTACGCCGAGCAGCTGGGCTACCGCATCAAGCTGCTGGGCATCGCCAAGCGCCGCTCGGGTGCAGACGCCGACGGCGTGGAACTGCGCGTGCACCCCACGCTGATCCCGGCCAAGCGCCTGATCGCCAACGTGGAAGGCGCCATGAACGCCGTGGTGGTGCAGGCCGATGCCGTGGGCACCACGCTGTACTACGGCAAGGGCGCGGGCAGCGAGCCCACGGCCAGCGCCGTGATCGCCGACCTGGTGGACATCACCCGCCTGGCGTCCGCCGACCCCGAGCACCGCGTGCCCTACCTGGCCTTCCAGCCGCACACCCTGGACAAGGCGCAGGCCCAGCTGCCGGTGCTGCCGGCCAGCGAATTCGCCACCAGCTACTACCTGCGCCTGCGGGTGGCCGACCAGGCCGGCGTGCTGGCCAAGGTGACCGGCTTGCTGGCCGGTGCCGGCATCAGCATCGACGCCGTGCTGCAACGCGAAGCCGATGAGGTGGGCGGCGAAGGCTCCACGCAGACCGACCTCATCATCCTGACGCACGAAACCCGCGAAGGCACGATGAACGACGCCATCGCGCAGATGCAGGCGCTGCCCACGGTGCTGGCGCCCATCACGCGCATCCGCAAGGAGGAGCTGAACTGATGCTGTACCTCTCCACGCGCGGCCACCCGGACCGCAAGCGCTTCTGCGACATCCTGCTCGAAGGCCTGGCGCCCGATGGCGGGCTGTACCTGCCCGAGCGCTATCCGCAGATCGATGACGCGGCCCTCACGCGCCTGCGCAAGGCCTACCACGAGCAGGGCTACGCCGAGCTGGCGTTCCAGATCCTGTCGCTGTACATCGACGACATCCCGGCCGCCGACTTGAAGCGCCTGTGCGAGAAGACGTACACGGCCGAAGTCTTCGGCACCGGCGAGATCGTGCCGCTGCGCCATCTGGAGGATGGCCTGTGGCTGGAAGCCCTGTCCAACGGCCCCACGCTGGCCTTCAAGGACATGGCCATGCAGCTGCTGGGCAATCTGTTCGAATACGAACTGGGCCGCCGCGGCGAAGAGCTGAACATCCTCGGCGCGACCAGTGGCGACACCGGCAGCGCGGCCGAGTACGCCATGCGCGGCAAGCAGGGCGTGCGCGTCTTCATGACCAGCCCGCACGGCCGCATGAGTGCCTTCCAGCAGGCGCAGATGTTCAGCCTGCAGGACGAGAACATCCACAACATCGCCATCGAAGGCGTGTTCGACGACTGCCAGGACATCGTCAAGGCCGTGAGCAACGACCTGGCGTTCAAGCGCCAGTACAAGATCGGCACCGTCAACTCGATCAACTGGGCGCGCCTGCTGGCGCAGGTCGTGTACTACTTCGCCGGCTATGTGCAGGCGACGGAGCGCAACGACCAGAAGGTCAGCTTCACCGTGCCGTCGGGCAACTTCGGCAACGTCTGCGCCGGCCATGTGGCGCGCATGATGGGCCTGCCCATCGACAAGCTGGTGGTCGCCACCAACGAGAACGATGTGCTGGACGAGTTCTTCCGCACCGGCGTCTACCGCGTGCGCGGCAGCGCCGACACGCACGAGACGTCGAGCCCGTCGATGGACATCAGCAAGGCCAGCAATTTCGAGCGCTTCGTGTTCGACCTGCTCGGCCGCGATGCCGCGCAGACCCAGGCACTGTTCGGCGAAGCCCTGACCCAGGACGGCCGTTTCGACCTGAGCCAGGATGCGCGCTTTGCCGACGCGGCCGCGAAATACGGCTTCCTGGGCGGCAAGAGCACGCACGCCGACCGCCTTGCGACCATCAAGGACAACTACCAGCGCCACGGCGTGACCATCGACACCCACACCGCCGACGGCGTGAAGGTGGCGCTGCAGCACCGGGGCGACCCGGCGGTGCCGATGATCGTGCTGGAGACGGCCCTGCCCATCAAGTTCGCCGAGACCATCTTCGAAGCCCTGGGCCATGCCCCCGAGCGGCCGCCGAAGTTCGACGGCATCGAGGCCCTGCCCAAGCGCGTGCACGTCATGCCGGCCGATGTGGCCCTGGTGAAGGCCTACATCGCACGGCATTGCGATTGATGCGGCACACCCCCCTGTGGCGCTGCGCGCCTTCCCCCCGCTCTCGCAGCGCTGCGCGCAGCGGGCAGGGGGACGACGCCTTGCTGCGGGGCGGCCCTTGCTCGGCGTCTGCTCGCCTGGGCCGCGCCCATGGTGGGCGGCGGGGTACTGAATTTCGAATTCAATGCCAAATCGGGCTGCAGCGCTTGTCCATCAAGCGCTGACAGCTATTAAATGAAGAGTGACGGCAGGAGTGGCAGCATGAAGGTGGTCGGCTTTGCCGGGTTCTCGGGCAGCGGCAAGACCACGCTGATCGCCCAGCTCATCCCGCTGCTGCGCGCGCGCGGCCAGCGCGTGTCGGTCGTCAAGCATGCGCACCACCGCTTCGACATCGACCACCCGGGCAAGGACAGCTGGCGCCACCGCGAGGCCGGTGCCTTCGAGGTGGTGATCGCGTCCAACCGGCGCCTGGCGCTGCTGCGCGAATTCGAGCAGCGGCAGGAGCCCTCGGTGCACGACCTGCTGGCCGAACTGGACCCGGCCGTGGACTGGGTGCTGGTGGAAGGCTTGAAGGAGGCCGATGTGCCCAAGGTCGAGGTCTGGCGCGCACCGTCCGCCGATTACGCGGCGCGCCCGGCGCGCTATCCTGAGGACGCCTGGGTGCAGGCCATCGCCACCGATCGTGCCGACCAACTGCCCCAGCCCACGGCGCTGCCCGTGTTCGACGTGCACGCCCCCACGCCGCTGGCCGACTGGCTGCTGGCCCATGGCCCCCGTTTTGACTATGCACCGCGCGGCGTGCCCGCAGCGCGTGTGCCGTAAGAACGTGTTTACGATCTTCCAGGGGCCGCGCAGTGGTGTTTGCGGGAGGGGATGCAAGGCGCGGTGCGCAGTGGATAGCTCGGCTATCCACAAGCGTCGCAACG
>JAEWPH010000080.1 GCA_023460715.1 Pseudomonadota bacterium | reverse complement strand
GCTCCAGGGCATGCGGCACGTTGCTCATGCCAGCACGTCCAGCGACACGTGGGAGGCGAAGCGCGCCGGGTCGGTGCCGCGCTTCAGAATGCCGGCCTCGCGGAACTCGCGGGCGAAGAGTTCGACCTCGCTGCGCAGCGCGTTGCCCGTGGGATGGTGCTTGTAGGTCAGGTCGGCCAGCAGCGCCTGCAGCTCGTCCACCGTCACCTTGGGCGTGTACTTGGCATAGATCCTGGCCGCCTCATTCGGGTTGTCGGCCACGAAGTTGGAGGCCTGTGCCAGCGAGCGCACCACGGCGGCCACGCGGGGCTTGTCCTTCTGCGCCAGCAGGCCGCGGGCGCCCACCACGCAGCACAGGCGGTCGGCGTATTCGCCCTTGGCGCTGTTGCCGATCTCGGTGAACGCGCCGGGGTTGCGTTTCTCGATCAGGTAGACGTTCGGGTCGCCGTCGGCGATGGCGTGGATCTCGCCCTTCTTGGCGGCCACGTCCAGCAGGTCGGCCGGGTAGACGCGCCATTCGACGTCCTTGTCCACATCGATGCCCTTCTTGGCCAGATGGATGGCGTAGAACTGCTTGGCCGGGCTGTTCAGGTCGGCCACGCCGATGACCTTGCCCTTGAAGGACTTGGCATCTGCGGTGATGCCGGTGCCCTTGGCGGCCACCAGGCGCAGGCAGCCGCCGTGCACGCTGCTGACCAGCTTCACGTCGAAGCCCGCCTCCAGCGGCTTGACCCAGCGGTGGATCAGGCCCACGCCCGCGTCGGCCTTGCCGGTGGCCAGCGCTTCCAGCAGCGCATCGGACGAGCCGGCCCAGTTGAGCAGTTCCACGTCCAGCCCGTTCTTCTCGAAGAACCCCTGCTCCAGCGCGATGGGCACGGGCGTGTTGCAAAAGCCCGCCTGGTTCCAGGCGAAGACCAGCTTGCGCGGCTGCGACCAGGCCCGCGAGGCCAGCAGCCCCGCGCTGGCCACGACACCCGCCGCCCCCGCGGTGCGCAGCAGCGTGCGGCGGCTGGGGGTGGCCGGGGATGCCCCGCCGGGCGCGGCGGCGCGGGCAGGACGGTGGCGGGTGGTGGTAGTGGTGGTGGTGTGGTCGAGCGCCATGGCTTCTTCTCCCTTTGATCGGTTCCCTGATGGGCAGGAAGCGATGGTCGCGGCCCGGCCTCAGCGCGACAACGAAGAAGGGCGTCTATGGATATGCGGCACACAGGCGCCGCCGCCACGCGCACAACCCAGCGGGTGCGGCTACGGCTACGGCTGCGTGGGGGCACCGCCCGGCTGCGCCAGCCGCACGAAGTTCTGCACGAACGGCGACAACGTGCCCTGGCGGTGCGCCACCGCCAGGCCGACCACGGCAGGGTGGTCGCGCAGCGCGCGATACGCCACGCCCTTGAAGCCCAGCTGCCGCATGGACGCCGGCACGAGCGCCACCCCCAGCTCGGCCGCGACCAGGGCCAGGATGGACACGATCTGCGGTGCCGTGGGACCGAACACCGGGTCGAAGCCCGAGCTGCGGCAGGCCGCGACGGAGGCGTCGAACAGGCTGGGGCCCAGCGGACGCGGCGTCAGGATGAAGGCGTCGCCGCGCAGCTGCGCCAGGTCGATGCGCGGCCCCTGGCGCGCCTGGGCGTGGGCGGACGGCACGGCGGCGATGAGGGGCTCGTCGGGATAGCGGTGGAACACCAATCCCGTGGCGTCCAGGCCGTCGGGCCGCAGGATGGCCACGTCCAGCCGGCCATCGCGCAGCCGCTCCACCAGCGTCAGGGAGTTGCCCTCGTCCACCCGCAGGTCCACCTGGCCGTAGCTGCGCCGGTAGGTCCGGATCGCCCGGGTCACCTCGGGGTGCAGGGCCGACGACCCGGTGAATCCCAGGTGCAGCGATCCCAGCTCCCCGCGCGCGGCGCGCCGGGCGTCGTGCGTGGCCTGCGCGGCCAGCCCGGGCATGGCGCGCACGCCCTCCAGAAAGGCGCGGCCCGCATCCGTCAGCACGGCGCCGTGCGGCACCCGCAGGAACAGGGGCGCGCCCACTTCCGACTCCAGATCGCGGATTTGCAGGCTCAGCGGCGGCTGGCCGATGCCCAGGCGTGCGGCCGCGCGGGTGAAATGGCCCTCTTCGGCCACCGCGAGAAAGTACCGGATGTGGCGCAGTTCCATGCAACACCTATCTGCAAAAGATATGAAGATTGCGCAAATCATATATTGGACATATCTCCGCCTGGTCCGTAGATTCCGGCGGTCTTGCCTCTTCACGGCCCGCGCGCCGTTGCTCCATGGTTTCTTCTTCTGTCAGCCGCACGGCCACCTCCGGCCTGCACACCCCAGCCACCACGACCGCCCCTCCATCCGATGCCGCGCCCGCCCCGGGCATGGTGCGGGGCACGCCGGACTACCGGCGTACGCAGGCCGCCCTGTTCCTGGCCGGCTTCGCCAGCTTTTCCCTGATCTACTGCGTTCAGCCGCTCCTGCCGGCGTTCGCGCAGACCTTCGGCCTCAGCGCTGCGCAGAGCTCGCTCGCCCTGTCGCTCACGACCGGGCTGCTGGCCGTGGCGATCGTGCTGACGGGAGCGTTCTCGCAGGCCCTGGGCCGGCGCGGGCTGATGTTCGTGTCCATGGCGGTGGGCGCTCTGCTGAACATCGCGGCGGCCGCAGCGCCGCACTGGCACGCGCTGCTGGCCGCCCGCGCCCTGGAGGGCCTGGTGCTGGGCGGCGTGCCGGCCGTGGCCATGGCCTACCTGGCCGAGGAGATCGATCCGCGCCACCTGAGCCGCACCATGGGCCTGTACGTGGCGGGCACCGCCTTCGGCGGCATGATGGGCCGCGTGGGCATGGGATTGCTCACCGAATGGGTGTCCTGGCGTTTCGCCCTGGGACTGCTGGGCGGGCTGTGCCTGCTGGCAGCGCTGGGGTTTCTGGCGTTGCTGCCGCCGTCGCGGCGCTTCGTGCCGCGCAGCGGGCTGCAGTGGCGCTACCACCTGCACGCGTGGCGCAGCCACCTGCGCCACCGCGGACTGCTGCGGCTGTTCGCCATCGGCTTCGTCCTCTCCAGCATCTTCGTGACGGTGTTCAACTACGCCACATTCCGGCTCTCCGGTGCACCGTATGGCTTGAGCCAGACGCAGATCAGCCTGCTGTTCCTGGCCTTCGGCTTCGGCATCGTGTCGTCGTCCATGGCCGGCGGGCTGGCCGACCGCATGGGCCGCCGCGCGCTGCTGGCCACCGGCTTCGGGCTGATGCTGGTGGGCGTGCTACTGACGCTGGCGCCCGCGCTGCCGGCGGTCTTTGCCGGCATCGTGCTCATGACCACCGGCTTCTTCATCGGCCACGCGGTGGCCAGTTCGAGCGTCGGTCCGCTGGCGGGCGCAACCAAGGGACATGCCGCGTCCCTGTATCTGCTGTTCTATTACCTGGGCTCCAGCGTGGTCGGCTCCGCGGGCGGCTGGTTCTGGCAGCACGGGGGCTGGGCTGCCATCGTGGCGCTGGCCGGCGCGCTCGCGGTACTGGGCATGGCGCTGGCGCGCAGCGGCGACCGGGCCGCTCCGCACTGAACGGCGCCCCTCTCTCATCACGCGCTGCCGGGAGGGTTGTCGCCCGCAGACTGTTCGGACGACAAAGAAACATCTAAACTACTCAAGTAACAAATAAACACATTTGGAGTCCGATGACCGGACCGGTGTGTCGAGGAAGGGTAGTGATGAAGTTCTTGAGAGAGATGCAGCTCGGTGCCAAGCTCGGCCTGGGCTTCACGGTGGTGATACTGATCGGCTGCCTGGTGGCGCTGTATGGCCGGGTGCAGCTGGAGGAGGTGGCGGACAACGTCACCCAGCTGGCCGACGAACGGCTGGAAACCCTGCTGGCCCTGCAGGACCTGCGGGACCAGGTGAACCTCAACGCCCGCGTGGTGCGCAACATGGCGATGCTCAGCGATCCGGCGCGCATCCAGGAGCAGAAGAAACGCATCGACGAGGCCCGCACGCGCGCCATGGCCATCCAGGCGGACCTGCGCAAGCGGATCACCTCGGACGCCGGCAAGGCGCTGGTGGCCCAGCTGGAGGCGGCCACGGCCACCTACCGTCCCGCGTTCGATCGGGCGGTCGAGCTGGCCGCCGCCGAGCAGATGGACGAGGCGCGCAACTACATCCAGGGCCCGCTGCGCACGGAGCAGGAGCGCTACTTCAACGCCATCGACCAGCTGGTCGCGACGGAGCGCGACCTGGCCCGCGCCATGGCCAAGGCGTCGCGGGTGGACGCCGTGCAGGCGGGCAGCGCCATGCTCGTGCTGGCGGCGCTCGCCGCGGCACTGGGCGCCGTGGTGGCCTGGACCATCACCCGCCAGATCAAGAACCAGCTGGGCGGCGAGCCCGGCTATGCCACCGAGATCGCCCAGCAGGTGGCGCGCGGCCACCTGGCCATGCGCATCGCCCTGCGCCCCGGCGACACCACCAGCCTGCTGGCGGCCATGGAGCGCATGCGCGAGAGCCTGAGCAGCCTGGTGAGCCAGGTGCGCCAGAGCAGCGAATCGATCGCCACCGGCGCCAGCCAGATCGCCACGGGCAATGCCGACCTGAGCCAGCGCACGGAAGAGCAGGCCTCCAACCTGCAGCAGACGGCCGCGTCGATGGAGGAGATCGGCTCCACTATCCAGCAGAACACCGAGACCGTGCGCACGGCCACCCAGATGGCCGGCTCCGCCAGCCAGACGGCCGCGCGCGGCGGCAGCGTGGTGAACGACGTGGTGGCCACCATGCAGGGCATCACGGACAGCTCGCGCAAGATCGGCGACATCATCGGGGTCATCGACGGCATCGCCTTCCAGACCAACATCCTGGCGCTGAACGCCGCGGTGGAAGCCGCCCGCGCTGGCGAGCAGGGCCGCGGCTTCGCGGTGGTGGCCAGCGAGGTGCGCAGCCTGGCGCAGCGCAGCGCCGAGGCCGCCAAGGAGATCAAGCTGCTGATCGGCGCCAGCGTGGAGCGGGTGGAAGCCGGCTCGCAGCTGGTGAACGAGGCCGGCACCACCATGGGCGAGATCGTGCAGCAGGCCCGCCGCGTGGCCGATCTGATCGAGGAGATCGGCGCCGCCACGCACGAGCAGGAGCAGGGCATCTCGCAGGTGGGCGATGCGGTCAACCAGCTCGACCAGGTCACGCAGCAGAACGCCGCGCTGGTGGAGGAATCCGCCGCGGCCGCCGACAGCCTCAACGCCCAGGCCGCGCGCCTGGTGCAGCTGGTGAGCGTGTTCGTGCTGGACGAATCGGATGCGCAGGCGCACCTGGCGCGGGCCGTGCCCGCCGCAGCCGCCGATGCGCGGCGTGAGCCGGTGCTGGCCCCCGCCAGCGCCGCACC
>JAEWPH010000079.1 GCA_023460715.1 Pseudomonadota bacterium | reverse complement strand
GCTCAAGCCCGGCGTGCCCGCGGAGTTCAGGATCCAGCGGCGGGGCGACAGCTCCGAGGTGACGGTGACGCCGGGACGGCGTCCGAAGCCGCGCCAGCAGGGCCAGGCCGTACCCGGGTTGCCGGGCCTGCCCGCGCGCTGAACGCCGCGGCGCCTACTTGGCCGTTTCGCCGCTCTCGTCCGGCGCCTTGGTGTGGCGGATGAAGATCTGCGCCGCCCAGATGCCCGCCTCGTACAGCAGGCACATCGGGATGGCCAGCGCCAGCTGCGACACCACGTCCGGCGGCGTGATGATCGCCGCGATGATGAAGGCCAGCACGATGAAGTAGCCGCGGAAGGCCTTGAGCTTCTCCACCGACACCACGCCCATGCGCGCCAGCACGATCACCGCGATCGGGACCTCGAAGGCGCAGCCGAAGGCCAGGAACATGGTCAGCACGAAGCTGAGGTAGGCCTCGATGTCAGGGGCGGCGGTGATGCTCTTGGGCGCGAAGCTCTGGATGAAGCTGAACACCTGGCCGAAGACGAAGAAGTAGCAGAAAGCCACGCCGATGAAGAACAGCAAGGTGCTGGACACCACCAGAGGCAGCACCAGCTTCTTCTCGTGCGAGTACAGCCCCGGCGCCACGAAGGCCCATACCTGGTAGAGCACGACGGGCAATGCCACCAGGAAGGCCGACATCAGCAGAATCTTCAGGGGCACCATGAAGGGCGAGATCACCGAGGTGGCGATCAGCGTGGCTCCCTTGGGCAGGTGGGCCACCAGCGGCGCCGCCAGCAGATCGTAGAGCGCGCCCGGGCCGGGGTACAGGAACAGCAGGCCGGCGGCGATGCCGACAGCGATCAGCGCCTTGACCAGCCGGTCGCGCAGCTCCATGAGGTGCTGCACGCACGGCTGCTCGGTACCGGCCAATTCGTCTTCAGGGTGGGGAGTTTCTGACATGGGGGTTGCGGGCGCTGCGCCCGCCTAGGCCTGCGCGGCCCGGACGCGCCGCGCGGCTTTCAATGGAATTTTTGCGGCCGGAAACGGGCCACGCGTGCGGCGCCCGACTGCGCCTTGGTGCGCACGCCCGAGCGGGCTTTGTACCACTGTGGGGTGGCTCCCCGCTTGAGCCGCCAGTTCTTGCCCGGATGCCGGTAGGCCGGCACGACCGTGCTCTCTCCAGCGCCCACCGAAGAATGCGTGGAGGAGTGGCCGATGGACGTGTCCCAATCCTTCTGGAAATCGGACGCGGCCGTGTGCATGGACTGCTCGACGTCGCGGGCCGCGCCCTCGACGGAGTCCTTCATCTTGCGCAACTCGTCCAGCTCCATCGAGCGGTTGACCTCGGCCTTCACGTCGGTCACGTAGCGCTGCGCCTTGCCCAGGAGGGTCCCGACAGTGCGGGCCACGCGGGGCAGCTTCTCGGGCCCGATGACGATCAGCGCCACCGCGCCGATCAGCGCCATCTTGGACAGGCCAATATCAATCATGGAACAGGCTCAAGGTGCGGAAGGCGATCAGCTCTTTTGCTTGGCTTCGACGTCGATGGTGGTCTTGTCGGCAGCCGCCTGATTGGCCACCTGCCCTGCGGGAGGCGTGGGCGTGGCCGTCGTATCGGCGGCCGAGCCGTCCTTCATGCCGTCCTTGAAGCCCTTGACGGCACCGCCCAGGTCGGAGCCCATGTTCTTGAGCTTCTTGGTGCCGAACACCATCACGACGATCAGCAGAACGATCAGCCAGTGCCAAATGGAAAACGAACCCATGGAAAATCTCCTAACGAATACAGAACATTCTAGACCCCGGACATGACGGCCGGACATATCCCTAGCAACATCGCGGCTGCGCCGTCACAGCCGGTTGCGGCCCGGCCCTGGCGCCGGGGCCGAAGGCGCTCAGCCCTTCAGCCAGGGACGGGGGCCGCCCATCACATGCAGGTGCAGGTGATGGACTTCCTGGCCGCCCTCGGTACCGGTGTTCACCACGATGCGGTAGCCGCCATCGGGATAGGGATTGCAGCCCTGCTCCAGCGCCAGGCGCGGGGCGAGCACCATCATCTTGCCCAGCAGCGCGGCGTGCGCTTCGGTCACGCCGGCCATGGAGTGCACATGGGCCTTGGGCACCATCAGGAAGTGCACCGGGGCGGCAGGATGGATGTCGTGGAACGCGAAAACGTCCTCGTCCTCATGGACCTTCTTGGACGGAATCTGGCCGCGGACGATCTTGCAGAAGAGGCAGTCGGGGTCGTGCATGGGACGATAGTGTGAATGCAGGAAACGACGAAACATGAAAGCGCCGTGCAGGGCGTGCGGCGCTCTCAGGGATTGTCGGCGATGTTGACGCTGGGACGCACGCCGACGTCGGCGCGATGCTTGTGCAGCCATTGCTGGCCGGCTTCCCGGCCCAGGGCGAACAGCTGGCGCACGAAGGGCAGATCGGCGCGCGTCTTGCTCGCCGCGCCAAAGCCGGCCAGCACGGCACCCCCGTCGATGCGGTGCATGCGCACGCTCTTGTAGCGCTGGGCATCGAGCTTGCCCTCGGCCAGCAGGCGGCGCACGAACTCGATGGCACGCATCTCGGCCAGCAGGCTGGCGTTGAAGGTGACCTCGTTCATGCGCTCCATGATCTCGGACGCGTTGTCGGGCACGGTCGGGTGCTCGATGGGGTTGATCTGGACCAGCAGAACGTCGGCACAGTCGGTCTTGTAGATCAGCGGGTGCAGGGCCGGATTGCCGGAATAGCCGCCGTCCCAGTAATGCTCGCCCTCGATCTCCACCGCCTTGAACAGCAGCGGCAGACACGCCGAGGCCATGACCGCGTCGGCACTCAGGCGCTTGCCGGAGAAGATCTCGCCGCGCCCCGTGCGCACGTTGGTGGCGCAGACGAACACCTTGGGGCCCCGGGAGGCGGACAGCCCGTCGAAATCGACCTCGCGCTCCAGCAGCCGGCGCAGCGGATTGATACCCAGCGGATTGGTCTGGTAGGGCGAGAGCCACTGCGACATCATGCCCAGCAGCGGGTTGGCGCCGGGCAGGGGCACCCCCCACATCAGGCTGCCCAGCGTGCCCACGCCCTCCCACAGGCGCGTCAGCGTGGCGCGGGCCAGCTCGCACCCGGCGGCATGGGCCGCCTCGGCATCGGCGTGGTGCTGCTGGGCGGCCTGGGCAAAACCGTGCGCCAGCGCCACGGCGTTCATGGCCCCCGCGCTGGTGCCGCTGATGCCGTCGAAGCGGAAGCGCCCGTCTTCCAGCAGCGCGTCCAGCACGCCCCAGGTCAGCGCGCCATGCGAGCCGCCCCCCTGCAGCGCCAGGTTGAGCCGCTGTACGCCCTGGGGTTCAGGCATGGATCGCCCGGCCGTTGCTCATGGCCAGCATGCCGCGCAGGATGCGGTAGAGGAACCACAGCGAGATCAGCACCCAGGCGATCCAGCCGGGGATCAGGAACAGCAGCCACAGCGGCGCAGTGACCAGGTAGAGCACGCCGGCCCACAGCACCGAACGGATGCGCCAGGAGAAGTGCGATTCCTGCCAGGTGCCGCGGGCGTCGTCGCGCTTGACCAGGTCGAGGATCAGGGCGATCAACAGCAGCACGATGCTGGGCTGGGCGCTGGGCAGCACCGCGGCCACGGCCACGATCAGGTGCAGCACATAGCTCACCCAGCCGATGGTGCGCAGCGATTCGTTGGGTTCCACGTCGATGATGTCGTTGCTCATGCGGTTTTCCCTTCTTCGGTTGCCCGGTCGGCGGCTTTGCGCAGGGCCTTTTCCTCGATGCCGCTGGTGCCCTCGCGGCGCTCCAGTTCGGCGACCACGTCGGCGGGCGACAGGCCGTAGTGCGCCAGCGCGATCATGGAGTGGAACCACAGGTCGGCCACCTCGTAGACGATCTTGCCGGCGTCGCCGCCATGGTCGGCGTCCTTGGCGGCCAGGACCACTTCGGTGGCCTCTTCGCCGATCTTCTTGAGGAAGGCATCCGGCCCCTTGTGCAGCAGGCGCGCGACGTAGCTTTTCTCGGGGTCGCCGCCGTGGGCGGGCTTGCGGCCCTCGATCACGGTGGCCAGGCGCGCCAGGGCACCTTCCAGGGAGGCGTTGCGGGGGGTATCGGCGGCTGCGCTCATGGAGGTCACTTGTAGATGGATTCGGGGTCTTTCAAGACCGGGTCGACGGCCTGCCAGGCGCCGTCCTTCAGCACGCTGAAGAAGCAGCTGTGGCGGCCGGTGTGGCAGGCGATGCCGGGCTCGTGGCCTTGCTGCGTCACCTTGAGCAGCACGACGTCGTTGTCGCAGTCCAGCCGGATCTCGTGCACGGTCTGCACGTGGCCGGACTCCTCGCCCTTGAACCACAGCTTGCCGCGCGAGCGGCTGAAGTACACCGCGCGGCCCAGCTCGGCCGTCTTCTGCAGGGCCTCGCGGTTCATCCAGGCGAACATCAGCACATCGCCGGAGCCCTGCTCCTGCGCAATGGCGGGCACCAGGCCCTGGGCATCCCACTTCACTTCGTCGAGCCAGTTCATCGGAGCATTGTCTTTCATTTGCTGCAGCGCAGCATCACTCATTTTTTAATAGCATGATGCGCTTATTCCATAAGCGCTAGAGGCCTATTTCACTCAAATGACGTCCTGAGACCCGCTCAGCGGCGTACCGGAATGCCGCGCTCGGCCATGCGGTCCTTGGCCTGGCCCACCGTGAACTCGCCGTAATGGAAGATGCTGGCGGCCAGCACGGCATCGGCGCCGCCCTGCTGCACGCCGTCGGCCAGATGCTCCAGGTTGCCGACGCCGCCGGAGGCGATCACCGGCACGCTGACCGCGTCGCTCACGGCCCGCGTCAGCTGCAGGTCGAAGCCGGACTTGGTGCCATCGCGGTCCATGCTGGTCAGCAGGATCTCACCCGCGCCGCGGCGCGCCATCTCGCTGGCCCACTGCACGGCGTCCAGGCCCGTGTTCTTGCGCCCGCCGTGGCTGTACACGTCCCAGCCTTCGCCCCGCGCCGCCACATCGTCGCCCTGGCGGCGCTTGGCGTCGATGGCCACGACGATGCACTGGGCGCCGTACTTGTCCGATGCTGCATTGATCACATCGGGGTTGGCCAGCGCGGCGGAATTGAAGCTGGTCTTGTCCGCGCCGGCGTTGAGCAGGCGGCGCACATCCTCGACGGTGCGCACACCGCCGCCGACGGTCAGGGGAATGAACACCTGGCTGGCGACGGCCTCGATGATGGGCAGGATCAGGTCACGTCCGTCGCTGGTGGCCGTGATGTCCAAAAAGGTCAGTTCGTCGGCGCCCTGCGCGTTGTAGCGCGCGGCGATCTCGACCGGATCGCCCGCATCGCGCAGTTCGACGAAATTGACCCCTTTCACCACGCGACCGCCGGTCACGTCGAGGCAGGGAATGATGCGCTTGGCCAGCATGGGAGACGCTCCAGAAGAGAGAAAAGACGGGAAATCAGAGAACCTGCAACTGCTGCCAGCCCGACCACCGGGCGCCGGGCGCCATGGGCACGGGCTGGTCGATGCAGGCGGCTTCGACGCACAGCATCTGCCGGTAGCCGTCGGCGGGCATGTCCGGCAACGCCGCGCAAAGGGTGGCGCCGGGGTTCCAGACCACCGTGTTACCCCACTCCGGGCTCTGGGCGATCGACAGCCGGCCGCCGCCGGCCTGGTGCAGTTGCAGGGGTGCCGGCGCGGCGGCAAAAACGCTGTCGTATTCGCCGGCGAAGGTGACCGGCCCGCGCTGCACATCGCGCACATCGGCCACGGTGTCCCAGCGGGCCTGGCCGTCCAGGCCGTCCAGGCGGGTGCCGCCGATGTCGTCCACGTGCAGATAACCGTGCAGTGCGGCGGTGAAGTCCCACGCGGTCGGGCCCGGGTTGTGCACGGACAGCTCCAGCCGCAAGGTGCCGGCGCCGAGCGTGACCGCCAGCCGCGCATCAAAGGCATGTTCGGGCCACCAGCGCCGGGTCGCCTCGCTGTCTTCCAGCAGCAGGCGCAGCGTGGCGCCCTGCTCGCCCTCGTCACCGCCCTCCAGCCGCCACGGCAGGTTGCGCGCGAAGCCATGCTTGGGCAAAGGCCCGCGCTGGTTGAACTGCGGAAAGCACACCGGCACGCCACCGCGCACGGCGCTGTGTCCATCGAACAGGCTGCGCGGGCTGAGGAAGAACCGCTCGGCACCATCGGCCGTGGTCCAGGACAGCACTTGGGCGCCTTGTTCGGCCACGATCACCGTGTCTCCGGTGGGCAAGGCCATCTGCCAAGCAGGCTGGCCGTGGAACGGAATGGAGCGCACGGACGGCGGCAAGGACAGGGGATCGGGCATGCGGCCATTGTAAAAGCCCGTTGCAATACCGATTGAGGGCCGTCAAGGGGAGGAACCCGTCTTGCAGGACAATCGCCCCCTTTCCCCCTTCCGGCGGGGGAGCCCCGCTCGCGGCGGACGGCCCCGCCAACTGTCTCTCTATGTTGCTTCGCAAAAGAAAACTGCCGCCGACGCTCGGCATCCTGGTCGCCATGGTGCTGGGCATCGTGATCGGCCACCTCATCCATGCCAACGTGCTGGAGCCTCAGGAAACGGCGCGCATCGCGGGCTACATCTCCATCGCTTCCGACGTGTTCCTGCGCCTCATCAAGATGCTGATCGCACCGCTGGTCTTCTCCACGCTGGTGGTGGGCATCGCCCACATGGGGGATGCGTCCTCCGTCGGACGCGTGTTCCTGAAGGCCATGGGCTGGTTCCTGACGGCCTCGCTGATCTCGCTGCTGCTGGGCCTGGTGCTGGCCAACCTGCTGCAGCCCGGCGCCAGCCTCAACCTGCCGCTGCCGGACGCCGGCCAGTCGGCGCAGCTGGCCACGTCAAAGTTCACCCTGAAGGACTTCGTCAACCACCTCGTGCCCCGGTCCTTCGTCGAGGCCATGGCCAACAACGAGATCCTGCAGATCGTGGTGTTCTCGATGTTCTTCGGCATCGCCCTTGCGGCCCTGGGCGACAAGGCCCACACCCTGGTGCGCGGCATCGAGGAGCTGTCGCACGTGATGCTCAAGATCACGGGCTATGTGATGAAGTTCGCGCCGGTGGCCGTGCTGGCCGCCATGGCGGCCACCGTGGCCGTCAACGGCCTGGGCATCTTGCTGAAGTTCGCCGTGTTCATGGGCGAGTTCTACCTGGCGCTGTTCGTGCTGTGGGGGGTGCTGATCCTGGCGGGCTATGTGGCGCTGCGGCGCCGCGTCTTCAAGCTGCTCAAGGAGATCAAGGAGGCCTTTCTGCTGTCGTTCGCCACGGCCAGCTCCGAGGCCGCCTATCCCAAGCTGCTCGACGCGCTGGACCGTTTCGGCGTCAAGCGCCGCATCTCCAGCTTCGTGATGCCCATGGGCTACTCGTTCAACCTCGACGGGTCGATGATCTATTGCACGTTCGCCACGCTGTTCATCGCGCAGGCCTACGGCATCCATCTGCCGCTGGAAACGCAGATCACCATGCTGCTGATCCTGATGCTCACGTCCAAGGGCATGGCCGGCGTGCCGCGCGCGTCGCTGGTGGTGATTGCCGCCACGCTGAACCACTTCGACATTCCCGAAGCCGGCCTGCTGCTGATCCTCGGGGTGGACACCTTCCTGGACATGGGGCGCTCTGCCACCAATGCCGTGGGCAACTCGATCGCCGCCGCCGTGGTGGCCAAGTGGGAGGATGCCCTGCTCTCGGAAGAAGACGCGGCCGTGCACGCCGCCACGCTGGACACCCAGCCCGATCCCGTACCCGCCTCCGCGAACAGCCACGCCGGCTGACGCGCTCCGCACGGGCAGGCTACGGGCCCCGCCCGTCACGGCAGGCACGCGACGGTGCCGTAGCGGCGGGCTGCGGGACTGTGTCAATCAGGCCAGCGTGCGGGCCGTTCCGTCCTGCCAACGCCAGGCGTCCTGGCACATGCGGTCCAGATCGAGCCGTGCGCGCCAGCTCAGCAGTTGCTCGGCCAGCGCCGGGTCGGCCCAGCACTGGGCGACATCGCCCGGGCGGCGCGCCACGATCTTGTAGGGCACGGGCCGGCCGCTCGCACGCTCAAAGCCGCGCACCATCTCCAGCACCGACACGGGGCGGCCGGTGCCCAGGTTGACGGTCAACAGGCCCGGGTTCTGGCGCAGGTAGCGCAGCGCGGCCACATGGCCATCCGCCAGATCGCAGACATGGATGTAGTCGCGCACGCCCGTACCGTCGGGCGTGGGATAGTCGTCGCCATAGACGCTGAGCGACTCGCGCAGACCCACGGCCACCTGCGCCACGTAGGGCAGCAGATTGTTGGGCACGTCCTGCGGGTCCTCACCGATCAGGCCGCTCTCGTGCGCGCCCACGGGGTTGAAGTAACGCAGTCGCGCGATCCGCCACTGCCCCGGCTCGGCGTGGTCCACATCGGCCAGCACCTGCTCCATCATCAGCTTGGTCCAGCCATAGGGATTGGTGGCCGACAGAGGGAAATCCTCCTGGATCGGCAGCGTGGCAGGCTCGCCGTACACCGTGGCGGATGAGGAAAACACCAGCGTGCGCACGCCGGCCGACTGCATGGCCCGCAGCAGCGTCACCGTCCCGGCCACATTGTTGTCGTAGTAACGCAGGGGTTCGCGCACCGACTCGCCCACCGCCTTCAAGGCCGCGAAGTGGATGACGCCTTCGATGGCGTGCTCCTTAAGCACACGCTCGACCAGCGCGCCGTCACGCACATCGCCCTCGATCCACTGCGGCGCCTTCCCGGTGATGCGCTCCAAGCGCTCGAGCACCGAACGGCGGCTGTTGCAGAAGTTGTCCAGGATGAGATAAGGGATCTGCGCTTCGGCAAGTGCCACGCAGGTGTGCGAGCCGATGAAGCCTGCGCCGCCTGTTACAAGAATCACGGTAGGTCCTTTTCAAGTCAAAGCCGCCGAGTCGCTCGGCCATGGCAATGGGGATTGTCACCGTTCCGCCCCTGGCAAAAGCATGCCAAATGGCGGAATCCACCTACACTTATCTGTAACGGCATGCTTCATCATGTACCTTGAGCAGATACAATAAAAACAATCGAAGTTTTTGGCCTTATTGTTTTTATCTATAGGCTGACTCCGAGACGTATCTCCCCCTGGCAGGCCCCTGTTTCGCATGGAACGCCGCAAACTGTCAGCTTCGCGCCCACGACACAGCCGCACCGACGGCGCAGTCCGGCCGGCAACCTTCATCTAGCGTCGAATTTGCTGTGACACGTTTGCTGAATCTTCTGCTGCTGTGCCTGGGTTTGTGTCTTGCGATGGGTGCGCGCGCCGAGCCGGCAGTGGCGCTGCATTACGGCGCCCAAGCCCCGCTGGCCGATCTGAAGGTGTTCGACATCGCGGTCATCGAACCGGGCCACGGGCAGGACCCGGTGCGCTACCGCAACACGACGGGCAGCGAGCTTTACGCCTACGTATCCGTCGCCGAGGTGCAATCGTCCCGCCCCTATTACCCCGACATTCCGGCCGCGTGGAGACTTGCGCGCAATGGTGCCTGGGACTCCGAGGTAATCGACCAGACGCCTGCGCAGTGGCCCGAATTCTTCGCCACGCGGGTGATCGCCCCGCTGTGGCAGCAGGGCTACCGCGGATTCTTCCTCGACACCATGGACTCGTATCGTCTCGCGAACCAGTTCGACGAGGCCGCGCAGCAGGCGGGGCTGGTGCGTGTGATCGAGACGCTGCACAGCCGCTTCCCAGGCATCCAGCTCATCCAGAACCGGGGCTTCGAGATCGTGGAGCGCGTGCGCGACAAGATCCGCATGGTGGCGGCCGAGTCGCTGTACAAGGGCTGGAATGCCGGCGCGCGCCGCTATGAAGACGTTCCCCCCGCCGACCGGGAATGGCTGCTGGGCCAGTTGCGCACCGTGCGCGAGCGCTACCAGCTGCCGGTGCTGGCCATCGACTACGTGCCGCCGCATGACCGGGAACAGGCACGCCAGACGGCGCAGCGCATCAAGGAACTGGGTTTCATTCCCTGGGTGACCGACAGCGCCATGCACACCATGGGCGTCGGCGGCGTCGAGCTGGTAGCCCGGCGGGTGCTCTTCATGTACGACAGTGGCGAGTCGCCGGCGCTCAACTACGCCAACGCCCACCGCTTCCTGCAGATGCCCCTGAACCACATGGGATATGTGGTGGACTATGCCGACGTGCGCAAGCCGCTGCCCGAAGGCGTGCTGCGCGACCGGTATGCCGGCGTGGTCACGTGGTTTTCCGGCTTCGTCCCCGAAGCCCACAGCCGCCGCCTGAGCCAGTGGCTGCAGGCGCGCATGGCCGAGGGCATGCCGCTGGCCATGATCGGCGATTTCGGCATGCAGCCCGACAAGGCCTTCGCGGACCGCCTGGGCATCCAGACCAATGCGCCGCTGCACCAGGGAGAGCTGCGTACCGTCGCCCAGCACGCCATGATGGGCTTCGAAATCGCGCCTGCGCGCCCGGAGCGGCAGTTCGAACCGGTCCGGCTGACGGCCGCGCAGCAGCGCACCGCGGAGCCGCTCATCGAGTTCCGCGACCAGCGCGGCCAGTCGTTTGTGGCAGGTGCCCTCACGCCCTGGGGCGGCTTCATCCTCGACCCGTATGCCCTGGTGGAGATTCCGGGCACCGAATACGCCCGCTGGGTGATCGACCCGTTCGCCTTCATTTCCCGGGCGCTCTCGCTGCCCCCCCTGCCGGTGCCGGACGTCACGACCGAAAACGGCCGCCGGCTGTTCTTCTCGCATGTCGACGGAGATGGCTTCCCATCGCTGGCCGAACTGCCCGGCAGCCCCATTGCCGCCGAGGTGCTGCTCAAGGATATCTTCGAGAAGTACAAGGTTCCACAGACCATGTCGGTCATCGAGGCCGAGGTCGCACCCCACGGGCTGCACCCGGAGATGAGCAAGCAACTGGAAGACATTGCGCGCCGCATGTTCCGTCTGCCGCACGTGGAAGTCGCGAGCCACACCTATTCCCACCCGTTCCTGTGGGACCAGAGCGTCAAGCACGGCCTGTTCAAGGACAACGCGGAAGCGGCCGTCAACCTGAGCCTGCCCGGCTACACGATGGATCTGACGCGCGAGATCGTGGGCTCCAGCAACTACATCAATCAGCGCCTGGCGCCCCAGGGCAAGCCGGTAAAGATCCTGCTGTGGTCCGGCGACACAGCCCCCAACGCCGAGGCGCTGGAGATCACCGACAAGGCCGGGCTGCTCAACATGAATGGCGGCGACACCTCCATCACCCGGGCCAACCCCTCGCTCACCGCCGTCGGCGCGCACGGCATCTACAAGAACGGCCACCTGCAGGTCTACGCCCCCATCACCAACGAGAACATCTACACCAACCTCTGGCGTGGCCCGTACTACGGTTTCGAGCGCGTGATCGAGAGCTTCGAGATGACCGACAAGCCGCGCCGCATCAAGCCGGTGGACATCTACTACCACGTGTACTCGGCCAGCAAGCGCGCCGGGCTCAATGCCTTGCACAAGGTGTACCGCTGGGCGATGGCCCAGCCGCTGCACCCCGTGTACGCGTCGGAATTCATCCGCAAGGTGCACGACTTCCACAGCTTCGCGATCGCCCGCGACGGCCAGGGCTGGCGCTTGCGCGGCGATGGCGCACTGCGCACGGTGCGGCTGCCGGCCGACCTGGGCGTTCCGTCACTGGCCGCCAGCCAGGGAGTGGCCGGCTTCCGCGATGGTGTCGAGGGCCGCTACGTCCATCTGACGGGCACCTCGGCCTGGCTCCAGACGGCGGGTGCCAGTGGCAATGTGCCCGCCGGATTGCCGCGCCCCTACCTGCGCGACGCGAACGCCCGCCTGGAAAGCTGGAAGCCCCAGGCCGATGGACGTGAGGTGGATTTCTCCCTCAAGGGCTTTGCAGCACCGCTGCAGTTCAGCTTGGCCGGCGCCGAGGGTTGCCAGGTCACCACAGCCAACAACCGCCCGCTGGCGCCGAGCAAGGCGTCGTCGGCGGCCACCGCTCCACAGTTCGAAATCCAAGATGCTGCTGCGCAAATCCGCATCCGCTGCGCTGCCCGCTGAACGGCCCATCCTGGCGCCTGCGTGGCTGATCATGCTGCTGGCCGGCATGGTCGGCGGCGGGCTGTGGCTGCTCTATCCGCGCCAGGATCTGGAGCGGCGTCTGGCCGACACCACCGATTCCGCCCTGTCCGTGGCGTACCTGCACAACCTGCTGCGCAGCGATCCGGACAACCCGCAGCTGCGCCTGCTGCTCGCCCAGCGCCAGATCGCCCAAGGCGACATCCTGGACGCGCGGACCACGCTGCAACCTGCACTCGATTCGCCCGACCCGGTGCTGCACCGCGATGCGCTGTGGGCGCTGTGGCAGCTGTCGTACACCGAGTGGCTGCAAACGCCCGAGACCGATGCCGTGCGGCGCGGTGCCATGCGCGAAGAGCTGCGCCAGCAGCTCCGTGCCCTGTCCAGGGAGCAGTGGCCTGCACAGCGCCAGGTGGAGCTGGCCCGCCTGGCGGCCCAGCTGGACGAACCCGTCCTGGGCATCGACATCAACCGCCGACTGGCCGAAGCGGAACCCGATCCGCGCAAGGCCGCGCAGCTGTACGAGCGCGCCGCCAAGGAAGCCCTGGCCCAGTCCGACTACGAAAGCTGCGCCGCGCTCTACATGCTGGCCCGCAAGACCACGCCGGACCCGCAGCAGGCCAAGGCGTACTACACCGCCGGCGTGACCGCGCTGCAATCGGGCAACCAACCGGTGGCCGCGCTGGAGCTGGCCGAACGCGAGCTGGGCCCGCTGGCCAACGACCCGCAGATCCTCTTCATGCTCACCAACCTCGCGCGCGCGGCCGGCCGGCCGGCGGCAGCGGACCGCTTCGTGCGAAAGCTGCTGCAGCTGTCGCTGCTGCGGCAGTACGGATGGGAGGGCGAGACATTGGCCAGGGCTCCATCGCCAGCGCAACCGCTGTTGCGGCCCGTGGCCTGGCGCCCGGCTGCAGAGACGGCGGCGCCCGCCTACGACGACGGCGCCCATTACCTCCAGCCCCCTCGCTTGCAGGACGCGCATGCCGAAAGCATGGCCGGATCAGGCGAAACGGCCGAATGGCAAAAGCTACCGGTGCAGCAGAAGGCTGTCCCGGATGCCTCCCGCGTTCTGCAGCCGGGCCTGCCCTACGACGAGAAAATCTACAGCCTGGCCTACGAGGTGTTCCTGGAGAACGGAAAGCAGGACGATGCATGGCAGATCGCCAGTGCCGCGGTGCGCCAGCAGCCGGACAACCTGGTCTGGCGCGAACGGCTCGCCCGGGTGTCCGACTGGACCCAGCGGCCTGCAGAGGCGCTGGAACAATGGCTGTACCTGGCGCGCAAGACGCAGCGCGACGACGCCTGGCAGGCCGTTCTGCGCATCGCTCCCGGTCAGTTCGATGACCCCGCACTCGTACAGGCCCTGCGCTACCAGTTGCAGCGGCGCCCGGACGATCCGCGGCTCGTGCGCGAGCTGGTGGCTACCTACGAGCGCATCGGCGAACCGCAACCGGCCATCGACTACCTGCAGCGGCATTCCCGCAGCCCCGAAAGCATCCAGCTGCTGGCCCAGTTGGCGGAGCGTGCCGGGCAGCCCGATGTGGCCCTGGCCGCCTGGCGCCGGCTGCTCTCGGACCCTGCTCAAATCACCCCCACCCGCGCCATGCAGGCGGCCGTGCTCGCGCTCACCCACGGCCAGCCCGATGAAGGGCTGCGCTGGCTGGAGGCCGCCCGGCGGCAACCGCCCACGCTGCAGGAGGCATCTGAATACTGGCGCCTGATGGGCCAGCTGGCGGAGAGCCGGCGCAACGACGAGCTGGCGATAGAGGCCTACCGCAAGCTGGCGGAGAACGACGGCGCCGACATCTCCGACTACGACGCGCTGATCCGACTGCTCCTGCAGGACCAGCCCCTGGAAGCCGCACGGCTGTCCGAGAAGGCCTGGCTCCTGTTCGATGAACCACGCCACCTCGTACAGGCGCTCACGCTCTACAGCGGTCGCAACCGGTGGGGCGATATCGAGGCACTGCTCAAGCGCCTCGACCCGGACCCGGCCGCCAAGCGCCACGGGCTCGCCCGGGTGCAGCGCAATGCCGAGTTCCTGCGCCTCGTCGGCCTGTACCACCAGAACGCCGGGCGCGTCGCCCAGGCACGGCGCTATTTCGAGGCCGGCCTGCAGATCAGTCCCGACTCTCCCGCCATGCGGCAGGCCCTGCTCTGGCTTTTCATCGACGGCAACGATGCGGTCTCGCTGCGCACCCTGCTGGCCTCGCGCGAGCAGGAATGGTCCCGCGACCCGGAGCTGCACGACTCGCTGGCAGCCGCCTACCAGGCCCTCTCGCTGCCCCAGACGGCGCTGGACCGGTACCTGACCCCGCGCGTGAAGAGCCACGAGGACGACTTCCTGTGGCTGATGAACTATGCCGACGCGCTGGATCAGAACCAGCAGGTCGACCGCTCCTGGCGGTTGCGCCGCCACCTGCTGGCGCGGGAATGGGGCAATGTGCGCAGCGGTACCCAAGCGGCCGCCACGCGCATCACATCGCAAGAAGCCCGCCAACGCTGGCTGACGGAAGACGGGCTTGACCAGACGCGCCGCATCGCCCGCACCCGGCTGGTGCTCACGCAGCGGCCGGGCGACGCGGCGCTGGACGTGCTGCGCGAACTGCTGCGCCTGGACAGGGACGCGCAGAACGGGCTGTCCAATGCCGCGGCGGAGACCGCCATCGGCTGGCTCCAGGACGCCGGCGAATATACGGCGGAGCGCGGCTTCCTGTGGCACCAGTACGCCCGCAGCCAGAGCCTGCGCAGCAACCGCCCCCTGTGGGCCGACATCACCGTGGCGCTGGCCGAAGACGACAAGGCCGCCACAGGCCAGTTGCTGGAGACCTTCGACGAACGACTGCCCCGCTACGACCGCGTGAACGCCGCGCGTGCCGTGGACGACCTGCGCCTGGCCCAGACCGCCGCCTTCGACGCCCAGCACCACCAGCACGACGACCAGCCCCTGCACCTGCAGCTGGAGGAAAGCCTGCTGGCCTTCAGCGACCATGCCGGCACGCAGCTCACACGGCAGGACCTGGGCGGCATGCGCGAGTCCGCGGCCGAGGCGGTGCTGCACATCGCGATGACGCCGCGCCTGTCGCTGGACCTGGACTTCGCCAGCATCCGCCGCAATGCCACGAGCGAAACGGTGGTGTTCGAGCCGCCCAACGAGCGGGGGCTGGAGGTCGTCCTGCGCTGGCGCCATCCGGACGGCGAAACGCTGCTGCGCGCCGGGCACCGCGAAAGCTTTAAGACCTATACGCCGCTGCAGATCGAGCATGAGCAGCGCATCGACAACCGGCTCACGCTGCGTATGGATCTGGGCATGGAACTGCAGAGCCAGGACAGCCTGGCCCTTCGCATTGCCGGCATGAAGGACCGGGCCGGCGCCAGCCTGCGCTACCAGGCCACGCGCCAGGACCAGGTCGTTGCCATGCTCTGGGCAGAGCGTTACCGCCTGCAGACCGGCACGGAGGTGGGCAGCGGCCGGCACGGCTCGCTCAGCTACACCCACAGCTACCGCGTGGAGGCACCGAGCCTGGAGTTTGGCGCGTTCTGGTCCACCCACGACTTCTCGCAGCGCGACCTTTCCACCCTGTCGCCGCAGGACCAGGAGTTCCGCCGCTACCTGCCGCCGTCGATCAACGAGGTCGGTCCCGACTACTTCGTGCCGCAAAGCTTCAGCTTCTACGGCCTGCAGGTT
Source organism: Pseudomonadota bacterium (assembly GCA_023460715.1). Taxonomy (GTDB): domain Bacteria; phylum Pseudomonadota; class Gammaproteobacteria; order Burkholderiales; family Burkholderiaceae_C; genus Paracidovorax. Next base: position 4,159 of record JAEWPH010000079.1, on the reverse strand, counting down.
TCCACCAACATGCGCTACGAGCAGGAATACACCCGCGCGCTGCGGCCGTTCGCCTCGTTGAGCCGGACATGGCACAGCCGGCTCGGCCCGGGCTACGGCCTGCGGATGGGCGTGGCAGGCTCCCTGCTGGGCGCGGACCATGTGCGCCTGAGCTGGGGCCTGGGCAAGTCCGGCCTGCAGACCGAGGGCCTGACGCGCGACCTGCAATTCAGCTACCGACTTCACTTCTAGAGAGAGGACCCACCATGCTTCACCGCCGCAAACTCCTGCAGGGCCTGAAAACCATCGCCGCCAGCAGCGCCCTCGTGTGGCTGGCCGCCTGCTCCACCATCGACCGGGGCCAGGCACCGGCGCTGCAGCGCGATGCCTCTTGGGTGGTGCTGCCGTTCGCCAACCACACCGAGACGCCGCTGGCCGGCAACCGTGCCGAAGCCATCGCCGAGGCCCTGCTGCATGCCAAGGGCGTGGGCCGCGTCCAGCGCTACCCCGCCGGCACGCAGCAAGAGGCTCTGTTCGATGCCGGCGACACCAAGCGGCAGCAGGAAGCCCTGTCCTGGGCGCGGGAGAAGCAGGCCCAGTACGCCCTCACGGGCTCCGTGGACGAATGGCGCTACAAGGTGGGCGTGGATGGGGAACCCGCTGCCGGCGTGACGCTGCAGATCGTCGAGGTGTCCAGCGGCAACGTGCTGTGGAGCGGCGCCGGCGGTAAGAGCGGCTGGAGCCGCGAAGCCCTCTCCGCGGTGGCGCAAAAGCTCATCCGTGACCTGCTCGATGGCGGCCTTGCCGGCGTGCGCTGACCTTGGCGAACATGTCGACCGAAACGCCCCCGTCCGCAGCCCGCCGGCGTTCCGTTGGCGCCCAGCGCCCGGTGGAGAAGAAGGCCGCCCGGCACCTGCCCGTCAATCTGCTGGGCAAGCTGGCGGACACCGGCACGCGCCCCGCCGTCATGCTGGCGGAGATGGTGCTTCTGCCGCTGATCGCGATCGGCATGGGACTGCTGTGGAACCCTGAGGACCCGCTGTGGAGCCAGGCGCGCTTTCCCTGGTCATGGCTGGCACCCGTCATTCTCGCGCTGCGCTACGGCCCTCTGGCAGGCCTCGGTGGGGCCTGCGTGCTGCTGGCCGGCTGGCTGGCCATCAACTTCGGGCATTACGACGCCTTTCCGCAGATCTTCTTTCTGGGCGGGCTGATCCTGGTGATGCTGGTGGGCGAATTCTCCAGCCTGTGGCAGGCACGCACCCGCCGGGCAGAGAACGTGCAGCTGTACCTGGACCAGCGGCTGGAGCACCTGGTGCGGCAGTACTACCTGCTGCGCCTCTCGCACGACCGGCTGGAGCAGGAGCTCATCGGCCGGCCCATGTCCATGCGCGACGCGCTGTCCACCCTGCAAAGCATCGGCCGCCCCGGCCAAGATCCGCAGGAAGGCGCGCAGATCCTGCTGCGCCTGCTGGCGCAGTACTGCCAGCTGGAGTCGGCAGCCCTCTACGCCGTGGAAGGCGAAGAGCCCAGCACCGAGCCTGTCGCGCGCATCGGCAATGCGACGGCGCTGACCGCGTCCGATCCGCTCCTTCAGCAGGCCATCGAAACGCGCAAGCTCTGCCACATCAGCCAGGCCCTGGCGCACGAACAAAGCAGCCGCTACCTGGCCGTGGCGCCGCTGCTGGACCTGGGTGGCGAAATCTATGGCGTGCTGGTCATCGATGAAATGCCCTTTTTCTCGCTGCAGGACGAGAACCTGCAGACGATCAACCTGCTGCTCGGCTACTACACCGATGGCCTGGCCGTTCAGGCCCTGTCGCAGCCCATCCTGGAGCAGCTGCCCGACTGCCCGCCCGACTTCGCCTTCGAAGCACAGCGGCTGGCCCACATCCACCAGTCCACGAAGCTGCCCAGTGTGATCGTGGCCCTGGAGTTCCTGCCCCGGGCCGTAGCCGAAGGGTTGCCAGGACAGATCCAGCGGCTCAAGCGCGCGCTCGACGAGGACTGGCTCATCGAAGGCCCGCAACGGCACGTGCTGGCGATGCTCATGCCGCTGGGCGACGGCTCCACCGCCGAGGGTTACATCAACCGCCTGGAAACCTGGTCGCAGCAGCGGACGGGTCAGCCTCTGGAAGAGGCCGGCATTTTCCCGCGCGTGATCTCTCTGGACAGCGATACCCCGCTGGCCCTTCTGCAACGTCTGCACGCCATGGCCCATGCTTAACCTGAAGTTCGGCCTCTCCGCGCTGGCGCTGGAAATCGGCGCCTGGTCCGGCCCTCTGCTCCTGCAGGGCCGGGGAGACGCCGCGCTGGCCAGCTATCTTCTGGTGCACGCCCTCGCCTGCCTGATGCTGTCGCTGTTCCTGCTGCCGCTGCTGTCGGGCGAGCAGGCCAAGCCGCGCCTGCCCGTGCTGGGCCTGATGGCCGCATTCAGCTATGCCGTGCCGCTGGCCGGTTTTGTCGGCGTGCTGGTGGGCGTCATCGTGCTGCGCGTCTACCGCTCGCCTGCCGGCCAGAGCGACTTCGAATCGCTGCAACTGCCCGAGTTCGACCTGCACCAGCGCCGCCAGGGCAACTTTCGCCAGGCGGGTCTGCGTTCGTTCCTGGGCAACAGCCACGCACCGATGCAGACCCGCATGCGTGCGATGGTCGCACTGCAGTATGTGTCCGGCCGCATCGCCTCGCCGCTGCTGCGCAGCGTGCTCAGCGACCCCAGCGAAGACCTCCGGCTGCTGGCCTACGGCATGCTGGACACGCTGGAAAAGCGCATCAACCGCACCATCGATACGGAAATGGACGCGCTGCGTACGGCGCGCCAACAGGAGGGTGACGCCACCCCCGGCCCGCTCACCATCGAGTCCGCGCACCGCCTGTCCGACCTGTACTGGGAACTGGTCTACCAGGAACTGGTGCAGGGCGACCTGCGCGACTATGCGATCCGCGAGTCCCTGCGCTACTGCGAACTGGTGCTGCAGTACCGCCCCGACAATGCCCAGCTGAACCTGCGCCAGGGCCGTCTTCTGCACGAGATCGGCCGCCCCGACGAAGCCGCCGCCGCCTACGTGCGGGCGCGCGAACGGGGCCTGCCCGCCACGCGCGTGCTGCCCTACCAGGCTGAACTGTGCTTCGAGCGCAAGGACTTCGCGCAGGCACGCGCCTTGGTGCAGGAGCTGGGCGGCTGGACGGCGTTGCCGCGGCTGCGCCCCATCGTCGATTACTGGAGCGCCCGATGAGCTTCCCCCGGGCCGCCGAGGCCGACATCGCGCTGTTGCTCGAAGGTACCTTTCCCTATGTGAGCGGTGGCGTGTCCAGCTGGATCAACCAGGTGATCCGCGCTTACCCCGAATACCGCTTTGCCATCGTGTTCCTGGGCAGCCGGCGCGAGGACTACACCAAGTTCAAGTACGAGCTGCCTGCCAACGTCGTGCACTACGAGGAGTACTTCCTCTACGAGAACCTGAACGCCGAGGCGCAGCCGGTGGCGCGCGACGGGGACGAGGCCGCTTTCCAGATGGTGCTGGATCTGGTGGAAGCGTTCCGCAGCGGCGACCGCGAGCGCGCCATGCAGGCCTCGCGCGACGTCACCCGCGCCATGCAACCAGGCGGTACGCTGCAGCTGGACGACTTCCTCTACAGCAAGCGGGCCTGGAAGATCATCTGCGACAGCTACCGCGAACATTGCACCGACCCGTCGTTCGTCGACTACTTCTGGACCGTGCGCATCATGTTCCAGCCGCTGTGGATGCTGGCCCGCGTGGCGCAGCAGCTGCTCCGGGTGCGCATGGTGCATTGCGCGTCCACAGGGTACGCAGGCTTCCTGGGCGCACTGATCGAACAGGCCCGCGGCACGCCGCTGGTGCTGTCCGAGCACGGCATCTACACCAAGGAACGCAAGATCGATCTGTTCAAGAGCGAGTGGATCCGCGACAACCGCAACATCTTCCAGCGGGACCCGACCGAGCTGTCGTACTTCCGCCAGATGTGGATCCATTTCTTCGAATGGATGGGGCAGTTCTGTTACGCCTCGGCCGATCCCATCATCGCGCTGTACGAGGCCAACCGGCAGCGGCAGATCGCCGACGGCGCCCGGCCCGAACGCACGCAGAACATTCCCAACGGCATCCAGCTGTCGCGCTTCGCGGCGCGGCGCCCCCCGCGCCCCCCCGCAGTGCCCCCCGGG
>JAEWPH010000078.1 GCA_023460715.1 Pseudomonadota bacterium | reverse complement strand
ATGTTGCCGGGCGCCTGCACGCCAGGGGCCACGCCGCTGCCCAGCGCGTGCACGGACGGCGCAGCCGCTGCTGCGGACGGGAACCCGCCGGCCGTATACGCCGCCGTGGGGCCCGCGCTGTCACCGGGCAAGGCCTGGAACAGGGCATTGGCCATGCGCGCGAGCACGGCGGGATCGATGGGTGCCCCGGGCGCGCTGGCGCCCGGTGAGAAGGAAGCGAGGGTCATGGCCGCTCCTTGCGCTTCACTTGTAGGTGTCCGGGTAGTCGTGGTACTTGTTGACCTCGACATCGTCCAGCACGGCCAGCGCATCGTGGGTCAGCACGGCCAGCGAGCAGTATTGCGAGATCAGGTAGGAGGCGATGGCGTGGTTGTTGATGCCCATGAAGCGCACCGACAGCCCCGGCCCCTGCTCGCCCGGCAGGCCCGGCTGGAACAGGCCGACCACGCCCTGGCGCTTGTCGCCCACGCGCAGCAGCAGGATCTTGCTCTTGCCGTCGGCCACCGGCACCTTGTCGGACGGGATCAGCGGGATGCCGCGCCAGGTGATGAACTGCGAGCCGAACAGGCTCACGGTGGGCGGCGGCGTGCCGCGGCGCGTGGCTTCGCGGCCGAAGGCGGCGATGGCCAGCGGGTGGGTCAGGAAGAAGGCCGGCTCCTTCCACACCTTGGTCAGCAGCTCGTCCAGATCGTCGGGCGTGGGCGCGCCGGTCAGGGGGAAGATGCGCTGCTCGTCCGTGACCTGGGCCAGCAGGCCATAGTCCGGGTTGTTGATCAGCTCGCTCTCCTGGTTCTCCTTGATCGTCTCGATCGTCAGGCGCAGCTGTTCTTTGATCTGGTCGTGCGGGCTGCTGTACAGGTCGGAGACGCGGGTGTGCACGTCCAGCACCGTGGAGACCGCGTTGAGGAAGTACTCGCGCGGGTGCTCCTCATAGTCGACGTAGGTGCGCGGCAGCTGGTTCTCTTCTTCCTTGGCGGTGCAGGTGACCTTGATCGCCTCGGGATTCTTCACCTTGTTGAGGCGGTAGATGCCCGCCTCCACCGGCACCCACTGCAGCAGGTGCGTGAGCCAGCGCGGGCTGATGGTGTCCAGCTGGGGCGCGGTCTTGGTGGCGTTGGCTAGTTGCCGTGCGGCGTTGTCACCCAATGCGGTCGTGCCGCCTACGGTTGCAGACATGGAAAACTCCCTGTGTGAATTGAAGAAAAAGCAAGCGGGAAAGCCCGTGCAGTTTCAAAGCTTCAACCAGGGTCTTCAACAGGCTATAGCCGTCAATTGCAGGCCGCGCACCAGGTTGGCCTGCCCGATGGCCTCGCCGCGGGTCACCAGCGCCGACGGCCGCACGCCCAGCGCGCCGGCGAGCTTCTCCACGGTCAGCAGCGAGGCGATGGCCGCACCGCGCTCGATCTCGCCCACATAGGAGCGATTGAGGTCCGAATGCTCGGCCAGCCGTTCCTGCGACCAGCCCTGGGCCTCGCGCGACTGGCGCACGGCGACCCCGAAATTGCGAATGAGTGTGGACATGGCGTTCTCCCCTTGGATGTCGCCCGCCTCACTGCGCGGCGCCGGACGCCGGAGCGCCCGCTTCGCGCGAGACGGCCTGCGTCACATGCCCTCCCGCAGGCACGTCGTGCGTCAACCAGACGTTGCCCCCGATCACGGCTCCGCGGCCCAGGGTGACGCGGCCCAGGATCGTGGCGCCCGCATAGATGACCACGTCGTCCTCCACCACGGGGTGGCGCGGCAGGCCCTTTTGCAGATGGCCTTCGGCATCGGTCGGGAAGCGCTTGGCGCCGAGCGTGACGGCCTGGTACAGCCGCACGCGCTCGCCGATCACGGCCGTCTCGCCGATCACCACGCCCGTGCCGTGGTCGATGAAGAAGCCCGCGCCGATCTGCGCCCCCGGGTGGATGTCGATGCCCGTCTGGCCGTGGGCCAGTTCGGCCACGATGCGCGCCAGCAGCGGCAGCCCCAGGCCGTAGAGCCGGTGCGCGATGCGGTGGTGGATCATGGCCAGCACGCCGGGGTAGCACAGCAGCACTTCGTCCACGCTGCGCGCGGCCGGGTCGCCCTGGTAGGCAGCCAGCACGTCGCTGTCGAGCAGCCGGCGGATTTCCGGCAGCGAATGCGCAAAGGCCTGGGCGGCCTCCTGCGTCTGCCGGTCGATGGCCTGCGCGTCGGCCACGCCCTGGTGGCGCGCGCTGTAGTGCAGCTCCAGCCGGATCTGGCCGAGCAGCGTGTGCAGCGCCAGGTCCAGCGTATGGCCGACGTACAGGTCCTCGCTCTCCTGGCGCAGGTCATGCGGCCCCAGCCGCATGGGAAAGAGAGCGCCCTTGAGCTGCTCCACCACCTGCGCCAGCGCATCGCGCGACGGGAACTCGCGCCCGCCCGGCTCCTGCGAGCGTTTCTGCGATTCACGCCACTCGCGGCGCACGGCGTGCAGCGACTGCACCAGCTGATCGATCTCAAAGACGGCCATGGACCACTCCCTTGTACTTTCTGCTTCTCTATTGTTCATCGGCCGGCATACCGGCGGTGTCAGCCTGTCACCCGTCGCGCCCGTCCGCGGCAGCCGCCCCGCCCATGCCCTGAGCCGCCCGTACGGGATGCGGGCGAGACGCCGAGGGCCGTGGCCTCCGTGGGCATGTCAGTCCTGGACCCAAGGCAGGCCGTGGAATCGCCAGCCGTTGGCATGGCCGCGCTGGCCCAGCCCATCCAGGTCACCCTCGAAGCCTTCGAAGACGTTGAAGACGTTCTCCAGCCCCGCCTTGGCCGCGGCCTCTGCCGCCAGCGCGGACCGCTTGCCGCTGCGGCACAGGAGCAGCACCGGGGCGTCGCGGCCGGCGGCCTTGGCGATGGCGGCCTCCAGTTCGCGCGCGAAGCGCGGGTTGCGGTTGAGCGACGTGCCGGTGGCCCACGCCACGTGCAGGCTCTGCGGCACGTGGCCGACAAACTTGCGCTCCTCGCCAGAGCGCACATCGACCAGCAGCGCGCTCCCCTCCGATACCAGCGCCCAGGCCTGCACGGGCGCCACACCGCCGGCGTACGGCAGACCCGTTTCCTGGGCCTGCTCGCGCGCGCGCTGCAGGGCTTCGGGAAGCTCGATTTCTTGCAAGACAGTTGACATGGAATAGGTCCTTGGAACGGTGGCTCTGCCCATCCGGCTTGCAGGCTTCAGCCACCCATGCGGCCACTGTAGAACCCGGTCACTGCGGCTGCAACGAATGAATTTCTTGTTTCTTGCAACCAAATCATCTATAGGGCCGCGGAGGCATATTGCTATTAATAAAATAGCTGAATGCGCTGTATTCATAAGCGCTTCCGGCCTTTTCACCTTCAATTCACATGCATACAGGCCCGTAAAAAAAGGGTGCAGCCCCTTCAGGCTGCACCCCTTGGCGCAAGGCGTCGAGAGCCCGGCGGCTCGTCTTACCAACCGGCCAGCACCGAACCCTTGAACTCGGTCTGGATGAAGGTGCGGATCTCTTCCGACTGGTAGGCCTTGACCAGCTTGGACACCCAGGGCTTGTCCTTGTCGGCTTCACGCACGGCCAGGATGTTCACGTACGGGCTCTTGGCGCTTTCCTGGGCGATGGCGTCCTTGGCCGGGTTCAGGCCGGCCGACAGCGCGAAGTTGGTGTTGATGGCGGCGGCGTCCAGATCGTCCAGCGAGCGGGCGAGCTGGGCGGCGTCCAGCTCGACGAACTTCAGCTTCTTGGGGTTGCTGGTCACGTCCAGGGGCGTGGCCTTCAGGCCGGCGCCGTCCTTGAGCTTGATGAGGCCCTTGTCCTGCAGCACCAGCAGCACGCGGCCGCCGTTGGTCGGGTCGTTCGGAATGCCGAAGCGGGCGCCTTCCTTGAGGTCTTCCAGTTTCTTGACCTTCTTGGAATACAGGCCGATGGGGAAGTTGACCGTGTAGGCCACCTGCACGATCTTGTAGCCGCGGTCCTTCACCTGTGCATCCAGGTAGGGCTTGTGCTGGTAGCTGTTGGCATCCAGGTCGCCGGAAGACAGCGCAGCGTTGGGCTGCACGTAGTCGCTGAACTCGACGATCTGGATCTTCAGACCGTCCTTCTCGGCCACCTTCTTCACCTGCTCCATGATCTGGGCGTGCGGGCCGGCCGTCACGCCGATCTTCAGGGGCTTGTCCTGCGCCAGGGCGCCTTGCGCCAGCAGGGAGGCTGCGGAAACGGCCAGCACGGACCGGAGGAGAAAACGCTTGTTCACAAAAAAACCTTTGATGGGATAACGCGGCGATGGTAAGCGCGCCTGGTTTGCCGCGTCAAAGAACGGATAGGCATGTTCTCAGCTTCGAAAGGCTTATGCCGCCAGCGCCGGCCGCGCGTCCAGCTTGAACACGCTCACCACCTGCGCCAGGTGCGCCGCCTGCTGCTGCAGCGCCTGCGCCGCTGCCGCGCTCTGCTCCACCATCGCCGCGTTCTGCTGCGTGGACTCGTCGAGTTGCGTCACCGCCTGGCCGACGGTGGCGATGCCCCGGGTCTGCTGCGTGGTAGAGGCATGGATCTCGGCAATGAGCTGGGTCACGCGCTCCACCTGCTGCACGATGTCGGCCATGGTCGAGCCCGCCTGCGCCACCTGGCGGGCGCCCTCGCCCACCCGGGCCACGCTCTGGTCGATGAGCGACTTGATCTCCTTGGCCGCCTGCGCGCTGCGCTGGGCCAGGCTGCGCACCTCGCTGGCCACCACGGCGAAGCCCTTGCCCTGCTCGCCCGCGCGGGCCGCTTCCACCGCCGCATTCAGCGCCAGGATGTTGGTCTGGAAGGCGATGCCGTCGATCACGCCGATGATGTCGGCGATCTGGCTGGAACTGGAGGTGATCGCATCCATGGTCGCCACCACCTCGCCCACCACGGTGCCGCCCTTGCCGGCCGCGGCGCTGGCCGACCGCGCCAGTTCGGCCGCCTGGCGCGCCGACTCGGCGTTGCCGTTGACCGACTCGGTCATGCGTTCCATCGAGGCCGTCGTGTGCTGCAGGTGCTGGGCCTGCTCCTCCGTGCGCTGCAGCAGGCCCGTGTTGCCCAGGGCGATCTCCATCGAGCCGCTGCTCACCGAGCGCGATGCGGCCCCCACCTGGGCGACCAGCGCGGCCAGGTTCTGCTGCATGCCCCCCAGAGAGGCCAGCACGCTGCCCGGACTGGCGCCGGCAGCACCGGCCACCGGGCTCAGATCGCCGGAAGCCACGCGCCCGGCCGTCTGCGCCAGCTCTAGGGGCTCGGCCCCCAGCTGCCCCCGCAGGCTGCGCGAGACGGCCCAGGCCACGGCGACGCTGGCGGCCAATGCCAGCACCAGTGCCGTCAACATCACGGCCAGAAAGCCGCCGGCCTCGCGCAGCGCGACGCTGTTGGCCGACTGGATGCGGGCCTCCTCGAAATCGATCAGCCGGTTGATGGCTGCCAGCCACTGCACGTATTGGGGCTTGGCCTCGTTCCACAGCCGGTTGCGCGCCTCGGCATCGCCCGCGCCGGCCAGCACCACGATGCGCTGCGTGGTGGCCACCGCGGCAGCTTCGCGCTCGCGGATGTCGGCGTACAGGCGGCCCAGTTCCGCCTCCGTGCCGGGCAGGGCCAGAATCTTCTCCAGCGGGCCTGCGGATTGGGCGTAGAACGCGGCCAGCGAGGCGATCACAGCCACCTCGCGGTCACGCTCCTGCGGCGTGGCGGCCAGCACCACATCGCGCACGGCGATGGACCGGTCGTGGGCCGAGCCACGGAAGTTGATGGCATAGCGCTGGATGGGCACATGCTCGGCGCTGTTGGCCTCCAGCGCCTGCTTGATGACCAGCACCTTGTAGAGCGCAATGGCGGTGACCACCACGAGCAGGCCCAGCACCAGGCCAAAAGCGGCGGCGAGCCGGCCCGCTACCGTCATACGAGAAAAGCCCATGGGGGACGCGTCCTGTGTCAGTGAATGTGACAGGATCGTACGCTGCCCATGGGCGCGGATTTCCCATTTCTTTCTATCGCACGGATTGGGCCTTCCTTCGCGTCCGAGCCCCGCAGGCGCCGCGCGGCGCCCGCCCCGTTCAGCGGTGGCTCAATCGCCGCACGGCCCAGTCACCCAGGCTCTGCACCGCCTGCACGAAGAGGATCAGCACGATGACCACGGCCAGCATGATGTCCGGCAGGAAGCGCTGGTAGCCGTAGCGGATACCCAGGTCGCCCAGGCCGCCGCCGCCGATGGCACCGGCCATGGCCGAATAGCCCGTCAGGCTGACGAAGGTGATGGTCAGGCCGGCGACGATGCCGGGCAGCGCCTCGGGCAGCAGCACCTTCCAGACGATCTGGCCGGTGGTGGCGCCCATGGCCTGGGCCGCTTCGATCAGGCCGTTGTCCACTTCGCGCAGCGAGGCTTCCACCAGGCGCGCCACGAAGGGCGCGGCGGCGATGGTCAGCGGCACCACGGCTGCAGCCGTGCCGATGGACGAGCCGGTGATGAAGCGCGTGAGCGGAATGATGGCCACCAACAGGATGATGAAGGGCGTGGAGCGCACGGCGTTCACGATCCAGCCCACGATCTTGTTGGCGGGCCCGTTCTCCAGTACGCCGCCGCGGTCGGTCAGGCGCAGGAACACGCCCAGCGGAATGCCGATGAGCGCGCCCACCAGGCCGGAGATGCCCACCATGATGAGCGTCTCCCACAGCGAGGTGGCGAACAGCTCCAGCATCATTTCAGAAAAGTTCTCGAACATCGCCTCAGCCTCCCACCTTCACTTCATCCACCACCACGCCTTCGGCGCGCAGCTGCGCCACGGCGGTCGCCAGGCGCGGACCCTCGCCGCTGGCGTACACGGCCAGCGAGCCGAAGGTCTGGCGCTGGATCTCGTCGATCTGGCCGTGCAGGATGGACAGGTCCAGCCCGTGCTCGCGGATCAGGCGCGACAGGATGGGCTGGTAGGCCCGCTCGCCCGAGTACGACAGGCGCAGCAGCTCGCCCGTCTCGCCGGCCGGCAGCTGCGCGGCCAAGTGGCGCACATGGTCCAGCACGCTGGCGGGAAGTTCCTGCGGCACGATCTCGTCGATCAGGCTCTTGGTGATGGCCTGCTGCGGGCGGGTGAACACGTCCAGCACGGGGCCCTGCTCCACGATGCGGCCGGCGTCGATGACGGCCACGCGGTCGGCCACCTGCTTGATGACCTGCATCTGGTGGGTGATGAGCACCACCGTCAGGCCCAGTTCCTCGTTCACCTGGCGCAGCAGCGCGAGGATGGAGCGGGTGGTTTCCGGGTCCAGCGCCGAGGTGGCCTCGTCGGAGAGCAGCACCTTGGGCCGGCTCGCCAGCGCGCGGGCGATGCCCTCGCGCTGCTTCTGCCCGCCGCTGATCTGCGCCGGGTAGCGGTTGGCCAGGGCCGACAGGCCCACCAGCTCGAGCAGCGGGTTCACGCGCTCGCGGATGGCGGCCTTGTCCATGCCCGCCAGCTCCAGCGGCAGCGCGGCGTTGTCGAACACCGTGCGCGACGACAGCAAATTGAAGTGCTGGAACACCATGCCGATATCGCGCCGGGCCTCGCGCAGTTGCGCGTCGCTCAGCTGCGTCAGGTCGCGCCCCGCCACGTTCACCTGGCCCGTGGTAGGCCGGTTCAGCAGGTTGATGACGCGCACCAGCGAACTCTTGCCGGCGCCGCTGCGGCCGATGATGCCGAAGACCTCGCCCGGCGTGATGTGCAGGTCGATGCCCCGCAGCGCTTCCACCGGCCCGTGGGCGGCTTGGTAGGTAAGGGAGATGCCCCGTAAGTCGATCATGAAGACGTCAGGCGCCGCCCGGGCCCGCCGCAGCGCCTGCTCGCCGCGGCCGCGCGCCGGCGCCGGTG
>JAEWPH010000077.1 GCA_023460715.1 Pseudomonadota bacterium | reverse complement strand
GCTGCACGCCCTGCACCGGCCCCTGCGCCCCAGCAACCGCGCGCGGCTTCGGGCTTCGACGACATGGACGACGATATTCCGTTCTGATCGGCGACGTCCCGTTCCGAGCTCCCGCCGAAAAGGCCTGCCAGTCTCCAGCAGGCCTTTTTCGTTTGAGCCGCACATCTGCTTTTCTGTGCCCCTATCCAATTGGTTGCACAATACAACCAATTGGACCGCACGAAAGGCCGACGATGGCGACCGATGCAATGCTGGTGGAAGAACTGCGTGCCGTGTCGCGCTCCATGGTGCGCGCGCTGGGCTTCATGGGCGGCGATTTCGCCGGGACCGACCTGTCGCCGTCGGCCGTGCATGCGCTGCTCGAAATCGAGGGCGGCGGAGTCTCTGCGCGGGACCTGGCCGAGCGCCTGCGCCTGGAAAAGTCCAGCGTGAGCCGCCTGCTGCGCAAGCTGGTGGACACGGGCGAGGTGCTGGAGTCGGCCGGCACCGGGGACGGGCGGGTCAAACACCTGGCACTGAGCGACAGCGGCCGCCGGCGCGTAGCAGCGATCCACGCGTTTGCGCGGGCGCAGGTAGCGCAGGCTCTCGGGCGCCTGCAACCCGGCCAGGACCATGCCGTGCTGGGCGGCATGCGGCTCTATGCCGACGCACTGGCCGGCAGCGGCCCGCAGCCGCGCAGCGCGCCGGAGATCGAGATCCGCCCCGGCTACCAGACGGCGCTGATCGCCCGGATCACCCAGATGCACGCCGTGTTCTACGCCCGGCAAGCCGGGTTCGGGCAGGCCTTCGAATCCGTCGTTGCGGCGGGGCTGGCCGAGTTCTGCGGCCGCCTGGAACGGCCAGGCAACGGGATCTGGACGGCCCTGCAGGGCGGCCATGCCGTGGGCTCCGTGGCCATCGACGGGGAGGACCTGGGCGCTGGTATGGCCCACCTGCGCTGGTTCATCGTCGACGACAGCGCGCTGGGCCTGGGCGCGGGCCGCCGGCTGCTGCAGGCGGCGCTGGACTTCGTCGATGCCCGCGGCTGCCCCGAGACGCATCTGTGGACTTTCAGCGGGCTGGTCGCCGCACGGCGGCTCTACGAGGCGCACGGCTTTCGCTGCGTGGAGGAGCGTCCCGGCCGCCAGTGGGGGCAGGAGGTTTTGGAGCAGCGCTTCGTGCGCCAGCGGCCCTGACCCTTCGCCGCCCGGCCGGTCTGTTGGGCTGGTGGTTTGCCTGTCCGTCAGTCCGCCGCGCCGCGGTCAGCTGGCGAATTCCGCCAACACTTCCAGCACGTGGGTGACCGCGCTGTCGGGGTCGGGCAGGTTGCGGTGGGCCACGGCCATCGGTCTCATCAGCGGGGGCGACAGCGGGCGCACCTGCAGTTGCTGCGAGCGGGGCTCGTCCTCGGCCTCCTCCCGCGGAAGGATGGCGGCGCTGTGGCTGGCCGCCGCCAGGCTTTTCAGCCCGCCGGGATAGCTCAGCGTGAGGTACGGACGCGGGTTGAGGCCCGCCTGCCCGAACCACGCCGCGATCAATCCGTGCATCTGCGTGGCCGGAGCGAACGACGCCCAGCGGCGGCTGGCCAGCCATTGCGGTGTGACCTCGTCCGGGGCATCCCAGTCCGCAGGCAGCAGCACCACCATCGCGTCGTTGCGCCAGGGCACCAGCCGCACCTCTGCCATGGCGGGCTGCGGGCTGGCGACGATGCCGACGTCGAGCGTGCCGGCCTTCAGGCGCTGCAGCGTATCGGCCGAGCCCACCGCCTCCAGCCGCACCTCCACCGCCGGGTTGCGCCGGTGCAGCGCCTGCAGCATCAACGGTAGAAGCCGGGTGCTGACCCCGGCCGACACGCCCACGCGCACGACGCCCTCGCGCCCCGAAGCGCGCCGGCGAACCCGGTCCGCCAGGTCGTCGCTGGCGGCCAGCAGCTGACGGCCTTCCCGTACCAGCACTTCGCCGGCGGGTGTCAGCTCCGCCTGCCGGCGGCCGCGCACCAGCAGCACCGCCTCCAGCCGTGACTCCAGCTCCTTGATGTGGAGGCTGACGGTGGGCGGCGCCAGGTGCAGCGCCTGTGCAGCGGCAGCAAAGGTGCCGAGGTCGGCAATCGCAACCAGCGTCTGCAGCTGGTCCAGGTTCAGGTTACGCATCAGGTTTTCTGAATAGTAAGTTCATTTCATTCAACTTTACAGACTTTGACGGCCCGCGGAGCATTCCGCCCATGTCGCAAGTCCCCTCTTCTGTCTCGTCCGCTCCACCGCTTCACGCCGAGGACCCTACCCGTGTCGAAGCGGCTACCTGTCTCATGACAACCGACCCGGCGCCGCCTGCCGCGCTGAGCGGGTGGAAGCGGTGGTGGTACGTGCTGCAAGAGGCAAGCGACCGCGCTGAGCGGCATGCGATGGCGCGCTTTCGCCAGCCGCCCGGCGGAGGCTGAAATGCTGCGATGAGCCCCTGGTTTAGGAGCGTGCCGGCCCCTTCCTACCCGGCCTTACGCCGTCTGCCCACCCGATGGCGCCGGGCCCCGCAGGATGCTGTGAAGTCCGAGGCCAACCACCTTCCGTGGGGCCGACCAGACCACAGGAGCATCGCCATGCGCACACCGCCCGACAGCCCCCTCCACGCAACCGAACAGCCCGGCATCGACGGCAGCGAGGACCCGAACGCCGAGCTGCCCGAGGGCGACGACATCAACGACCGCCTGAGCGCCGAGGACGATGTCTCCGACTCGCTCAACGACGTCTCGGCCCACGCGTTCGACGACATGCCGCAGGACGGCCCGCTCAATTTCGACGACGGCACTGACATGGGCCACCCCCGCGGCAACACTACGCGCGCTGGCGGCACCTGGGAGGCCGAAGGCAGCGACAGCGGCGACCTGGCGCCGCCCGCCGAGCTGCTGTCGGACCGCAACGGCCCCAGCGACCCGGAAGGGCGCCGCCAACGCTGAGCGAACGCAGAGGCCGGTGCACTCGCGCGCGCTCCGGCTTTTTTTGCGCGCCGGCCCGCCCTTGTAGGAGCCGTCGTGCCGAGTCGTAGGAAAACACCGCGTTTTGCTGCGATTTGCAGGCAAATGCCCGGCAAAACACACGCCGTTGCATCGAAGCCGTCAGGATTTCGACACACTTCGAACCCATGCAACGACCCGAACGACGTCATTTCCTGCGCACCCTGGGCCGCGGCGCCGCCCTGGCTACCGCCGGCGGCCTCGGCCTGAACTGGACGCAGGCCTTCGCCGCCCTGAAGCCGCTGGGCGCTGCCCAGGCTTTCGACTTCGCCACGCTCAAGGGCCAAGCCCGCGCCCTGGCGGGCAAGCCCTACGTGTCCCATGAAGGCGAACTGCCCGCGTCCGTGAGCCAGCTCGACTGGGACCAGTACCAGTCCATCCAGTTCAGGCCCGACCACGCCCTGTGGGCGGACGAGAAGCTGCGCTTCCAGGCCAAGTTCTTCCATCTGGGCCTGTTCTTCAAGAAGCCCGTGCATTTGTTCTCGGTGGCGGAGGGCCGCGCCCAGGAACTGGCCTACGACCCGGCCATGTTCGACTACGGCAAGAGCGGCCTGAAGGCCGGCGACCTGCCCGCCAACCTCGGCTTCGCGGGCTTCCGTCTGAACTTCCACACCGACCCGGTGCGCGACGTGGCCGCCTTTCTGGGGGCCAGCTACTTCCGCGCCGTGGGCAGCGAGTGGCAGTACGGCCTGTCTGCCCGGGGCCTGGCCATCGACACCGGCATGGAGCGCCCCGAGGAGTTTCCCGATTTCACCGCGTTCTATCTGGAGCGCCCCGCACCCGGCTCCAGCACCGTGGTGGTGATGGCGCTGCTCGACTCGCCCAGCATCACCGGCGCCTACCGCTTCGCCATCACCCCGGCCGAGGGCGGCAACGACCTGCAGGTGATGGATATCGACGCTGCGCTCTACCCGCGCAAGGCCATCGAACGCTTGGGGATCGCGCCCTGCACCAGCATGTTCCAGCACGGCGAGAACGACCACCGCATGGCCAACGACTGGCGCCCGGAGATCCACGATTCCGACGGCCTGGCCATGTGGCGCGGCAACGGCGAATGGGTGTGGCGCCCCATCACCAACCCGCCCACGCTGCAGTTCAACGCTTTCACGGACGAGAACCCGCGCGGCTTCGGCCTGCTGCAGCGCGACCGCAACTTCGACCACTACCAGGACGACGGCGTGTTCTACGAGCGCCGCCCTTCGCTGTGGGTGGAGCCCAAGGCGGGCTGGGGCAAGGGGTCCATCCAGCTGGTGGAGATTCCGACGATCGACGAGACCTTCGACAACGTCGTCACCTTCTGGCATCCCGAGCGCAAGCCGCAGCCCGGCGAGGAATGGCTGCTGGGCTACCGTCTGTTCTGGGGCGCGCAGCCCCCGGCACAGTCGGCCCTGGGGCGTTGCGTGGCCACGCGCACCGGCCTCGGCGGCGTCGTCGGCCAGCCGCGCAAGTACTTCTCCTGGCGCTTCGCGGTGGACTTCGCGGGCGAGGTGCTGGCCCGACTGGGGCCGGACGCCCAGGTGGAACCGGTCATCACCGCCAGCCGGGGCAAGATCGAGATCACCTCCGCCCGCCCGCTGGCATCGGTGAAGGGCTATCGGGCGATGTTCGACATCCGCCCCGAGGACGAAAGCACCGAGCCCATCACGATCCGCCTGTTCTTGCGCAACGGCAAGGAGCCGATCACGGAGACCTGGCTGTACCAGTGGGTGCCGCCTGCGGCGGCGGAGCGCAAGCCGTACTAGAGAGCATCCCCCTGATGCGCTGCGCGCCTTCCCCCTTCTCTCGGCTTCGCCGGGAAGGAGGGACACCGCCAGCGCGGCGGGGCGGCCCTTGCGCGGCGGTTGCTGGTCTCGGGCCGCGCTTCAGCGCACGCAGTGCTCATGGTTTGTCTCGGTGAGGCGCAAAGGTCCACACCCAGCGCGCATAGCCCTTTGGCGCGCTAGCGCCGGATTGGGGTATCGCCGTATGCGGAGGCGCGCGTGCGCCGCTAGAATTGCGTAACTTTTAAGCAGAACACCGCAGGAGACAACGCATGGCACACGACAACACCACCGCGCCGCACGCTGGCGAGACGCATGTTCCCGACGCTGTGGAGGCCGTGGTGCCGTTGATGCCCATCGTGCTGCCCGTCGTGGGCGGTGTGCTGATGTTTCTGCTGGCGTTCATCGCGATCTACATGGCCTGAGGCGCCCGGCGCCCGCGCAGCAGCCCCGCACCGCGGGGCTTTTTTACGTCCCGGCGCACTGCCACCCTCTTTCCCTTTCCTTTTCTTTCTTTTTTCTGCCATGACACCGCCCATGAGACCCGGCCACGCACTCGTCCTCTTTTCCGGGGGGCAGGACTCCACCACCTGCCTGGCCTGGGCGCTCACGCACTTCGGGCATGTGGAGACCATCGGCTTCGATTACGGCCAGCGGCACCAGGTGGAGCTGGCCGCACGCCAGGAGGTGCTGGCCGCATTGCGCGAGCGCTTTCCCCAGTGGCGCGAGCGCCTGGGCGAGGACCACATGGTCGACTTGGCCGTGCTGGGCCAGATCAGCGACACGGCCCTGACGCGCGACACCGCCATCCAGATGACGGCAGCCGGCCTGCCCAATACCTTCGTGCCGGGGCGCAACCTGCTGTTCTTCCAGTTGGCCGCTGCCGTGGGCTACCGGCGCGGGCTGCAGACGCTGGTGGGGGGCATGTGCGAGACGGATTTCTCGGGCTACCCCGACTGCCGCGACGACACGCTCAAGGCGCTGCAGGTGGCCGTATCGCTGGGCATGGGCCAGCGCTTCACCTTCGAGACGCCGCTGATGTGGATCGACAAGGCGACGACCTGGGAGCTGGCCCGCACGCTGGGCGGCGACGCGCTGGTGGACATCATCGTGCAGCAGTCGCACACCTGCTACCACGGCGTCCGGGACACGCTGCACGCCTGGGGCTACGGCTGCGGCACCTGCCCGGCGTGCGAGTTGCGCCGGGCGGGCCATGCGCAGTGGAAGCAGCAGGCGGTTTGACCAGCACCTGGTGCGCATAACCCCATGCATCTTTTGCATGGATTAGGCCGAAGTCTGACAGACATTTACGGGGCGGGTTCATAAAATCGTCATCCCAGCCGACCCGCGGATGCCGTGGAACTGCCGCCGGTTCTGCCCGCGGCGCCTGCCCCGTGCATCCGCCCGCCGACTGAGCTCCAAGCCGTTTTTTCAAAGGCAGCGCTCAGACCGTTTTGTGCGCAGGCCGCCGTCGTACCGTTGTGGTTCGCTTCCTTTGAAAAAACGTTTTTCAACTTAAGGAAGCTCCGCGATGAACGCACCCACCATGCAAGGCCTCGACCTCCAGGCCCCCGCATACGTCAAAAATGCCCGCCTGCTGGCCTGGGTGGCCGACATGGCCGCCCTGTGCAAGCCCGCCAACATCCACTGGTGCGACGGCTCGCAGGAAGAGTACGACCGCCTCTGCCAGCAGCTGGTGGATGCCGGCACCTTCAAGAAGCTCAACCCCGCCAAGCGCCCCGGCAGCTACCTGGCCTGGTCCGATCCGTCGGACGTGGCCCGCGTGGAAGACCGCACCTACATCTGCTCGGCCCAGAAGGAAGACGCCGGCCCCACCAACAACTGGATGGCCCCGGACGAGATGCGCGCCACGCTGCAGCCGCTGTTCGACGGCTGCATGAAGGGCCGCACCATGTACGTGGTGCCCTTCAGCATGGGCCCGCTGGGCTCGCCGATCGCGCACGTAGGCATCGAGCTGTCCGACAGCCCCTACGTGGCCGTCAACATGAAGATCATGACCCGCATGGGCAAGGCCGTGTACGACGTGCTGGGCGTGGAAGGCGACTTCGTGCCCTGCGTGCACACCGTCGGCGCACCTTTGGCCGCCGGCGAGCAGGACGTGTCCTGGCCCTGCAACAAGACCAAGTACATCGTGCACTACCCCGAGACGCGCGAAATCTGGTCGTACGGCTCGGGCTACGGCGGCAACGCGCTGCTGGGCAAGAAGTGCTTCGCGCTGCGCATCGCCTCCACCATGGGCCGCGACCAGGGCTGGCTGGCCGAGCACATGCTGATCCTGGGCGTGAGCAACCCCGAAGGCAAGAAGTACCACGTGGCTGCGGCCTTCCCGAGCGCCTGCGGCAAGACCAATTTCTCGATGCTGGTGCCCCCGAAGGCCTTCGAAGGCTGGAAGGTCACCACCATCGGCGACGATATCGCCTGGATCAAGCCCCAGGCCGACGGCAGCCTGCGCGCCATCAACCCCGAGGCCGGCTACTTCGGCGTGGCCCCCGGCACGAACTACCACACCAACCCCAACTGCATGGCCAGCCTGAACAAGGACGTGATCTTCACGAACGTCGCGCTGACCGATGACGGCGACGTGTGGTGGGAAGGCATGGAGAAGGACACCGGCGGCCTGCCCGATCACCTGATCGAC
Organism: Pseudomonadota bacterium; assembly: GCA_023460715.1. Classification (GTDB taxonomy): domain Bacteria; phylum Pseudomonadota; class Gammaproteobacteria; order Burkholderiales; family Burkholderiaceae_C; genus Paracidovorax. Next base: position 2,484 of record JAEWPH010000077.1, on the reverse strand, counting down.
TGGCAAGGCAAGGACTGGACGCCCCAGATCGCCAAGGAAACCGGCGCCAAGGCCGCCCACCCCAACGCCCGCTTCACCGTGGCCGCCACCAACAACCCCGCGCTGGACGAGGCCTGGGACGACCCCAAGGGCGTGAAGATCGACGCCTTCATCTTCGGTGGCCGCCGCTCGACCACCGTGCCGCTGGTGACCGAGGCCCGCAACTGGACGGAAGGCGTCTACATGGCCGCCACCATGGGTTCGGAAACCACCGCTGCCGCCTTCGGTGCCCAGGGCGTGGTGCGCCGCGACCCGTTCGCCATGCTGCCCTTCATGGGCTACAACATGAGCGACTACTTCCAGCACTGGCTGAACCTGGGCGACAAGCTGGCCGCATCGGGCGCCACGCTGCCCAAGATCTACACGACCAACTGGTTCCGCAAGGATGCCGACGGCAAGTTCGTCTGGCCCGGCTACGGCGACAACATGCGCGTGCTGAAGTGGATGATCGACCGCATCGAAGGCAAGGCCACGGGCGAGAACACGCCCTTCGGCACCGCGCCCCAGTACGCCGAGATCAACTGGACGGGCCTGGACTTCTCCGCCGACCAGTTCCAGACCGTGACCAGCATCGACAAGGCCGCCTGGGCCGAGGAACTGAAGCTGCACACCACGCACTTCGACCAGCTGGCCTACCACCTGCCCCAGGAGCTGCTGGAAACCAAGGCCGCCCTGGAAAAGCGCCTGGCGGCCTGACCACCGGGCCTCTTGCGGGCCCTTTGCGGGCCCGTACGCGCCCTGCCCGCCGCTTGCGGCGGGAAAGGTAGCTACCAAATAAATAGCTGACTGCGCTTGCTAAGCAACGGACTCCGATAGAAAACTATTGGAATTCCATGCATGGCAAGCGCAGGCAGCTATTGTTTTGATAGTTCCCTGACCACCGATACAGCGGCCGCTGCTGCTGCTGCGCCGTACTGCCGTGCGGCGACCGGGCTGGCGAAGGGTCGCGGAAGAAGCCACGGCACCGCGCCCCTATGCGCCCCATGCGCCCCTGTTGCTGAGTCGCTGAGTCGCTGGGCCGTTCATTCCTGCGGGCATTCCGGCGCCGGCACAGCGTGGGGGCCGCCGTTGCCAGGCCCGGCCACCGCTTCCGGCGCAGCCGCGGCCCACGCACGCCGCCTTGGCCGGTCCCGCTGGCGGACCCAATAGGCACTTATTGCCAGTCATTCTCATTTGAGCCAGCAGGATCGGCTACAGTCCCGGGGCCCGCCCGGCGGCAGCAGCCGGGTGGTGGCCGATGCGGCGCCCTGCGGGCACCCGGCCCGCCCCGCCCATCCGCCTTCAGCGCCCACGCCTACGCCCTCCGACGGTCCGATACCCATGGTCCCAACAGTTTCTGAGAATGCGCCGCCTGCCTCCACGCGGCACCTGTGGCTGCGCGTGCTGGCCGTGCTCGTGCTGGCCGCCGTGGCCGCCACGGCCTGGTACGCGATGCGGCGCCCGTCGCAACCGGCCGAGGCCGGCCCCAACCCGTGGCGCGGTCCGATTCCGGTGCGCCTCGCGCCGGTGCAGCAGCGGCCGCTGACCGAACAGATCAAGGCCATCGGCACGGTCACGCCGCTGCAGACCGTGGTGGTGCGCAGCCGCGTGGACGGCACGCTGGCGCGCGTGCTGTTCCAGGAAGGGCAGGAGGTGCGGCGCGGCCAGCTGCTGGCCGAGATCGACCCCGAGCCCTACCGCGTGCGCCTGGCGCAGGCCGAGGGCCAGCAGCAGCAGAACCAGGCCCAGCTGCAAAGCGCCGAGCGCGATCTGGCGCGCTATCGCAGCCTGTTCCAGCAAGACTCCATCGCCCGCCAGCAGCTGGACACCCAGGAGGCGCTGGTCGCCCAGCTGCGCGGCAGCGGGCAGGCCGTGCGGGCGCAGGTGGCCGAGGCCCGGCTGCAGCTGTCGTACACGCGCATCGAGGCGCCGGCGGCAGGCCGCCTGGGCCTGCGCCGCGTCGATGCCGGCAACCTCGTTTCCGCCGCCGACACGCAGGGTCTGGTGACCCTCACGCAGACCCGGCCCATCGCCGTGGTGTTCTCTGTGCCCGAAACGCAGCTGGCCGCCGTGCGTGCCAGCAGCCAGGGCGGCATGCGCCCGGTGGTGCAGGCCTGGGACCGGGCCGAGCGCCAGCAGATCGCCGCCGGCCGCCTGACCACGCTGGACAACCAGATCGACACGGCCACCGGCACGCTGCGCCTGAAGGCCCAGTTCGACAATGCCGACGACGGCCTCTTCCCCAACCAGTTCGTGAACGTGCGGCTGCAGGTGCGCACGCACCCCAGCGCGCTGGTGGTGCCCGCCGATGCCGTGCAGTACGGCAGCCAGGGCCCCTACGTCTACACCGTGCAGGAGGGCAAGGCCCGGCTGCGCCGCGTGACGCTGGGCGCCAGCGACGGCGAATACGTGCTGGTGCAGACCGGGCTGGAGCCGGGCGCGCAGGTGGTGCTCGAAGGCCTGGAC
>JAEWPH010000076.1 GCA_023460715.1 Pseudomonadota bacterium | reverse complement strand
GGAGCGAAATCGGGCGATTGAACGCCTCGAATGCTTGCATGGGCACGAGCCCATGCGGCGCATCCGAAGCGTCCACTCATTCCGATTGCGCTCCAACGCGACCCCTGCGAGATCGTAAACACGTTCTAAGCGCGGGCATCTGCAAAAATAGCCGGCTCAGGGCGCGCTTTGGTCTCCCTGGATTCGGGAAGGACTCCGCCATGCAACGTCGCAATTTTCACCATGCTGGCCTGGGTGCCGTCGGCGCCCTGCTGCTGGGCACGTACCGGCAGGCGCAGGCGCTCGCGTTGGCCGATCTGTCCAATGCCGACGCCAGCAGCGGCGTCAAGACCGCGCTCACCCGCGGCGCAGAAGCCGCGGTGGCGCTGCTCGGCCAGACCGACGGCTTTCTCGGCAACCCCAAGGTGCGCATCCCGCTGCCGGGGCAACTGGAGAGCGCGGCCAAGCTGCTGCGCCAGTTCGGCCAGGGCCGGCGCATCGATGAGCTCGTCACCACCATGAATCGCGCGGCCGAGCAGGCCGTGCCCATGGGCAAGGACCTGCTGGTGGGCGCGGTGCAGTCCATGACGGTGACCGACGCCAAGAACATCCTCGCGGGCGGCGAGACCTCGGTGACCGAGTTCTTCGCCACCAAGACGCGCGCGCCCCTGGGCCAGCGTTTTCTGCCGGTGGTGACGCAGGCGACCGAGAAGGTCGGCCTCACGCAGCAGTACAACAGCTTCGCCGGCAAGGCCGCAGCCTACGGGCTGCTGCGCAAGGAAGATGCCAACCTGGCCCAGTACGTGACGGGCAAGACGCTGGACGGCCTGTACGTGATGATCGGCGAGGAGGAGCGCAAGATCCGCCGCGACCCGGTCGGCACCGGCAGCGACATCCTGCGCCGCGTGTTCGGCGCCATGAAGTGAGCCGCGCCACGGCGGCGCCAGCCGCGTCCGCTGCGCCGTGCCCCTGCGGCCGGCAGGACGCCCGCGCCCGGCCGCTGTCCTATGCGGACTGCTGCGGGCGCTACATCGACCATTTCGATGACTGCCCTGCGCCGGATGCGGCCAGCCTCATGCGGTCGCGCTACACCGCCTTCGTGCGCGAGGACGCGCGCTATCTGCAGGCCACGTGGGCGCCCGCGCAGCGCCCCGCCACGCTGGACTTCGATGCCGGCACGCGCTGGCTGGGCCTGGAGGTGCGGGCGCACCGCAGCCTGGACCCGGACCATGCCGAGGTCGAGTTCGTCGCCCGCCAGCGAGACGCCACCGGGCGGGCGCACCGCCTGCACGAGCGCAGCCGCTTCGTGCGCACGGACGGGCGCTGGTTCTACGTGGACGGTGAATTCCCGGGCGGCTGAGCCTGCCGTCTTTCCTCGCCGCACAGTCCACTCCCTTGCCGAACGATGCTGAACGCCCCCGACAGCCGCTATCCCGATTCGCGGTTTGCTGAATCGCGCCTGCCCGACGCCGCGCCCGAGGTGCATTCGCCCCAGGTGCTGATGGACCTGTCGGCGCGCCGGCAGCTATTGCATTCCTTCGCCTCGCGCGGGGGAACGTCGGAGATCCCGGCCATCGTCATCCCGGGCGTGCTCACGTGGCTGTACGTGCGCACCGGCGCGCCCGCGGGGCCCATGCTGGCGTGGTGGGGTTCGTTCCTCGTCTTCGCGACCGTGCTGTGGCTCCTGCAGCGGCGCTTCCATCGGGACGCCGCTCTCTCGGACGCCGCCGTGGTGTCGCGCTGGGAGCGGGTCTTCCAGACGCTGGCGGGGCTCGACGGCATGTTCTGGGCCCTGCCCATCTTGCTCACGCAGGGTGCGCCGCAGGAGTTCCGGCTCATCGTGTACCTCGTGATCTGCGCCGTGATCGCGTCGGGTACCACGTTCCTCGCGCCGCAGCCGCGCATCTTCGTGCCCTTCTTTCTCGCCGCCTACGGGCCGACCCTGGCGGCCGTGGTCTGGTACTTCCCCGAGCGCTGGCAGGCCATGCTGGCGCTGGTGGCCCTGTACGGCGCGGTGATCCTGCGGCACGCCTGGGGATCGCGGCGGTTCGTGGTGCAGCAGGTCGAGCGGGAGCGCGAACGCCAGCAGCTGGCCGAAGGCTACCGGCTGGCCAAGGAGCAGGCCGAGCGTGCGCTGGAGGACAAGAACCGCTTCATCTCTACCACCAGCCACGACCTGCGCCAGCCCCTGCATGCCATGGGCCTGCTGGTGGAGACGGCGCAGCAGCGCAATGCGGACGCGCAACTCGCCCCGGTGCTGCGCGACGTGCAGGAATGCGTGCGTTCGCTGTCCTTCATGTTCAACGCGCTGCTGGACCTGTCGCGGCTGGAGTCCGGCAGCTTCGTGGCGCGGCGTGAGGACGTGCACGTGCGCGCCGTGTTCGAGGATGTGGCCACGGTGTTCGCCCCCGATGCCGCCATGCGCGGCCTGCGGCTGCGGCTGTTTCTGCCCCGCCATCGCGAACCCTGCGTGCGGGCCGACCCGGCGCTGTTGCGGCAGATGGTCTTCAACCTGGCGCAGAACGCGCTGCGCTACACCCGCTCCGGCGGGGTGCTGATCGGCGTGCGCCAGCGGCAGGGCCAATGGCGCATCGAGGTCTGGGACACGGGCGCCGGCGTGGCGCAGGAAGACCGCCACCGCGTGTACGCTCCGTACTTCCGCGGCGTGCAGGCGGCGCAGGGGGCGGAAGGCCACGGTCTGGGCTTGGCTGTGGTGGCGCGGTCGGCGCGGCTGATCGGCGCGGAGTACGGATTCGAGTCGACCTCCGGACGCGGCTCGTGCTTCTGGTTGAACGTGCTCGCTGCGCCGGATGCGGTAGCTGCGGCGACGCCCGGGGCAGGGCCCGGCACTGCCCTGCCGCCCCCACCGCCGCCGGCGGCCTCCACGCGGGTGCAGTCGCTGGCAGGCGATTGCCTGCTGGTGGAGGACGATCCGCAGGTCGCGTCGGCGCTGGCCCAGCTGCTGCAGTCCTGGGGGCTGCGCGTCGAGACGGCCGCCAGCGGGCCCGAGGCCCTGGCGTGGCTGGAGCGGGGCTTTGCCCCCGACGCCATCCTGTGCGACCAGCGCCTGACGGCGGGCGAGAGTGGCTTTGCCGTGCTGCAGGCGCTGCTGGAACGCTGCGGCCATGCACGGGGCGCCATGGTGAGCGCCGACCAGGGGCGCATTCCCGAACTGCAGCAGGCCGAGGAAGAGGGCTATCTGGTGTTTCGCAAGCCGCTCGCTCCGGACGCACTGCATGCCGTGCTCACGCGCTGGCTCGAGGCCGCGCGGCGCACCTCGGCCCTGTCTTGAGGGGGGTGCCCCCACCGTCTCAATAGAGCGGCGGAATCTCCAGCCGCACGCCGCGCAGCTTGGTGATGGCCTCCACGCGGTTGCGCACCTCGAGCTTGCCCAGGATGGCCGTCACGTGTTCCTTGACGGTGTGCTCCGAGACATTCAGCGCCGTGGCGATGTGGCGGTTGGGCTGGCCGTCGAGGATGAAGGCCAGGATCTGGCCCTGGCGGGCCGTGAGCCCGAGATCGCTGGGGTGCAGGGGCACCTCGCGCGACAGCGGCGCGGCCGACGTGTCGGGCAGCGGCGCATCGAACCATGTGCCGCCGGCCAGTACGGCGTCGACGGCCGCGGTGAAGACCTCGGGGTCCTGCTGCTTGTGGAGAAAACCGTGTGCGCCACTGCTGCGCACCTTGGTCACGATGGCCCCGTGGCTGTCGCCGCTCACCATGAGCACGCGCACGCCGGGTGCCAGGGCCTGCATGTCGCGCACGAAATGGGTCGTGGCCCCGTCGGCCAGCCAGAAGTCCACCAAGGCGAGGGCCGGCGTGCCGCGCCGCGCGATGGTGTGTAAGGCCTCCTGCGCCGTCCCCACACAGATTGCATCCGATAGTTGCTTATGTAACCGCAGGAATTCGGTCATCCCGCGCGCCACCAGCGGATGGTCGTCCACGACCAGGGCGTAACGCACGCTGTGCGGATCGGGGAAATCAGAGGGGTTCAAGGGCAATCCTGTCGCGAGGGGGCTGTCGAGTGCCCCTCAGGGGGCCGTTGGCGGGCGCGCCGCCTGCGGCGTTGCGTCTGCCGCATGGAGTAACCACGACCCCACCAAGGAGGGGTGGGCGTGGGGTCGGGAGGTCACAAGAATGTACCTCAGCCGTGGGATGGGTGGCCGGGTTCGGCCCCCGCTGCGCAGCCCTTTCCGTGGCTCTCACGCCACAGGCGGCCTCCCTTATTTTTTCTCTTCCCGCCGGCCCTTTCGGGGCCTGGCTTTCGTATCAGTCTCAGCATGAATTTCACCCGGACCACGACCAGAACCACAGACATCAGCCGCCGCACGGCGGCCGCAGCCATGCTCGCCCTGTTGGCGGCTTGCGGAGGCGGCGGGGGCGGCGGCGACGCAGCGCCTGCCCCGGGCGGTGGTGGCACTGACCCCGGGACACCTGCGCCTGCACCCGCACCGGCGCCCGCGCCCGAACCGGCGCCCACGCCGCCCACCACCCCCGCACTGGTGACCGGGCAGTACCGGCTGGCGGCAGCGTCCACGGACTTTGCCGGCGCGCTGGCCGCCATGAACGCGCAGGGCGCGCAAGGCTATGCGTTCCTGTCCACGCTGGGGGCTTCGCAGGGCACCTTCGGCGATTTCTACGTGTCCGACACCGCCCATGCGGGGGCGCGCCTGGAATACGCCACGCAGCCGATCGCTGCGTCTGCCGATGCAGCCCTGGCGCAGATGAACGCGCAGGGTGCGCAAGGCTTTCTGTACAAGGCACCCATGGCGTTTAGCTCGGGCTCCGATCTGCGTTCGCTCTACGTGCGGGACGCATCCCGCAGCAACACCTACAGCTACGAGCGCCAGCCGATTACGGGGGCCGTCAGCCGCGCGGCTTTCGATGCACAGCTGAACGCGCAGGGTGCACGGGGCTACCGCTTCTTCGGTCCGCTGATGGCGGGCAGCGATTCGTTCTCGCTCTACGGCAAGGATGCGTCGGCCACGACCTATGCCTACACCGTGCGCGATGCAGGCGCGGCGAATGGCGCGGCCCTGCTGCAGCAGTTGAACGAGCTGGGCGCACAGGGCTTCGTGTACGTGGGCGCGTTGTTGGTGGAGGGGAGCACTGTGGCGCTGTTCGAGAAGAGCTCGGCGCAGAACGGGCCGGTCGAGTACCGGGTCGAGGAAAGCAGCCAGGGCTCGCTGGACCAGCTGGTCGCCCGCCTCAACGAGCGTGCCGCGCAGGGTTTCTTTTTCTTCAGCGACGTGGGCCTTTCCGACGGCAAGATCTACACCCTTTCGGTGAAGAATGCGGTCGGCCTGCGCCATCCGCTGGCGGGCCCGACGTTCCCCTGAGGGACCTTTTTCAGGACAGGCATTGGGGCGCCCTCGGGCGCCCTTTTTTTGTGGCCGCGGCAGGTCGCCCTTGCCGGCGGTGCACTGCGCGGGTGGCGGGAGGCGCGGCCGGGCTGCCGATCGGGTAGATTCGAAAACCCAGCGCCGCGGGCCGGCCTGCCCGCACGGGTGGCACGTCGCCGTGTGGCCAGTGGCCATGGGGTCGCGGCTGCCGGCCCGTCTCCTTTCCCTCCTCCCTTCCCCTTCATGAAAGAGTGCCTCCCCATGCCTTCCTTTGACGCGGTTCTGTTCGATTGCGATGGCGTGCTCGTGGACAGCGAGCCGCTCACCAACGGCGTGCTGCGCGACATGCTGGACGAGATGGGCTGGCGCATGACACCCGAGGAATGCATGCGCCAGTTCGTGGGCAAGGCCGTGCGCGACGAGCGCGCGGCCATCGAGCACCACACGGGCCGGCCGCTCACCGAGGACTGGATGGCGGCGTTCTACGCGCGGCGCAACGTGGCGCTGGAGCAGCACCTGGTGGCCATTGCCGGCGCCGTGGATGCGGTGGCTGCTGTGCACGCGCGGCTGCAGGGCCGCATCGCCTGCGCGTCGGGCGCCGACCGCTTCAAGGTCGAGATGCAGCTGGCCAAGGTGGGCCTGATGCCGTACTTCGAGGGCCGGGTCTTCAGCGGACACGAAATGCCCCGCAGCAAGCCCGCGCCCGATGTGTACCTGGCCGCCGCGGCCGCACTGGGCATCGACCCGGCGCGCTGCCTGGTGGTGGAGGACACCGTGACGGGCGTCACCGCCGGCGTGGCGGCAGGCGCGAAGGTGGTGGGCTACAGCCCGTCGCCCATCGGCCACGGCTCGCCCGAGGCCCTGCGCGCCGCCGGGGCGCACCATGTGATGAGCGACATGGGCGAGCTGCCGGGGCTGCTGGACCGGCCCGCGGCCTGAGCCTGCTGCCGGGGCCTGCCAGTGAGTCCGGCGCGGGCTGTCCGCTGGATACAAGCCTTTCAGGCTGCTGGCGCCCACCCAGCAAGCGCATGCCGCTATTGATTTTGAAGTGATGCCTGCCAGGGCGGGGCAGGGCCTGGGCCTGGGCCTGGGCGCGGCAGATCGCACGGCGCCACCCCGTGCGTTGTGCATGGGGCCACCGGGGCTGCACGCGGTGGGCATCCACCCCGTCGGGCCGTGGCGGAAGGCGAGGCGATGGCGCCTTGAACGGCGGCGAGGCGGTGGACGGCGAACGCCCCCCAGCGCTCCTTGGATCCAATGGCTGCTGCCCGCCACAGGGCGGTTACGGCGGTCACGCACCGGTCATGGTCCGTCGATAGGCTGCCGGCACCTGTTCCTCGCGTTCGCCGCGCCTCCCCATGCCTGCTTCTTCCTTTCGCCTGACCCTTTCCCTCGCGGCCACCGCGCTGTGCCTTGCAGCGTGTGGCGGAGGAGGCGGCGACGGCGACCCGGCCCCGGCGGTTGCCGCGGGCGACTACGCCACCAAGACCGCCTACCAGCCCCGCCAGCCGCTCGGCAGCTACGAGCCGCCGCCCGCGGGCTTCGCCAAGGTGTATACCGAGCTGGTGGCCCGCCACGGCAGCCGCGGCCTGTCGGCGATGAAGTACGACGACGCCGTGCTGAACCTTTGGACGCGCGCCCAGGCCGATGGCGCGCTGACGCCGCTGGGCCGCCAGATGGGCGCCGATGTCGAGAGGATCATGCGCGCCAACTTCCTGCTGGGCTGGGGCGTGGCGGGCATCGGCACGCCGGGCTACGGCAACCTCACCCAGGTGGGCATCGCCGAGCACCGGGGCCTGGCCGCGCGCCTGGCGCAGCGCGATCCCGAGCTGTTCGCCGGCGACACCTTTCAGGGCCGGCCGCGGCAGGTGCAGGTGATGCACTCGGGGCAGGACCGGGCAGTGGACAGCGCGCAGTTCTTCGCCGCTTCCCTGGCCGAGAACGCACCGGCCATGGCCGCCGCCGCCCTACCGCCGGCGGTGGTCGACCGCTACCAGCTGTACTTCCACAAGCTCTCGGCCGCCACCGATGCGGTGGCCGATGGAAATGCCACGCACACGACCGTGCTGGCCGCCAGCCAGGCCTACCAGCGCTATGC
>JAEWPH010000075.1 GCA_023460715.1 Pseudomonadota bacterium | reverse complement strand
CCCGGCGGGCCACGGCGGGACGCCGCGGCCGGGCCATCCGTGCTCCGTTCAGGAGAGCGTCGGGTAGTCGGTGTAGCCTTTCTCGCCGCCGCCGTAGAACGTGCTCTGGTCCCACGGGTTCAGCGGTGCGTCCTTGCGCAGGCGCTCCACCAGGTCGGGGTTGGAGATGAAGGCCTTGCCGAAGGCGACGATGTCGGCATCGCCGGTGGCCACGGCCTGGGCAGCGAGGGCGCCGTCGTACGCGTTGTTCACCATCCAGGCGCCGGTGCCGCCAGCGGCGCGGTAGGCGGCCTTGAGCGCGGCGTAGTCGAAGGGACGGCCTTCCACTTCGCGGGGGCCGCCGGTCGCGCCTTCGATGACGTGGATGTAGGCCAGGCCCAGCGGTGCGAGCTGGCGCACCACGTAGTCGAAGAGCGGCTGGGGATCGGCGTCCACGATGTCATTGGCAGGCGTGACGGGCGACAGGCGGATGCCGACCTTGCCGCCGCCGATGGCGTCCACCGCGGCGCGCGTGGCTTCCAGCAGCAGGCGGGCGCGGTTCTCGATGCTGCCGCCGTAGTCGTCCGTGCGCTGGTTGGCGCCGGTCTTCAGGAACTGGTCGAGGAGGTAGCCGTTGGCGCCGTGGATCTCCACGCCGTCGAAGCCGGCCGTCTCCACCGCGTTGCGCGCGGCTGCGGCGTAGTCGTGCACGATGCCGGGCAGCTCGGAGGCGTCCAGCGCGCGGGGCTCGGAGGTGGGCGCGAAGTGGCCCTTGCCGGTGGCCTTGTCGATCAGGTAGGTCTTGGACTTGGCCGTGATGGCCGAGGGCGCGACGGGCTTGCCGCCGTCCGGCTGCAGATCCACGTGCGAGATGCGGCCCACGTGCCACAGCTGGGTGACGATCTTGCCGCCACGCTCATGCACGGCAGCCGTCACCTTCTTCCAACCGTCCAACTGCTCCGTGCCGTACAGGCCCGGCACGTCGGCATAGCCCTGGCCCTGATGGCTGATGGCGGTGGCTTCGGTGATGAGCAGGCCGGCCGTGGCGCGCTGGGCGTAGTAGGTGGCCGTGATGTCCTTGGGGATGGCGTTGGGCGAGCGGTTGCGCGTCAGCGGTGCCATCGCGATGCGGTTGGCCAGTTGCAGATCGCCGGCCTGGATCGGATCGAAAAGAGTGCTCATCGGTAAATCCTTTGTTCGTGTTGGATGCAGATCGAGAGGTGCCACTGCCAGTACAGCAGCTGGAGGAACGTTACCCGGAAACCGCTTTTGCTGCAGTGCACCAACCAGCGGTGGGCTCTTGCGTTTTGTGCTAGCTGGGCGGCCGTTGTTTCACGTGGAACGTCTTGCCGGAGCCGGGAAAGCAAAAGGCCCGCACCGCGGGAAGCGGACGCGGGCCTGGCAGGCAAGCTGGCGAAGCCCTTACTTCAGCAGGCCTTCGGCCTTGAGGGCCGTCTGTACGGCAGGGCGGGCGCCCACGCGGGCCAGATAGGCCTGGAGGTGCTGGAACGTGGACAGATCCACCCCCACGGACTTGCTCCAGTTGCAGACGGTGAACAGATAGCCGTCGGCGACCGAGAAGTGCTCGCCCATCAGCCACTCCTTACCGTCGAGCTGGCCGTCCACCCATTGCAGGCGGGACTGCAGTTGCTGGCGGGCGATGCCCTTGTAGTCTTCGGGCGTGGTGGGCCTGAACAAGGGGGCGAAACCCTTGTGCAGCTCGGTGCCGATGAAGGTCAGCCACTCCTGAAGACGATAGCGGGCGAGCGTGCCGTTGGCGGGGGCCAGGTTCTTGTGCGGGGCCAGGTCGGCGATGTACTGGACGATGGCCGGGCCTTCGCGTAGGCGGGTGCCGTCGTCGAGCTCCAGCAGGGGCACGTAGCCCAGCGGGTTGATGGTGTAGTAGTCCGTGCCGTCCTGCAGCTTGTGGCTCTTGGTGCTGGCCAGCACAGGGGTGAACGCCAGGCCGGCCTCGTGCAGCGCGATGTGGGGAGACAGCGAGCAGGCGCCGGGGCTGTAGTAAAGCTTCATGGGAAACCCGAGAGGATTGGACAGTCCGCCATGCTAGCGCGAAGCGCGTGGCCGTGCTTAGTGCCCTCTGTAGGGCGGCGCCGCAGATTCCTGGCGGAACCGGGGAGGGCCCGTACGCCTCAGGCGGGCTGCAGAGGCCCCAGGTCCAGATCGGGCAGCAGCTCTTGCAGCAACTCGACGGCAGGCAGTCCGCGCAGCCCGCGCAGGCGGTCCAAGGGTTCCAGGTCGGGGGCCAGGGCGTAGGCCATGGACCACTGGGCGAAACGCCGCGCTCCCCACAGCGGGCCGTGGTGCTGGGGGCTGAAGTCGGTATGCCGTGGATCGCGTTCGATGCGTCGGGCCAGGTCGGCGATGTGCGGCGTGGGCCCTTCGATGTACTGGCAGAACCGTTGGCCGTCGAACACGAGCACGCCGGTGACTTCTCGCTCTGCATTCACGCGGCGGGCGGTCCGGATGATGTCGGCGACACAGGTCGGCGCGGCGTCGGGACTGAGCACGCTGCAATAGATGAACTGGGATAGATCGGTCGGAAGCGTCATGGGCAGAGACAGGGGAGCAACCATGGTGACAGCTTTCTGCGCCCGTTAGGCCGAAGACCCACACCGCAACCCCGGTACTGGGCCGCCGGGTGTCTCCGCCGGGGCCCGCGCCTGCTATCAAAACAGGATTGAGGTCTGGCGTGTAGAGGGCGACCTGGCCGTTTCCAGCCCCATCCAGTGACCGTTGCAAGTCGCTTCCGCGCCGACCTCAGGCTATTGCAACCATCTGCAACCGGTCGGCTGCCCACAGGACCTGGTCCACGATCGCCTTGACCCGGTCACGGTGCGCTTCCTGCACCAGGCCTCCTTGCGCGTCGAATGCGCTGCCCGCTTGGCCTAAGGCGAACGCCCGGGGCGCCAGCCAGCACTCCAGATTGACCAGCAGTGGCGCCAGATGGCTCTGTGACCGCAGACCGCCCAGGCCGCCATTGGACGCACTGAGCATGCCCACCACCTTGCCGGCGAAGGGTCGCGCGCCATCGCTCCAGACAGGGTGGCCCGCTACGGGGCTGGAGGCCCAGTCGATGGTGTTCTTGAGCAGGGCGGTGTAGCTGCCGTTGTACTCCGGCGAGCAGATGATCCAGGCGGGGTGCGCATCCAGCACTTCCTTGAGCCGCAGCACGTCGGGCGGCGTGCCGGCTGCTTCCAGGTCGGCGTTGTACATGGGGATGTCGTAGTCCGACAGTTCCAGCAGCGTCACCTGGGCGCCGGCGGCACGCGCGATCTCCGCGGTGGCGTGGGCCAGGCGGCGGTTGAAGGACTGGGCGCGGGTGCTGCCCGCGAAGACGAGGAGTTTTGGCATGGTGGCGCCATTGAAGCACAGCCCGGATGCATGAATCCTGCACGGCAGGGACCGCGCGAGCCCCGCTGTTCCACGTGAAACAGCGTGGATGAAACCGTGCTCCAGCCAGGGCGCTCCGGACAGCCACAGACAGGATCGCCCCAAAGTGGGAAAATCGCGGGTTCCCCAGTGCTGCCCTGCAGTCCTTCCAGCTGTGCCTGGTGGGCGCAAGCGCTGCCGTGGGGCCGGCGGATGGCAGGGCAGGGGCCCGGGCATGGTTCGCCGGGACTTGTCATTACGGGCCGCACCGGCCCCGGAGCACTCCATGTTGTACCCCCAGGAATTCGATGTCATCGTCGTAGGTGGCGGCCATGCCGGCACTGAGGCCGCGTTGGCGGCTGCCCGCATGGGCAGCAAGACGCTGCTGCTTACCCACAACATCGAAACGCTGGGCCAGATGAGCTGCAACCCAAGCATTGGCGGGATCGGCAAGGGGCATCTGGTGAAGGAGGTGGATGCGCTGGGCGGCGCCATGGCCCTGGCCACGGACGAAGGCGGCATCCAGTTCCGCATCCTCAATAGCTCCAAGGGCCCGGCCGTGCGGGCCACCCGCGCCCAGGCCGACCGCATCCTGTACAAGGCCGCCATCCGCCGGATGCTGGAGAACCAGCCCAATCTGTGGCTGTTCCAGCAGGCGGTGGACGACCTCATGGTGGAGGGCGACCGGGTGGTGGGTGCCGTCACGCAGGTCGGCATCCGCTTCCGGTCCCGCACCGTGGTGCTGACCGCGGGCACCTTCCTGGACGGCAAGATCCATGTGGGCTTGAACAACTACGCTGCCGGCCGGGCAGGGGACCCGCCCGCCGTGTCGCTGAGTGCGCGCCTGAAAGAGCTGCAGCTGCCCCAAGGCCGCCTCAAGACCGGCACGCCCCCCCGCATCGACGGCCGCAGTATCGACTTCAGCCAGTGTGAAGAGCAGCCGGGCGACGGCATGCCCGGCGGCGTGAACGAGGGCGCGGTGCCCGTGTTCAGCTTCATGGGCCGTGCCTCCATGCACCCGCAGCAGATGCCGTGCTGGATCACCCACACCAACGAGCGCACGCACGAGATCATCCGCAGCGGCTTCGACCGCAGCCCCATGTTTACCGGCAAGATTGAGGGCGTGGGCCCCCGCTACTGCCCGAGCGTGGAAGACAAGATCAACCGCTTTGCCGACAAGGACAGCCACCAGATCTTCCTGGAGCCGGAAGGGCTGACCACGCACGAGTTCTACCCCAACGGCATCAGCACCAGCCTGCCGTTCGACGTGCAGTACGACCTGGTGCGTAGCATGAAGGGCATGGAAAACGCGCACATCCTGCGCCCGGGCTACGCCATCGAGTACGACTATTTCGACCCGCGCTCCCTCAAGAGCAGCTTCGAGACGCGCCAGATCCAGGGTCTGTTCTTTGCCGGGCAGATCAACGGCACGACGGGCTATGAAGAGGCAGCGGCACAGGGCCTGTTTGCCGGCATCAACGCGGCTCTGCAATGCCGGGGCGACGGGCCTTGGCTGCCCGGCCGTGACGAGGCCTACCTGGGCGTGCTGGTGGATGATCTCATCACCAAGGGTGTGACCGAGCCCTACCGCATGTTCACCAGCCGCGCCGAGTTCCGCCTGCAGCTGCGCGAAGACAATGCCGACATGCGCCTGACCGAGACCGGTCGCCGCATGGGGTTGGTGGATGACGCCCGCTGGGAGGCCTTCAGCCGCAAGCGCGATGCTGTTTCACGTGAAACCGAACGGCTCAAGAGCACCTGGGTGAACCCGCGCATCCTGCCGGCCGACGAATCCACCCGGGTGCTGGGCAAGGCGATCGAGCATGAGTACAACCTGTTCGAGCTGCTGCGCCGCCCGGACGTGTCGTACACCGCGCTGATGGGGCTGGATGGCGGCAAGTACGCCAGTGCCGATGTTTCGCGTGAAACGCTGGGCGAACTGGCCGAGCCAGTCATCGAGCAGCTGGACATTGCCGCCAAGTATTCCGGCTACATCGACCGCCAGAAGGACGAGATCCAGCGCGCCGCCCATTTCGAGAACCTGCGCCTGCCAGCCGAGCTGGACTACCTTCAGGTGGCGGCGCTGTCGATCGAGGTGCGGCAAAAGCTGCAGAAGCACCGGCCCGAGACGCTGGGCCAGGCCTCGCGCATTTCCGGCGTGACGCCGGCGGCCATCTCTCTGCTGCTGGTGCATTTGAAGAAGGGCGGGTTCAAGGGCTTTGGCGCGGGCGCCCAACCCGCTGCCGCCGATGCGGAAGCCACCGCATGAGCGCCGTCAGCCTGCTGGACGCCCCGCTGCGCCAGGGCGTGGAAGCCCTGGGCCTGGATGTGTCCGAGGCGCAGATGCGCCAGTTGCTCGACTTTCTGGCCCTGCTGCAGAAGTGGAACAAGGTCTACAACCTGACGGCCGTGCGTGACCCGCAGGAGATGCTGACCCACCACCTGCTGGACAGCCTGGCCGCCGTGCTCCCGCTGCGCCGCCATCTGGCGGAGCGCCGTGCCCAGGGGCCAGGGCAGGGCGCCAACGGGCCGCGTCTGTTGGACGTGGGCTCTGGCGGTGGCTTGCCGGGCGTGGTCTTTGCGATCTGCTGCCCGGAGTTGGATGTGAGCTGCGTGGACACGGTGGCCAAGAAGGCCGCGTTCATCCAGCAGGCGGCTGCGGCACTGCGGCTGCCCAACCTGCACGGGATCCATGCCCGCGTGGAGAGCCTGCAGCAGGCCTTCGACGTAGTGAGCTGCCGCGCCTTTGCCTCGTTGCCGGACTTCACCACTTGGTCGGGCCAGGCGCTGGGCGATGGCGCGGTCTGGCTGGCCATGAAGGGCAAGCACCCTGTGGACGAGATCGCCGCGTTGCCGTCCTCCGTCGAGGTGTTTCACGTGGAACAGCTCGCCGTGCCGGGGTTGGATGCAGAGCGCTGCATTGTCTGGATGCGCCCGCGCCGCCCCGCCTGACGCCGCAAACCGCCGCGCGCTGCAACCCGACACACGGCGCGCCGCGCCGGTCGCTTAAACTCACCGTCCATTCCGGGAGTCACGAACATGTTGGGCGTAGCTGATTACGGCGCTTTCGTCGCCGCCATAGTGCTGTTTCTGGCCATTCCTGGCCCGGGCAATCTGGCACTCATCACCTCGACCGGCAAGGGCGGACTGAAAGGCGGCATGGCCGCCACCCTGGGCGTGATCGCGGGTGACCAGGTGCTGCTGTGGCTGGCCGTGGCCGGCGTGGCAACCTTGCTCGCCACGTACCCGGCGGCCTTCCATGCCGTGCAGTGGCTGGGTGCGGCCTACCTGGCATGGATGGGGTTCAAGATGGTGACGGCCCGTCCGGGCGACGCGCCCGTGCTGCAGATCAGGCCGCGCCAGTATTTCCGGCAGGCCGCCCTCATCACCCTGCTCAATCCCAAGGCCATCATCTTCTACATGGCCTTCTTCCCATTGTTCGTGGACCCGGCCCAGCACCGGGGCCTGGTCACCTTCGGCCTCATGGCGGCGACGATCGCGGCGCTTACCTTTCTGTACGGCGTGGTCGTGGTGCTGCTCACCCACCACCTGGCAGCCCGCATGCGGGCGCAGCCCCTCATTGCGCGCGTGCTGGAAAAGCTCGCCGGCACCTTCCTCATCGGCTTTGGCATCAAGCTGGCCATCTCCAAGTAACCGAAGTAGCTCGCAGCCATGGCCCATATTTTCTGCATCGCCAACCAGAAGGGCGGCGTCGGCAAGACGACCACCTCCGTCAACCTCGCCGCCGGGCTGGCGAGCATCGGCCAGCGCGTGCTGATGGTGGACCTGGACCCGCAGGGCAATGCGACCATGGGCTCCGGCGTGGACAAGCGCGCGCTGGAGATGACGGTGTACGACGTGCTGCTGGAGTCCGCCTCGATCAAGGAGGCCGCCGTGCTGGCAGACAAGTGCGGCTATCACGTGCTGGGCGCCAACCGCGAGCTGGCCGGTGCCGAGGTCGAGCTGGTGACGCTGGAGCACCGCGAGCGGCGCCTGAAGGCGGCCCTGGCCGAGGTGGATGCCGACTACGACTTCGTGCTGATCGACTGCCCGCCCTCGCTTTCGATGCTCACGCTCAACGGCCTGTGCAGCGCGCACGGCGTTATCGTGCCCATGCAGTGCGAGTACTTCGCGCTGGAGGGCCTGACCGATCTGGTCAACACCATCAAGCAGGTGCATGCCAACCTCAACCGCGAGCTGCAGATCATCGGCCTGCTGCGCGTGATGTTCGACCCGCGCATCACGCTGCAGAGCCAGGTGAGCGAGCAGCTCAAGGACCACTTCGGCGACAAGGTGTTCGACACCGTGATCCCGCGCAACGTGCGGCTGGCCGAGGCGCCCAGCTACGGCCTGCCCGGCGTGGTGTTCGACCCCAACGCCAAGGGCAGCCAGGCCTTCGTCCAGTTCGCGCGCGAGATGGTCGTGCGCGTGCAGACGATGTGAGGCTTGCGGCCTTTTTCAGATCAAATCGGGCTGCAGCGCTTGCTGGATAAGCGCATGCAGCTATCAAATAAATAGCATTACCGCATGAAGCCCTCCAACGTGCTGATCCTGCCGGGCTGGCAGAACTCCGGCGCCGGCCACTGGCAGACCCTGTGGGAGCAGCAGCACGGCTGGCACCGCGTGGAGCAGCACGACTGGATGCGCCCGCTGCGCGGCGACTGGAGCGCCCGGCTGGAAGAGACGGTAGTGGACGCCGACGGCCCCGTGGTGCTCGTTGCCCACAGCCTGGGCTGCATCCTCACCGCGTGGTGGGCCGCCCACTCGCGCAACACCCACAAGGTGCAGGGCGCGCTGCTGGTGGCGCCAGGCGACGTGGAGCACCCCGACGTTGCCGCTCTGCTGCCCGGCTGGACGCCCATCGCCCGCCAGACCTTGCCCTTTCCCTCCGTGCTGGTGGGCAGCCGCAACGACCCGTATTGCGCCTATGAGCGCGTGCAGTCCCTGGCCCAGGCCTGGGGCGCCGAGTTCGTCGACCTGGGCGAGCGCGGCCACATCAACGCCGAATCCGGGCTGGGCGACTGGCCCGCAGGGCTGGCCCTGCTCGCCCCCCTCATGAACACCAAGGACTGAACCATGGCCACCAAGAAACCCAAGGGCCTCGGCCGCGGACTCGAAGCCCTGCTGGGCCCCAAGGTCGCCGAGCCCCGCGCCCAGGACACCGCAGCGCCCGCACAGCCTGCCGGCGCCCCCAGCACGCTACCGCTGACCGAACTCGTCGCCGGCATCTACCAGCCGCGCACGCGCATGGACGAAGGCGCGCTGTACGAGCTGGCCGAAAGCATCAAGGCCCAGGGCATCATGCAACCTATCCTGGTGCGGCGCCTGGCCGACGGCGAGAACGCCGGCAAGTACGAAATCATCGCCGGCGAGCGCCGCTTCCGTGCGTCCCGTCTGGCCGGCCTGGCCGAGGTGCCCGTGCTGGTGCGCGAGGTGCCCAACGAGGCCGCGGCCGCCATGGCGCTGATCGAGAACATCCAGCGCGAAGACCTGAACCCGCTGGAAGAGGCGCAGGGCCTGGCGCGTTTGGTGAAGGAGTTCGGCCTCACGCACGAGCAGGCCGCGCAGGCCGTGGGCCGCTCCCGCAGCGCCGCCAGCAACCTGCTGCGCCTGCTGAACCTGGCCGAGCCGGTGCAGACCATGCTCATGGCCGGCGACATCGACATGGGCCACGCCCGCGCGCTGCTGGCGCTGGACCGCGCCGCGCAGATCACGGCCGGCAACCAGATCGCCGCCAAGAAGCTCTCGGTGCGCGAGGCGGAATCGCTGGTCAAGAAGCTGGGCGCCGAGTTCAGCCTGGTGCCGCAAAAGCCCAAGAAGGAAAAGTCGCGCGACATGAAGCGCGTGGAAGAAGAACTCTCCGACCTGCTCATGGCCGAGGTCGAGGTGCGCGTGAAAAAGCGCGTCAAGCGCAACGGCCGCACGGAAGAAGTGGGCGAGCTGGCCATCCAGTTCGGTTCGCTGGAAGCCCTCAACGGGCTCATCGACCGCCTGCGCGGCGGGGCCTGACGGGCGCCTGCTGCGGCAGCCGTTCCTCTCCAGCCCACCCCCCTGCTGCATCAGTCCGCGTGACTTCGTCTTTGCCCCCGCCGCCGCCGCGTGATGGTGCCGAGGCTGCCGCCCCGGACCGCCGGCGCTCGCGGCTGCCGTGGCCGCTGCCGGCGTTGCTGGCGTGGGCCCTCGCCTGGCTGGTGTTCGCCGGCCTGCAG
>JAEWPH010000074.1 GCA_023460715.1 Pseudomonadota bacterium | reverse complement strand
TACGGGGTGACAATCAGCTCGCCCTGCCAGACGCCTTCCACGCACCACATCGCATCGTGGTCGTGCAGCGGCGTGCCCTGCCCCGGGCCCCAGCACATGGCGATGACGCTGTAGCCCAGGGTGGGGCTGCGGTGCAGTTCGCGGCGTGCGTAGTGGCCGTCCACCGGACGGCGCACGCATGGCGGCAGTTCGATGAGCGGATCGATGATGGCCTCGCGCAGCACCTTCTGCAGGGCGTGGGTGATCAGCACCGGATCCGCCAGGCAGACCGCGCCGTCGATGGCCGCCAGCAGGCGATCCCGGCCCGTGAACGGCAGTGGTGTGAACGTCGCTCCCATGTCGGCCAGTCTAGGCGAGCCGGGTTAACAGAATGTTTTCAGATCTTCATATTTTCTGGTTGGTGCAAATTGCGACAACGTTAGGCGCAATTAGGCGCAATTAAGCGATATTGCCGCCATCATGGCAGCAGCAGTGCGCGCAGCTCCGGCACCTCGCGCGCCAGTTCCGTGGCCACCAGGGTGGCGAACACCCGCGCGCCCTCGTCGCCCAGATGGGTGTAATCGAAGGCCTGCTTGGCCTGCCCCATCGGTTCCAGCGCGGCGCTCTGCACCGCCGCCGGCGCACCGGCCAGGTCCGGGCTGGCGCCGACCGTGGTGCCGCCCAGGGCGCTGGCCACCTGCGCCTGCGTGGCGGGTGCCTGCGCAAGCCGCATCGCCGCCACCGGCCCCAGCGCCTGCACCAGGGCGCGGCTGCGGCCATGCAGGTCGACCAGCGGCACCTGCAGTTCGCGCGCCACCGCACGCACGCTGTCGGCCCACGGTGCCAGGTCGTCCACCAGCACACCATCGGCGAACTGGCGTCGGGTCAGGGGGGTCAGCAGCACTGGTTTGGCGCCGGCCGCGCGTACCTGCTGCACATAGCGGCGCAGGTTATCGGGGAACTCATGCTGCAGGTCGGTCGAGCGCCCCGGCTTGCCCGGCTGGTCGTTGTGGCCGAACTGGATCAGCACCCAGGTGGCGGCGTAGCCCGGCGTGCGCATCTCCGCCTCGACCAGCGCCCACGAACCCTCGGCGCGATAGTTGTAGGTGCTGCGGCCACCGCGCGCCAGGTTCAGGCAGGCGGCGAACGAGGTCACGTGCTCGGCGCAGAAGGCCGGGCCCCAGCCGCCCTGCACGGCGGTGGTGGAATCGCCGACCAGTACGATCTTGCTGGCGCGGATCGGCGTGGGTGCCGGGCGGTCGCTGATCGACGGGTCGACCGCGGCGTGGGCCGCGCCGGCCACGGCCAGGGCAAACAGGACAGGCAGCAGGCGCATCTCAGGCAGTACCTCGTTGCAGGAAGGGGACGCGCTGGTAGAGCTCGCGCTCGCCACCGCGCGGGTCATCGGCGCCGCGGCTGCGCACATCGAACAGCATCGTGCGCCGCTGCGGCAGCGTGTACGGCGCCCAGTCCGCCAGCCCCGCGTGGTTGGGGTCGCCGTGGCGGGCGAAGGCGATCAGGGCGTCGCTCATGGTCGCCGCCAGTGCACGTGCGTCTTCTCCACCGCCGGTGCGCGCCGTGGGCAGGCCGGCGTTGTCGAACACCAGCGGGATATCCAGGGTGTGGAAGGCGCGCAGGCGTCCCTCTTCCACCGGCGAGGGCCAGTCGAGCTGGTAGGACCAGGTCGGCGCCGCCGTGGCCGGCTGCCGCGCACGCGCTTCCAGCTCCTCCACCGCGCCACGCCAGGAGCGCCCGGCGGTGGTGGCGGCGAAGAACACCTCCGACGCCGTGTAGTGCGGATAGAGGTGGCGGTAGTGCTCGATCACCACCGACGGCAGCAGATCGACGAACTGCTGTTTTTCCAGCTGCGCCGGCAGGGTGTTCCAGTCCAGCGCGAAGTTGCCCGGGTCGTTGCCGAGGAAGGCGCGGGTTTCATCGTGGGTGTTGCCGATCACCATCGGGATGGCGGCCGACTGTGCCGGTGCCTGTGGCCAGAATGGATGCACCGGCAGCACCACCTCGTCCAGCACCGGCCCGAAGTACAGCGCGGTGTCCTCCACCCGCGACGGATCGCGGGCACGGGTGGCGGCCAGCAGATCGGCTGCCGGCAGGCGCAGCAGCGCGGCCAGGTCCGGCGCGTGCACCGCCTCCATCGCCACCGCCGCGCGCTGTGCGGCCGCGCGTGGGCCGGCGGCGGTGACCTGCTGGCCGCTCATCGTCCACGCCCGCTGGAACAGGCCGCGTGCGGCCGGCATCGCCATCAGCGTGGCGATCTTGGCGCCGCCGCCGGACTGACCGAACACGGTGATGTTGCCCGGGTCGCCGCCGAAGGTCGTGGCGTGATCGCGCACCCACTGCAGCGCCTGCACCAGGTCCAGCTGGCCGGCATTGCCGGACGCGGCGTAGCGGGGGTCGCCCAGCGCGCCCAGGTACAGGTAGCCGAAGGTGTTCAGGCGATGGTTGAGGGTGACCACCACCACGTCGCCGCGCCGGCACAGCGCGCTGCCGTCGTACAGCGGGTCGCTGCCGGAGCCGTTGTTGAAGCCGCCGCCGTGGATGTAGACCAGCACCGGCCGTCGCGCGCGCGCATCCAGCGCCGGCGTCCACACGTTGAGGAACAGGCAGTCCTCGCTGCCGGGACCTTCGGCGCCCCCCTGCGGTGCCGCCGCGCCGTACTCCAGCGCGTCGGCGATGCCGCGCCACGCCGCCTCGGGCCGCGGTGGCTGGAAGCGGTAGGCGGCCGTGTCCGCGCCGTAGCGCCGGCCGCGGAACACCAGTACGCCCTGTTCGCGCTGGCCGCGCACACGCCCGCCACGCACCCGTGCCAGCACCTGGGTGTCATCGCGCGGGCCGGGTGCCGCCAGCGTCGATGGCAGTGCCGCCACGGTGGCCGTGGCCAGTGCCCAGCGCGCGCTGTCGCGCAGGAAACGGCGGCGCTGCAGATCGTTCGGCGCGGTGTTCATCGGCCACCCCCGGGTCGGTTGCCCTCGCCAGAGGGGCGGGGGGCTGGCCCCC
>JAEWPH010000073.1 GCA_023460715.1 Pseudomonadota bacterium | reverse complement strand
ACTGCGCACCGCGCCTTGCATCCCATTCCGCCCACACCGCTGCGCAACCCCTGGGAGATCGCCAACACGTTCTTACGCATGAACGCCCGCGACCATCGCCTGCTGCGCTTCAGCCTGGTGGCCGTGTGGCTGGGCACGGCCGTGGCCAGCGCCATCGAATGGCAGGGCGCGAGCCAGGCGCTGCTGGTGCAGGCGGGCCTGCAATCACCTGCGTGGATGCAGATCTGGATTTGGGGCGGCATCGCCGCCGACGCAGCGGTGGGCATCGCGCTGTGGCGGTGGCCGGGCCGGGCGGCCTATGCGGCGGCGCTGGTCTTGATGGCTGCGATGACGGCCATCGCCACCGCGCTACTGCCCGGGCTCTGGCTCGATCCGCTGGGCCCGCTGCTCAAGAACCTGCCCATTGCGGCACTGCTGGCCGTGCTGTGGCGCAACGGGGCGACTCCCACACCGTAGACCGATAGCGCACCATGAACACCTACCTGCTGCTCAAGTGGATCCATATCGTCTCCAGCGTGCTGCTGGTGGGCACCGGGCTCGGCTCGGCCTTCTACCTGTTCTTTGCCAACCGCAGCGGTAGCGTGCAGGCGCAGGCGGTGGTGGCCCGGCTGGTGGTGCGGGCGGATACATGGTTCACCACACCGGCCGGCATCATCCAGCCGGTGACCGGCGTGGCCATGGCGTCCATGGCCGGCTGGCCGCTCACCACGCCCTGGCTGGCGCTGTCCGTCGGGCTGTACGTGCTGGCCGGGCTGTGCTGGCTGCCCGTGCTCTGGCTGCAGTGGCGCATGGCCGCCATGGCCCGCACCGCTGCGGATGCCGGTACGCCACTGCCGGCGCCCTACGCCCGCTACGCGCGCTGGTGGGAGGCGCTCGGCTACCCGGCCTTCGTCGCCATGCTGGCCGTGTACTACCTGATGGTGGCCAAGCCCGCCCTCTGGGGTTGATGCAGCACGGCCGGCAGGCCGGCGGCGGGCGCATACGCCTCGCGCGCGAGGGCTTCGGCCAGCAACTGGGCCGGGTTGAGCAGCGGCACGCCGGCATCCGCGGCATCAAGCGCCAGCGGAATCTCGGTGCAGCCCAGGATCAGCATCTGGGCCCCGCCCTCTTCGCCCAAAGCCCGCGCCACTTCGGCAAAGCAGCGGCGCGCCAGCGGCAGGTCACCGGCCTTCACCCCGTCGTAAATGCCGCGCATCAGCAGCGCACGGTGCGCCGCACCGGGTTCCACGCAGACGATGCCGGCCTGCTGCAGCGGCTGGGGATACAGGCCCGTCCGGTAGGTGCCCTCCGTGGCGAGCAGGCCCACGCGCTGTACCCCCTGCGCGCCCAGCACGGTCGCCACCTCGCGCACCGCGTGCAGCACCTGCAGTTGCGGAAACCGCGCCTGCAGCAGCCCGTGCCAGGCATGGGCCGTATTGCAGGCGATGGCCAGCACCTGCGCACCCAGCGCGGCCAGCCGCCCCGTGGCCTGCAGCAACGCATCGCCCGGCTGGTGGGCGCCCGGCGATCCGTTCTGCAGCGCGGCCGTGCGGTCGGGCACGGGCACCTGGGCCAGCCAGTGCTCGGGGTAGGCCTGGTCAGTCACGGGCAGGCCCAGCGCCTGCATGCGCGCGGTGCAGGCCTGAACGAACAATCGCACGAAGTCGGCGCCCGCCGCCGGGCCCATGCCGCCCAGGATGCCCACCGTGCGCGGCCGGGCCGCTGGCGGGACTGGCACCACCGGGCCCGGTGCCAGCGGCGGCCTTTCGGCACAAGCGACCATCACACCGCCGGCTTGTCGCTCTGCGCGGTCAGGTTGTCGCGCAGTTCCTTGGGCATGGGCAGACCCAGCGCCTGGTTCTTCGGTGGAATGGGCTGCAGGAACCAGCGGTTGTAGAGCTTCTCGAACTCGCCGGACTTCATCATGCCGCCAATCACGCCATTGACCAGCGCCTGGAACTGCGGATCGTCCTTGCGCAGCATGCAGCCGTAGGGCTCGACCTGCAGCGCATCGCCCACCACATCCCAATCGCCGGGGTTGGTCGCGTTGCTCTTGAGGCCGTACAGCAGGATGTCGTCCATCGCAAAGGCCAGGGCCCGGCCGGTGTCGACCAGCAGCATGGCGTCGTTGTGGTCCTTGCCCAGCACGATGTCCATGTCGAGGTTGTTGTCCCGGTTGTACTTGCGGATGACCTGGGCATTGGTGGTGCCGGACGTGCTGGCCACGGTCTTCCTGGCCAGGTCGGCATAGTTGGTCACGCCGGATGACTTCTTCACCAACAGCCGGGTGCCTGTGTAGAAGTGGTTGATGGCGAACTGCACGTCCTTGCCACGCGCCGTGTTGTTGGTGGTGGAGCCGCATTCCAGGTCCACCGTGCCATTGGTGACGAGCGGTATGCGGTTCTGCGAGGTGACCGCCTGCAGCTCGACCTTGATGTCGGGCTTGTTCAGCTTCTTCTTCACCGCATCGACCACGGCGTTGGAGATGTCGACCGAGAAGCCGATGGGCGTGCCCGCCCCGGCCAGGTAGCTGAAGGGCACCGAGGACTCGCGGTAGGCCAGCGTGATCTTGCCGCTGTCGGCGATCTTCTTCAGGGTATCGGCGTGGGCGGCAGTGCAGGCGAGCAGGCCGCAGGCGAGTGCGGCGGCAGGGACACGTAACTTCATGACGACTCCTTCGGGGATGGGGGAATAGGGCCAGCGCCGCGGGGCGCAACGCAGGAACGCACTGTAGGAACCCGAGGCAGGTTTGAACAATTCATTCCAGGGGCATGGCCATGTCCAAAAGTTATGGCCGCCGTTCCCCGGAAAGGGCGTGCAAGCAAGGGCCGCGCCCGTCCACCGGGTCGGCCCTGCCCCATAACCTGCATGCATGCCCCATGCGCCATTCGGCATTTGTCGGCCGCAGGGCGCGCCGCCTACAGTGCCCTTGCGCATACCGCGCCGGAGGATCGGATCGTCATGCATGTGTGTGTTCTGGGGGCAGGCATCGTGGGGCTGGCCACGGCCTATGAGCTGCAGCGGCAGGGCCTGCAGGTGACCGTGCTGGACCGGGCAGCTCCCGGCAGTGGCGCGAGCGGCGGCAACGGCGGGCAGCTGAGCTACAGCTACGTGCAGCCGCTAGCCGACGCGGGCATCTGGGCGCAGCTGCCTGCGCTGCTGCTGTCGCCCCGCTCGCCACTGAAACTGCGCCCTCAATGGGATCTGCAGCAGTGGCGCTGGGGCCTGGAATTTTTGCAAGCCTGCAACGGGCGCACCTCGCGCCGCACCACCCAGGCGCTGCTGGCGCTGGCAGCGCACAGCCGCGCGGGGTTCGAGCGCATGCTGGCGGCCGAAATACTGGCCTGCGATTTCAGCCGCACCGGCAAGCTGGTGCTGTACGCCACGCCCCAAGGCCTGGCGGCCGCCCAGCGGCAGCTGGACCTGCAGCGCGGTTGGGGCAGCGTGCAGGAGGCCGTGTCGCCCCAGCGCTGCGTGGAACTGGAACCTGCGCTGGGCCGGTATGCACGCCACATCGCCGGCGCCATTCACACGCCCAGCGAGTGCGCGGCCGACTGCCAGCAGGTCTGCGAGGGGCTGCATGCCCGGCTGGCCGCACGGGGCGTGCGCTTCGCGCCGCCGCAGGCGCTGCGGGGACTGGAGAAGCGCGGCGGGCGCATCGTGGCGGCCCGCACGGCGGCAGGCTCCATCGAGGCCGACAGCTTCGTCCTTGCGCTGGGCAGCGGCAGTGCGGCCATGGCCCGGGGCATCGGCCTGCGCCTGCCGGTCTACCCCCTCAAGGGTTACAGCATCACCGTGGACGCGCCCGTGGGCGCGCAGTGGGCGCCGCAAGTGAGCATCACCGATGCGGCGCGCAAGGTGGTCTTTGCGCGGCTGGGCAACCGGCTGCGCGTGGCCGGCATGGCGGAGCTGGTGGGTGACGATGCCCGCGTGCCGCCGGCCCGCATCGCCATCCTGCGGGCCGCCGTGCGCGATGTGCTGGGGCACGCCGTGCCCGAGGATGCCGAGGTGCGGCCATGGACCGGCATGCGCCCCGCCACCCCCACCGGACTGCCTCTGTACGGGAGGCATGCCAGCGGGCCCGACAACCTGTGGCTCAACACGGGCCACGGCGCGCTGGGCTTCACGCTGGCCTTCGGTACGGCGCAGGCGGTAGCCACCGGGATCGCGGACGCCGCGCGGGGCTGACGGCCGCTCATGCCGGCCCAGCCAGGCCGCAATCGCTCAGGGTCTGCTGCACCGCCTGCTGCATGCAGCGGGCCATGGCGTCTGCCAGCAGCGACGCCGGCCGGTTGGCCAGGCGCAGCATGACCACCGGTACGGGCATGCGGGGCTCCAGCTCCAGCACATCCACCTTGCGGCGGTCGGCGGAGGCGGCAGTGCACGCATCCACCAACGCCACGCCCACGCCGTGGTGCGCCAGGGCCAGGGCCGCGTGGTAGGTCTGCACCGTGACGGCCGTC
Organism: Pseudomonadota bacterium; assembly: GCA_023460715.1. Lineage (GTDB taxonomy): Bacteria > Pseudomonadota > Gammaproteobacteria > Burkholderiales > Burkholderiaceae_C > Paracidovorax. Next base: position 15,082 of record JAEWPH010000073.1, on the reverse strand, counting down.
TGCAGGCCCACTTCGGCCTCGCGGCAGGCCAAGCCCAGCAGGGCGCCCAGCGGGTCGGTCACCATCAGCCGGATGACCGGTGTCTGCACCAGATCGGACAGATGCACGCGGCCTGCCTGCACCAGCGCGGGGGGCAACAGCCCCCGCGGCGCCACGCACACCATGCGCGCCTCGCTCAGCACCTGCTGGGCCAGCGCCGGGTGCGCCGGCGCGCTGTAGGCAAAGCCCAGGTCCGCCTCCTGCAGCACCAGGGCCGAGACGATCTGCGGCGAATGCAGGGCATCGATGGTCACATCCACCCCGGGGTGCAGGGCCCGGAAGGCCTTGAGGGCGCGCGGCATCACCTCGTGGCTCAGCGCCAGCACGCTCAGGATGTGCAGCTCGCCCTCGCGCTGCTGGCCGCGCAGGCCGGCGGCCAGGCGCTGCACCTCGTCCAGCTGGTTGAACAGACGCTCGATGTGCGGGTACAGCGTCTGTGCCTCGCGCGTGGGCACGAGGCGCCCCTTGTGCCGGTGGAACAGGGCAAAGCCCAGCTGCAGCTCCGCATGCGCGAGGATGCGGCTGACCGCGGGCTGGGTGACGTTGATGAGCCGTGCGGCAGCGCTCACGCTGCCGGTGAGCATCACGGCATTGAAGACTTCGATGTGGCGCAGGCGCATGGCGCTATCTTGCAACGAGCGCGCCAGCCTGCAGCGGACCGCAAACGCTGGCGCTGCAGCGGCAAGCTCTCAGAACGTGTTGACGATCTCAGTGCGCCTTGTCCCAGTTGGGCCCCACGCCCACTTCGGCCAGCAGGGGCACCTTGAGATCGGCCACGCCGGCCATGAGGCGGGGCACCTCGGTGCGTACCCAATCCACCTCGGACTCGGGCAGCTCGAACACCAGTTCATCGTGCACCTGCATGATCATGAGGATGCCCGGCTTTTCGGCGTCCAGCACGTCCTGCACGGCCACCATGGCCTTCTTGATCAGATCGGCGGCCGTGCCCTGCATGGGGGCATTGATGGCCGCGCGTTCCGCGCCGCTGCGACGCGGGCCGTTGGGCGAGTTGATCTCGGGCAGGTACAGGCGCCGGCCGAAGACGGTCTCCACATAGCCGTTGGCCTTGGCGGCGGCCTTGGTCTCGTCCATGTAGCGCCGCACGCCCGGGTATTGCTGGAAGTAGCTGTCGATGTAGGCGGCCGCCACCTTGGTCTCGATGCCCAGGTTCTTCGCCAGCCCGAAGCTGCTCATGCCGTAGATCAGGCCGAAGTTGATGACCTTGGCGTAGCGGCGTTGCTCGCTGCTGACCTGGCTCACGTCCACGCCGAACACCTCGGCCGCCGTGGCGCGGTGCACATCCAGGCCGTTGGTGAAGGCGTCCAGCAGCGACTGGTCGCCGCTCAGGTGCGCCATGATGCGCAGCTCGATCTGGCTGTAGTCGGCACTGGCGATCACGCGGCCCGGCGGCGCCACGAAGGCCTCGCGCACGCGGCGGCCTTCGGCCGTGCGGATGGGAATGTTCTGCAGGTTGGGGTCGTTGCTCGACAGGCGCCCCGTCACCGCCACGGCCTGCGCGTAGTGCGTGTGCACGCGGCCCGTGACCGGGTTGGCCAGTTGCGCCAGCTTGTCGGTGTAGGTGCCCTTGAGCTTGGAGAGGCTGCGGTGCTCCAGCAGCTTGGCGGGCAGCGGATAGTCCTCAGCCAGCTTCTCCAGCACCTCTTCGTCGGTACTGCGGGCGCCGGTCGCGGTCTTCTTGACCACGGGCATGCCCAGCTTGTCGAAGAAGATCTCGCCCAGCTGCTTGGGCGAGCCCAGGTTGAACGGCTGGCCCGCGATGTCGTAGGCCTCCTGCTCCAGTTGCAGGATGCGCTGGCCCAGCTCATGGCTCTGCGTGGCCAGCGTAGCGGCGTCGATCAGCACGCCGTTGCGTTCGATGCGAAAAAGCCGCTCGCTGCTGGCCATTTCCAGCTCGTAGATGCCCCGCAGCTTCTCGTCCGCCTGCAGCAAGGGCCACAGCACGCGGTGCACATCCAGCGTCTGGTCGGAGTCTTCGCACGAATACGCTGCAGCCTTGTCCACCTCCACCTGGGCGAACGGAATCTGCTTGGCGCCCTTGCCGCACAGGTCTTCGTAGCTGATGCCGGTGCGGCCCGTGTGGCGCTCGGCCAGGCTGGCCAGCCCGTGGGGCTTGTGCACTTCCAGCACATAGCTCTGCAGCATGGTGTCGTGTGCATAGCCCCGCACATCGATGCCGTGATTCTTGAACACGTGGCGGTCGTACTTGATGTGCTGGCCCAGCTTGGGCCGGGTGGCATCTTCCAGCCAGGGCTTGAGGCGTGCCAGCACTTCGCCCAGCGGCAGCTGTTCCGGTGCGTCGGGGCCGCAGTGCTGCAGCGGCACGTACGCCGCCGTGCCGGGCTCCACGCTGAAGCTGATGCCCACGATCTCGGCGCGCAGTTCGTCCAGCGAAGTCGTCTCGGTGTCGATGGCTACCAGCTCCGCAGACTGCAGCCGGGCCAGCCAGCGGTCGAAGTCCTCCCAGGTCAGGATGGTGTCGTACGCCACCTCCCGGCCCTGGGCCGCCTCGGCGACGAAAGTGGCCTCGGGCGACGCGAACAGGTCGCCGCTCGCGCCGGACGGCACAGCGGCCGGAGCGGCTGCAGATTCCAGCGAGCGCGCCAGGCCCTTGAAGCCATACTTCTGATAGAAATCCCGCAGCGCAACCGTCTCTTCTGCGCCGACCGCTATCTCATCGATAGCAGGCAGCCCAGCCACATGGCCTGCCAGATCGCAGTCGGTCTTGATGGTGACGAGCTGCCGGCCCTTGGGCAGCCACTCCAGCGCGCCGCGCAGGTTCTCGCCCGCCACGCCCTTGATCTCGCCGGCACGCGCGAGCAGGTTGTCGAGGGAACCGTATTCGTTGAGCCACTTGGCCGCCGTCTTGGGCCCGACCTTGGGCACGCCGGGCACGTTGTCCACGGTGTCGCCCACCAGCGTCTGGTAGTCCACCATCAGCGAGGGCGGCACGCCGAACTCGGCCGTCACGCCCGCCACGTCGCGGCGCTTGCCGTTCATGGTGTCGATGATGGTGATGTGCTCGTTCACCAGCTGCGACAGGTCCTTGTCGCCGCTGGAGACGATGACCTCGATGCCCTGCGCCGCCGCGCAGGCGGCCAGCGTGCCGATGACGTCGTCCGCCTCCACGCCGGGCACGCAGACCACCGGCCAGCCCAGCAGGCGCACCACCTCGTGGATGGGCTCGATCTGCGAGCGCAGGTCGTCGGGCATGGGAGCGCGGTGCGCCTTGTATTCAGGGTACAGCTCGTCGCGGAAGGTGGGGCCGCTGGCGTCGAACACGCAGGCCGCGTACTGCGCCGGGTACTCCCGCTTCAGCGCCTGCAGCATGTTCACCATGCCGCGGATGGCGCCGGTCGCCGGGCTGGTGGGGTCGCCCGGCACGGCCCGCAGGTCGGGCATGGCGTGGAAGGCGCGGTACAGATAGCTGGAGCCGTCCACCAGCACCAAAGTCTTGGGTTTGCTCATGCCGTGGATTGTGCACTCCGGCTTTCATGCCAGCCGTGCGGCGTCCTACGGCTGGGCGGGGCAGACGCAGCCTACAATCCCGCCATGCGCGCCGCCCACACCCTCCTCCTTCTGGCCCTGGCTTCCGGCCCGGCTCTGGCCCAGACTGCCAGCCAAAACAGCTCCCAGCCCAATACTGGCGAGCGCCAGGCGCTCCTGGAACAGGAGCAACGCGGTGACCGCCAGAACCAGCGCGTGGAGCGCATCCAGGTAGAGGACGAAGGCAGCCGCGTGAACGAACTGCGCGTGGGCGGCCAGACCCGTTCCATCACCGTACAGCCCAAGGTGGGCACCATGCCCGAGTACGAGGTGCAGTCGTCCGACGGCGCCCGCTCGCGTGCCGGCAGCCGCAGCGGCGCCGAGACGGTGACTGGCCCGCGCGTCTGGAACGTCGGCCGCTTCTGATCCCGGCACGGCCGCGGGTCGCCCGCTGCGCCCGTCCTCTTCTGTCTCTTCCGCCTCCCCGCCCGCGCACTGCGTCGCGCTGACCGTTTTCCGCTGACCGATCGATCGATGGCCGTTTTCACCGAAGTCTCCCCCACCGAGGCCAGCGACCTGCTGCGCCGCCTGCAGCTGGGCACCCTGACCGACCTGCGCGGCATCGAGGGCGGCATCGAGAACACCAACTACTTCGCCACCACCGACCAGGGCGAGTACGTGCTGACCCTGTTCGAGCGCCTGTCCGCCGCCCAGCTGCCGTTCTACCTGCACCTGATGAAGCATCTGGCGCACGCCGGCATTCCCGTGCCCGACCCGCAGGCGGACCAGGACGGCGACATCCTGCACACCGTGGCCGGCAAACCCGCCGCCGTGGTCAACAAGCTGCGCGGCAAGAGCCAGCTGGCGCCCCAGCCCGTGCACTGCGCGGCCCTCGGCACCCTGCTCGCGCGCATGCACCTCGCCGGCCGCGACTTCGACCGCCGGCAGCCCAACCTGCGCGGCCTGGCGTGGTGGAACGAGACCGTGCCCGTGGTGCTGCCGCACCTGGACGCGGGCCAGGCCGCCTTGCTGCAATCCGAACTGGCCTACCAGAACCATGTCGCAGCCTCGTCCGCCTATGCGGCTCTGCCGCGCGGGCCCGTCCATGCCGACCTGTTCCGCGACAACGCCATGTTCGACGGCGAGGAGCTCACCGGCTTCTTCGACTTCTACTTCGCCGGGGTCGACACCTGGCTGTTCGACCTGGCCGTGTGCCTGAACGACTGGTGTATCGATCTGGCCACCGGCGCCCACGATGCCGCACGCGCCACAGCGCTGCTGCAGGCCTACCAGGCCGTGCGCCCGCTCTCTGCAGACGAGCGTGCGCTGCTGCCGGCCATGCTGCGGGCCGGAGCGCTGCGCTTCTGGATCTCCCGCCTGTGGGACTTCCACCTGCCGCGCGAAGCCGCCATGCTCACCCCGCACGACCCGACGCACTTCGAGCGCGTGCTGCGCCAGCGGCTGGCCCATCCGGTCCACGCCTGAGAACGTGGTCACGATCTTCCAGGGGCCGCGCGAGATCGCGAACACGTTCTGAGCGCCGCCCAAAGGCCCCGTGCCACGGGCGCTCCGGCCACTGCGGTAAATTCACCGACCACGCACCGTCCCTGCGCCCGGCAGGGATGCGCTTCACGACCACCACCTCATGAAACTGCACATCGTCACCGCTCGCACGGGTCTGGAATGGGTTCGCCTCGGCATCCGCGCCTTCTGGCGCCAGCCGCTGGCCCTGGCGGCGCTGTTCTTCATGACCATGACGGCCATGTCGCTGGCCTCCATGCTGCCGCTCGTCGGCCCGGCCGTCGCGCTGGCGCTGCTGCCGTCGGCCACCCTGGCCATGATGGTCGCGGCCGCGGAGACGACGCTCGGCCGCTTCCCCACGCCCGCCCTGCTGCTGGTGGCGTTCCGCACCGGCCAGCAGCGGCTGCGCGCCATGCTGACGCTGGGCGCCCTGTACGCCGTGGGCTTTCTGGCCGTGATGGGGCTGTCGGCCCTGGTGGACGGCGGTCAGTTCGCCCGGGTCTACCTGGGCGGCGCGCCCCTGACGCCCGAACTCGCGCAGAGCGGGGAATTCCAGGCCGCCATGTGGCTGTCGCTGGCGCTGTACCTGCCGCTGTCGCTGCTGTTCTGGCACGCACCCGGGCTGGTGCACTGGCACAACATCCCGCCGGTGAAAGCGCTGTTCTTCAGCATCGTGGCCTGCCTGCGCAACTTCGGCGCGTTCACGGTGTACGGGCTTTCCTGGATGGGGGTGTTCCTCGGCGCGGGCATCGTCGTGAGCGTGCTCATGACCTTGCTGACGCTGGTCGGGCTGGGCACCGTGGCCAGCAGCGGCATTCTGGTGGCCACGGCGCTGATGCTGGCCGGCATGTTCTTCACCTCGGTCGTGTTCACCTTCCGCGACAGCTTCGAAGCGCCTGGACCGGCGACGCCCCAACCTGCGGAAGACGTCCGCCTGGACTGAACGGCCGGGTTGATCCGGGGCCGCGCACAGCAGCGGCAACCACAAGACAAGAAAAAAAGGGCGGCCACGGGGCCGCCCTTTTTGCTGCGCGCTGGAACTTAGACGCCGACCAGGCCGCCGTCGTTGCGCGTGATCACCACCGTGGCCGAGCGGGGGCGCGAGGTGCCGCCGTCGGGCCAGTGGCTCTGGTACTTGGTGGCGTCGCCGATGTCCGCGTCCTTGGTGTCTTCACCGGGATGCTGGATGTTGACGAACACCGCCCGCCCGTCGCCCGATTCGGCGATGCCGGTGATCTCGCAGCCCTTGGGGCCCACCAGGAAGCGCTGCAGCTGCGTGTCCTTCTCGCCCGGCTTGGCACCGACGATGGTGTCCTGCGTGCGGCTCGTGGCGCCGCTCACGTTGGTGATGGTCTGCTTGGCACCGTCGCCCACCTTGCCCGGCACCGCGGCCAGCAGCATGCAGTTGGTCACGTCGGTATAGGCGCCGTCATCGGTTTCCAGCCATGCCAGGCCCGGCGTGGCGTGGCTGAACCACAGGCCGTCGGGGCTGGAGAAGTCGTTGTCGGCGCTGAGACCCGAGATGTTGATGTTCGCCGACGCCGTGGAGCGTGCGCCGAACAGGTACACGTCCCAGGCCAGCGTGGTGCCGGCGTTGCCGCCGCTGTCCGCGAAGCGCACGATGTGGCCGTTGGGGTTGCCGATCTGCGCCGTCGCGCCCTTGGGGTCGTTGTAGAAGCGCGGGTTGGCGGCATCGGTCTTGTCGATGGGGCGCGAAGCGGCATTGGTGTTGGTGAGGGTCACGTACACCTCGCCCGTCTTCGGGTTGACGGCCGTCCACTCGGGGCGGTCCATCTTGGTCGCGCCCACCACATCGGCCGCCAGACGTGCATGGATCAGCACGTCGGCCTGGTCGGCGAAGGCGTAGTTGGCCGCCGAGGCCGTGATGCCGTTCTTGCCGAAGGCCAGTTCCACCCACTCGCCCGTGCCATCGGCGTTGAACTTGGCCACGTACAGCTTGCCGTCGTCCATGTACTTGTCGCCGGCGGCCAGGCCGCCCGTGGCGTCGGCCGGGTCCCAATTGCGGTTGGAGACGAACTTGTAGATGTACTCGTTGCGGGCGTCGTCGCCCATGTACCAGACCAGCGGCTTGCCGGCTTCCACCGTTCCCAAGCAGGCGCCTTCGTGGCCGCAGCGGCCCAGGGCCGTGCGCTTGCGCGGCGTGCTGGTGGGACTGAAGGGGTCGATCTCCACCACCCAGCCGTAGGTGTTGTGGGCGTTGCGGTAGTCGTTCACCGCCGTGGCGCCGGTGACATCGAGGTTCCACCGGTCGAAGGTGTCCTGCTCGGTCGAATCAGCAGCGCCCTGCGTCGTGCCCCACAGACCGTAGAAGGCCTGCGGACCCACGCCGTAGCGCTTGATGGCGGCCAGTTCCTTGGCGGTGCGCCGGGCGTCGTCGGTGGCGGGCGTGCGCGAGAAGTAGCCGTACCAGTTCTCTTCGCAGGTGAGGTAGGTGCCCCAGGGCGTGGTGCCGTTGGCGCAGTTGTTGACCGTGCCGCGCGTGCCCGTGCCGGCGGGGGAGTAGCGGGTCTTGACGTAGTCCGTGCCGCGCACGGGGCCGGACAGCTCCATCGGCGTCAGCGTGTGCACGCGGCGGTTGAAGGTGGAGTCCTGCTTGTAGGTCCACTTGCCGTCGGCGCCCTTGTTCGTCTCGATCACGCTCACGCCGTGCAGGAAGAACTCGCGGCGCACTTCGCTGGCCACCGTGCGAACGCCGCCCACCACCGTGCGGCCGGCAGGGTGCAGGAACACGGGGGTCAGGGACTCGTGGTTCATCACCAGCAGGCCGCGGTTGCCGGCCTTGGCATCCCAGGCGCCGTTGGTGCCGACACCGAACCAGGTCATGCCGTCGTGGTGGTCGCCGGCGCGGCGGTCGTAGGTGGCCGGATCGTCCGTACCGTCGTTCTTGTAGGCTGCCACGCCCGCGGCGATCGGATCGCCCAGGCGGTACAGCACGCTGGCGGTGTAGCCGGCGGGGACGATCACGGCGTCCGCCAGGCTCTTGGCCACCGGGTTGAAGCTCAGCTTGACGCCGGCCGGCGCTGGAGCGGGGGCGGGCGCCGGTGCTGGCGCGGGGGCCGGAGCCGGTGCTGGGGCAGCCACCGGGTCATCGCTGCCGCCACCGCAAGCCGCCAGGGACATGCTGCCCAGCATCGCACCGCCCGCCGTGGCAGCGCTGCGCCGCAGCAGGTTGCGGCGGCTCAGCCGCTCCTCCACCAGGGTCGAGAACGACGGGTTGCTGGTGGAGTTGTAGCCGATGTCATCGGGATCGATCATGGAAGTCCTCGTGGGTGGGTAGGTTGTGCAAACCACGGGAGCGTAGAAACCGCCGATGACGTCGGCGTGAAGCTTCCGTGACATCCGCAAGACACCCGCCTGCCGCGCTATCCCTTGCACGGCGTCAGAGATTGAAAGATGCAAATAAATCGCATTCATATAATCACCCGCGCCATGAACCGACCGGCAGTGCAGCCCCGCGCGCACCACCCAGCGTCAGGTTCGCCCTCCCCTCCCGGCCCCTCCCGTTCCACGCACCGCGTGGCATCGGCATGCCGCTGCCCGCGGCAGCACATGCGCTACGGGCCCGCCACCTTTCGTTCCAGGAGACATTGCATGACAAGCCACCTCTTCAAGACCACCGCCATCGCCGCCGTGCTGGCCACGTGCACGCTGGGCCCGGTGGCGCTGGCGCAGCAGGCTCCCCAGGCGGCGGCCACGACCGCCCAGCAGCCGGTCACGGCCAACGCCGTGGCCACGCACTACGCCACGCTGGTGCATGCCAACTACCTCGACACACTGGACAGCGCCAAGGCCATGCAGACCGCGATCAAGGCGTTCACCGCCAAGCCGTCGGCGGAGACGCTGGCCGAAGCCCGCAAGACCTGGCTGGCCGCCCGCGAGTTCTACGGCCAGACCGAGGCCTTCCGGTTCTATGGCGGCCCGATCGACGACGACAACGGGCCCGAAGGCCAGCTCAATGCCTGGCCAATGGATGAGTCGTATGTGGACAGCGTGGAAGGCAAGCCCGATTCAGGCCTGATCAACAACCGCAAGTTCGCCATCACCAAGAAGGCCCTGGCCGCGCAGAACGAGCGCGGCGGCGAGGAGAACATCGCCACGGGCTGGCATGCCATCGAGTTCTTCCTGTGGGGCCAGGACCTGTCCGAGACCGGCCCGGGCGATCGCAATTTCGAGGACTTCGTGGACGGCAAGGCCAAGAACGCCGACCGCCGCCGCCAGTACCTGAACGTGGTGACCGAGCTGCTCATCGACGACCTGACCTTCCTGGTGAAGGCCTGGGATCCGAAGGTCAAGAACAACTACCGCGCCCAGTTCGTCAAGGGTGGTCAGGAGTCGGTGCGCAAGATGCTGGTGGGCCTGGGTTCGCTGTCGCGCGGCGAACTGGCCGGCGAGCGGCTGGAGGTGGCGCTGAACAGCCAGGACCAGGAAGACGAGCATTCGTGCTTCTCGGACAACACCCACCGCGACGCGGTCACCAATGCCCAGGGCATCCAGAACGTGTGGCTGGGCGAGTACAAGCGCGCCGATGGCAGCGTCGTCAAGGGTGCCTCGCTGCGCGACCTCGTCGCCGCCAAGGATGCGGCGCTGGCGGACAAGACCTCCAAACAGATTGCCGCCTCGGTGCAGGCTGCGGAAGGCATCCAGGCCCCCTTCGACCGTGAGATCATCGGCGGCAACGATGCTCCCGGCCGCCTGCGCATCCAGAAGACCATCGACAGCCTGACGCAGCAAAGCAAGGACCTGGTCGAGGCCGCCAACGCCATCGGCATCACCAAGCTGACGCTGGTGCAGCCCTGAACATGCGACAACCCCCTGAGCGGCTGCGCCGCTTCCCCCTTCTCTCGCACCGCTGCGCGATGCGGGAAGGGGGACGCCGCCAGCGCGGCGGGGCGGCCCTTGCGCGGCGGCCACTGGCGCGGCCGCGCCCTCCCCATTCGCGGTGACCTGACTTAGGCGCCGTCACATCGACATGCTTTCACCTGCCCCCTACCGTCGCCAAGCTTGGCGCTTGTTCTTAGCCAGTGCCGGCGTATTCACTATGGGCGGGCTCACGGCGGCCACGGATGCGGATCCGCTGGGCGAGAAGACCGGTGGCGACACCACCGTGTACGCCACGGGCCGCAACGCCTTTTCGTTCCCCGCCGCGAACCTGGAGGATCCGGAGCGCACGCGCTTCGTGATCGGCAACTCGTTCTTCCGCCGCAACTGGGTGGAGGCACCGGCCTCCACCAAGGCGCGCGACGGGCTCGGACCGCACTTCATCGCGCGCTCCTGCGGCGGCTGCCACGTGCAGGACGGCCGCGGCGAGCCGCCGGAGATCTTCAACCGCCTGGGCGAGACCCGGGACCCGGCGGTGGCGCTGCTCATGCGCCTGTCGATTCCCGGTGCCGACGCACACGGCGGGCCCAAGCACGACCCGGTGTATGGCGACCAGTTCAACAACGCGGCCATCACCGGGGTCAAGCCTGAAGGCCGCGTGACGCTGCGCTACGAGACCCTCAATGGCCGGTTCGCCGACGGCACCCCCTACAGCCTGCTGAAGCCCCACTACGGCTTTGCCGACCTGGGCTACGGACCGATGCACAAGGACGTGATGGTCAGTCCGCGCATCGCGCCGCAGATCATCGGTGTGGGCCTGCTGGAGGCCATCGACGAAGCGGACATCCTCGCCAATGCGGCGGACCAGGCCCGGGCCGGCGGCCCCATCCGCGGCGTGCCCAACCGCGTGTGGGACGCGCCGTCCGGCAAGATGCTGATCGGCCGCTTCGGCTGGAAGGGCAACGTGGCCACCATCGCCCACCAGACCGGCGGCGCCTTCCAGGGCGACATGGGCATCACCTCGCGCCACTTTTCTGCCGAGACCTGTACCCCCGCACAGAAGGACTGCCTGGCCGCGCCCAGCGGCAAGAGCGCCGGCACCAAGGGCCAGCCCGGCGTGGAGATCGACGACAAGACCTTCGACGACGTGGTGTTCTACCAGGCCACGCTGGCTCCGCCTGCCCGCCGCAACACCAACAATGCGCAGGTGCTGCGCGGCCAGGCGCTGTTCGCCCAGGCCCAGTGCGCCACCTGCCACCGGCCGAGCTACGTGACCAAGAGCGGGCCCAGTGAGGGCGTGTTTCCTCGCCTGACCAGCAAGGCCCTGCACGGCCAGCGCATCTGGCCCTACACCGACATGCTGCTGCACGACATGGGCGAGGCACTGGCCGACAACCGCCCCGACTTCGCCGCCAGCGGAAGGCAGTGGAAGACCCCGCCGCTGTGGGGCACCGGCCTCATCAAGGACGTGAACGGCCACACCCGCCTGCTGCACGACGGCCGCGCCCGCGGCGTGCTGGAGGCCATCCTCTGGCATGGCGGCGAGGCCGAGGGCGCCAAGCAGAATGTGCTGAAAATGGACCAGGCCGAGCGCGATGCGCTGGTCAAGTTCGTGGAGTCTCTATGACCGCTGTTCCATCCCCATCTGCCGTGCGGCGCCTGGGTTGTGCCGCCCTGTTGGCCGCGGGCGCCCTGCTCGCGCCCGTTGCGCACGCCCAGAGCCAATGGCGCCAGGACGCCGTGCCGTTCTACGACACCACGCATGCGCTGCAAGGCCTATATGCCCACTGGGGCCAGCCCCGCTCGGCCGACTTTGCCCAGGTATCGCAGGCCTTGCCAGCGGCACTGCGCGCCCTGTGCGCCGCCCCGGCTGCCCAGCCGGAGGCCGCCCTGGGCGATGCGCGCACGGCGTGGCAGAAGGCCATGCTGGCCTGGGAAAGCCTCTCCGCCGTGGCCGTCGGCCCCGTGGTGTCGCGGCGCGCGCAGCGGCAGATCGATTTCGCGCCCACCCGCCCGCAGCTCATCGAGCGCGCCATCAAGACCCAGCCTCAGGGCGCGAAAGCGTTCGAGCGCGTGGGCACGCCTGCCAAGGGCCTGCCGGCGCTGGAGTGGCTGCTGTGGACGCAGCCCGTGCGGCCCGCATCGCCGGCCTGCAGCTACGCCGTCGAAGTCGCCCTGGATGTGGAGCGCGAGGCGCTGGCGCTGCAAGCCGCGTTCAAGGAGGCATCCACCACTGACTGGGGCGCCGAGGACGAGCAGGAGCGCTCCACCCAGGCCATGGGCGAGTTCATCAACCAGTGGGTGGGCGGCATCGAGCGCCTGCGCTGGGCCCACATGGAAAAGCCTCTGCGCGCCGCGCAGGGCACGCGCGCGCCCGACTACCCGCGCGCCGCCAGCGCACTGACCGCCGAGGCTTGGACGGCCGAATGGAGCACGCTGCGCACGCTGGCGGTGCTGCCCGCCGAGGCCGCCGTGCCCGCCCCGGGACAGGCGCTGGTACCGCTCGAAACCTACCTGCGCGGCCGCGGCCTGAACCCGCTGGCCGACCGGCTGGTGAAGACCACGCAGGACATCGACTCCGCCTTCTCGGCCCTGACCCGCGCCGGCCAGAACAACGGCACGCAGGTGCAGCAGGTGGCGAAGGCGCTGTCCGCCCTAAAGCGCCTGGCAGAGGCCGAGATCGCGCCCGCGCTGCAGGTGAGCATCGGCTTCTCGGATGCCGACGGGGATTGATCGGGCCATGGCGGCCTTCTCACCCCTGGTGTCGCGGCGCGGCGCCCTGGCCTGGGTCAGCGGCCTGCTGACCGCACCGATGCTCGCACGGGCGGCCGCCGAGCCGCTCCGCGCGCTGCAGCTGGCCGCCGCTTGGCAGCAGGCGGACGGCGGATACCGCATCGGGCTGCTGGCCGCGCCCGGAGCCCCCGACGCCCCCGTCAGCGTGCTGCATGAACTGGAAGTGCCCACGCGCGCGCACGGCGTGCACCCGCTGCCGGACGGCAGCATCCTGGCCACGGCACGCCGGCCCGGCGACTGGCTGCTGCGCTGGCATCCTGGCGGCGCCGACGCCGAGCCGCTCTGGCACTGGGTGGACCCCACGCGCTCGTTCAACGGCCACGTGATCGGCAGCCCCAACGGCCGCCACATCTACACGACCGAGACCGATATCGATACCGGTGCCAGCCTGGTCGCCCGGCGCGATGCGCGCAGCCTGGAGACCGAGGCCGAATGGTCCACGCACGGCATCGACGCGCATGAACTCCTCTGGGCGCCCGCGGCCGAAGGCAGCGGCGAGCGCAACCTCATCGTCGCCAACGGCGGCGTGCCCACGGCACCGGAGACCGGCCGCGTCAAGCGCGACCTGCACACCATGGATTCTTCCATCGTGCGCCTGGACGGCCGCCGCGGCGAGCTGCTGGGCCAATGGCGGCTGCAGGACCCGCGCCTGAGCCTGCGCCACCTGGCCTGGAGCGCAGACCGCCGCGTGCTGGGCGTCGCCCTGCAGGCCGAGCACGACGACCTGGCCGCCAGGCATTCGGCGCCCATCCTCGCCCTCTTCGACGGCCAGGCCCTGCGTGTGGCGAGCGCCCCGCAGGACGTTGCCCGCAGCATCCAGGGCTACGGCGGCAGCATTGCGGCCACGGCATCGGGCTGGGCCGTGAGCTGTCCGCGGGCGAACGGCATCGCCACCTTCGAGCCGCAAGGCGCCTGGCACGGCCTGGTCGCCCTGTCCGAGGTCTGCGCGCTGGCGGTGGACCGCCAGCAGCTCTGGGCGGCGGGGGTGACGCATTCGCTGCAGGACGCACTCCAGCACCCGCAGCGCCATCCACATGCCCGCAGCCTGGACGGCGCCCGCATGGACAACCACTGGGCGGTCGCGCGCAGCGCTGCCCGGCCCACGTAGCGCGCAGCGCTACCCGCCCCACGTAGCACGCGGCCCCGCTGCGCCGGCCGGAGGGACGGCCACGCCGCAGCCCGTCCAAGACACAGCCCTGGGCCCTGCGCACATTGCCGCGGTGGCGGCGCCGCCATCCACTCAGTTCCGTGCCCCGGCCCCGGGAAGCGCACCAATCAGGATCTGCACCCTGCGGTTGCGCTGGCGCCCTTGCGGGTCATCGCGCCCGTCCGGCGTCGCATTGGGGGCGACCGGTTCGCGCTCGCCCCGTCCCAGCGCCTGGGGCAGACGCGCCGTGCGCTGCTGCAGCGCCTGGGCCACGGTGTGCGCCCGGCGCAGCGAGAGGTCGTCGTTGTAGGCGTCCGTGCCCTTGCTGTCGGTGTGACCGACGACCTGCAGCGGCGCCTGGGCATAGCTCTTGATCAGTTCGGCCGCCTTGTCGAGCGGAGCCGCGGCGTCCGGCCGCAGCGTCGCCTGGTCGAAGTCGAACAGCACGTCGGCGGGCAGATCGACGGAGATGGCCTGCTGGGGCGTGGGCTGCGCCTTCAACTCCGCGAGCAGCGCCCGGGTCTGTGCGAGCCGTGCCGCCGGCACCTCGGCCTCGCGCAGCACCGTCGCCGGCCCGGCCTGCGGCTGCAGCCGGGTGGCAGGCCCTTGGGGCGACAGCCCGCCCTGCACGTTCTGGGGACTCAACTGCGTTCGGTGCGCCTCGGCCACCGGCTGCAATGCCGTCGGGGCCTGGGCCAGGGGCCGCCCGCTGCGCTCCACCAGCAGGCCTTGGGCGACGGCGGCAGCACACGCGCTGCCCGCCAGCAGCGCCGTGGCCAGGCGGCGTTGCCATGGGGCGCCGCGCATCAACCGCCCTGCAGGGGAAGGTCGATGGAGACGCCCGGCGAGACGATGTTGTCGCCCTGGGCGCCGTCATTGAACACCAGCTTCAGCTGCCGGGCGGTGGGCGGCACGCTGCCCAGGAACACCAGCTGGCCGTTGAGCGTCTCGCCTTCGCGGATGGTGAGGTCGCGGTTGCCCTCCGGGCGCTTGATGTGCAGCTTGGCGCCGGACTCGTCCTGGATATACGTGTCGGCCAAGGCCAGCATGGTGGAATCGGTGATGCGGTTGGCGAACGAGATGCTCACGTCCAGCACCGTCGCATCGCCGCCGATCTCCGCGCCCTTCACCCGCACGGTGACGCCAGCGGGCGCCACGCCCTGCACGCCCAGGGGCAGCTTGCGCGGGGCTGCGGCGGCTGGCGCGGCCCCCGGTGCCGGCGAGGCCGCTGCCGCAGGG
>JAEWPH010000072.1 GCA_023460715.1 Pseudomonadota bacterium | reverse complement strand
GGAGCGAAATCGGGCGATTGAACGCCTCGAATGCTTGCATGGGCACGAGCCCATGCGGCGCATCCGAAGCGTCCACTCATTCCGATTGCGCTCCAACGCGACCCCTGCGAGATCGTAAACACGTTCTTAGAGCGCGTGCGGGCGATCACGCAGAATTGCGTCAGGACCGCACTCTAGTGCAGCTGCGGCGGGCCGAAACCCCACCGCCCCGACTTGCGCCGCGCCAGCCCGTAAAATCGCCGGTTCCCACAGAGCACGCCCTTAGCGACCATGTCCTTCTTCCGCCGCCCCGACTACCAGTCCGACACCACGCAGTTCATCAACAAGCTGAAGGAGCAGCGCCCCGAGCTGGACGCCCAGCAGCAGGCCGGCCGCGCCCTGCTGTGGGACAAGAATGTCGACCACAGCGCCTGGAAGGAATACGACGAGGCGCGCATCTCGCAGCAGCCCTACGTCTACCAGACGCGATCCTGAAGTTTTTTGATCAAAATGGCCGCCAACGCTTACCAGCAAAGCGCAAGCAGCTATTAATTCAATAGCGCAATGGCTGCCACCGAGGCCCTCCACGCCGACGGCGATCACGCCCCGCCCGCCGACGCGGGCGGCCTGCCCGACGTCATCGACCAGGTGGCGCTGGCGCGCCTGTACGGCGAGCCGCTGTTCGCCCTGCCGAACGACCTGTACATCCCGCCCGACGCGCTGGAGGTCTTCCTCGAGGCCTTCGAGGGGCCGCTCGATCTGCTGCTGTACCTGATCCGCAAGCAGAACTTCAACATCCTCGACATTCCCATGGTGGGCGTCACGCGCCAGTACCTGGCGTACGTGGAAGAGATCCGCAGCCGCAACCTGGAGCTGGCGGCCGAGTACCTGCTGATGGCGGCGATGCTCATCGAGATCAAGTCCCGCATGCTGCTGCCGCCCAAGAAGCAGGAGGGCGGCGAAGAGGCCGAGGACCCGCGGGCCGAGCTGGTGCGCCGCCTGCTGGAGTACGAGCAGATGAAGCTGGCCGCCGCGCGCCTGGGCCAGATGCCGCAGTACGGGCGCGACTTCCTCAAGGCGCAGGTCTACATCGAGCAGAGCCTGCAGCCGCGCTTTCCGGACGTGCACGTGCTGGACCTGCAGGAGGCCTGGCGCGACATCCTGAAGCGCGCCAAGCTCGTGCAGCACCACCGCATCACGCGCGAGGAACTCTCGGTGCGCGAATACATGAGCCACGTGCTCAAGACACTGCAGGGCCAGCGCTTCGTGGAGTTCGAAGACCTGTTCAACCCCGAGAACGGCAGCACCGTGCTGGTGGTGACCTTCATCGCGCTGCTGGAGCTGGCCAAGGAGACGCTGATCGAGATCACCCAGGCCGAGGCCTTCGCACCGATCTATGTCCGCCTCGCCTATGTTCCGGCATAACCCCCCCTGAGCGGCTGCGCCGCTTCCCCCTCTCTCGCTGCGCGGGAGGGGGACGCCACCGGTGGCTTGGCATAGCCAGTTCCACGGTGGCCCTGGCAAGGGAGCGCGCCCCTGGCTACGGCAACGGACACCACTTTCATGGCACCCCACGACTTCGACGTTCTCATCATCGGCAGCGGCCTGGCCGGCCTGAGCGCCGCGCTGCATCTGGCACCCACGCACCGGGTGGCGGTGGTCACCAAGCGCCAGCTGCACGACGGCGCCAGCGGCTGGGCGCAGGGCGGCATCGCCGCGGTGCTGGCCGAAGGCGATTGTGTGGACGACCACGTGCAGGACACGCTGGTGGCCGGCGCGGGCCTGTGCGACCTGGCGGCCACGCGCTTCGTGGTGGAGAACGCGCCCGACGCCATCCGCTGGCTGCAGCAGCTGGGCGTGCCCTTCTCGCTGGATGAAGCCGGCGGCGGGCTGCACCTCACGCGCGAAGGCGGCCACGGCGCCCGCCGCATCGTGCACGCGGCGGACGCCACCGGCGCGGCCGTGCAACGCACGCTGATCGACACCGTCCGCGCCACGCCCGGCATCACCTTGTTCGAGCAGCACACGCTGGTGGACGTCATCACGGCCGGCAAGCGGGGCCTGAAGACGGCGGGCGGCAGCGACCGCTGCCTGGGCGCCTACGTGCTGGACGAGGCCGCTGACGAGGTGCTGACCTTCCGCGCGCCGCACACCCTCCTGGCAACGGGGGGCGCGGGCAAGGTGTATCTCTACACCACCAACCCCGACACCGCCACGGGCGACGGCATCGCCGCCGCCTGGCGCGCCGGCTGCCGCGTGGCCAACCTGGAGTTCATCCAGTTCCACCCCACCTGCCTGTACCACCCGCATGCCAAGTCCTTCCTCATCAGCGAGGCGGTGCGCGGCGAAGGCGGGCAGCTCCAGCTCCCCGACGGCACGCGCTTCATGCCGCGCCACGACGAACGCGCCGAACTCGCCCCGCGCGACATCGTGGCCCGCGCCATCGACTTCGAGATGAAGACCCACGGCCTGGACTGCGTGCACCTGGACATCTCGCACCAGAGCCCCGCGTTCCTGCAGGAGCACTTCCCCAACATCCTGGCGCGCTGCGCCGAGCTGGGCATCGACATCACGAAAGAGCCCATTCCCGTGGTGCCCGCCGCGCACTACACCTGCGGCGGCGTGCTGACCGACCTGGCCGGCCGCACCGATCTGCCCGGCCTCTACGCCATCGGCGAGACGGCCTGCACCGGCCTGCACGGCGCCAACCGGCTGGCCAGCAACTCGCTGGTCGAATGCATGGTGTTCGCCCGCGCCGCGGCGCAGCACATCGCCGCCGCCACGCCGCAGTCCGTGCCCGCCCTGCCCGCCTGGGACGACAGCCGCGTGACCGATGCCGACGAATGCGTCGTCATCTCCCACAACTGGGACGAGTTACGCCGCTTCATGTGGGACTACGTAGGCATCGTGCGCACCGACAAGCGGCTGGAGCGCGCCGCCCACCGCATCGCGCTGCTGCAGGCCGAGATCGCCGAGTTCTACGCCCACTTCCACGTCTCGCGCGACCTGCTGGAGCTGCGCAACCTGGTGCAGGTGGCCGAGCTCATCGTGCGCTCGGCCCAGATGCGCCACGAAAGCCGCGGCCTGCACTACAGCCGCGACTGGCCCGAGCGCGCCGCGCCGGCCGCGCCCACCATCCTCGTACCCGCGGCGCGCTGAGTGCGCCCCGCCCTGACGCCCATGACGATGTCCCCCGACGATTCCCTTGCCCGCCGCAGCCTCGCCAGCGTCTGGCACCCCTGCACGCAGATGAAACGCCATGAGGCCGAGCCGCCCGTGGCCATCGCGCGGGCCCAAGGCCCCTGGCTGTACGGCACCGACGGGCGCCGCTACCTGGACGGCATCAGCTCCTGGTGGGTCAATCTCTTCGGCCACGGGCACCCTCACATCCAGGCGGCCCTAGCGGACCAGCTGG
Source organism: Pseudomonadota bacterium (assembly GCA_023460715.1). Taxonomy (GTDB): domain Bacteria; phylum Pseudomonadota; class Gammaproteobacteria; order Burkholderiales; family Burkholderiaceae_C; genus Paracidovorax. The sequence goes on along the minus strand of JAEWPH010000072.1, from coordinate 876 downwards.
CGCGGCTGGACCACGTGATGCTGGCCGGCTTCACGCATGCGCCGGTGGTGGAGCTGTCCGAGCGGCTGGCCGCGCTCACCGGCCTGGGCCATGCCTTCTACGGCAGCGACGGCGCCGCCGCGACCGAAATCGCGCTGAAGATGAGCGCCCACTACTGGCGCAACCAGGGCCGGCCCGCCAAGTGCCGCTTCGTGGGCCTGGCGGGCGGCTACCACGGCGAAACCGTGGGTGCCCTGGCCGTGACCGACATCCCCATCTTCCGCGAGGCCTACGCGCCCCTGGTGCGCCTGGGCAACGTCTCGCTCGGCGTGACCTACACCGGGGTGGACGGCACCTCGGTCGACAGCCTGACGGACGATGCGGTCGTGGGATCGATCACCTTCAGCTTCTGATTTCCTCAGGGTCCGGGGGGACGGCGGGGTTCGTGTCCGGAAGGATGCGGGCCCCGCTTTTTGCTTGCGTCGGCCGGCCGCGTGCCTAGCTAGGCCGGATGGTCAAATACCTTCACACCATGATCCGGGTCGCCGATCCGGATGCGGCGATCGCGTTCTTCGAGCTTATCGGGCTCAGGGAAACGCGCCGGATGGAAAGCGAGCAGGGCCGCTACACGCTGATCTTCCTCTCCGCCCCGGTGCAGGAGGGCGTGGACGAGGTCGAGCTGACTCACAACTGGCCGCCCGCGGACGGCAGCCCGTCCGAAAGCTATTCCGGAGGGCGCAATTTCGGCCATCTCGCCTATCGCGTGGACGATATCTACGCCGTGTGCGAACGGCTGCGGGCGGCGGGGCATGTCATCCACCGCCCACCCCGCGACGGACATTTGGCATTCGTGAAATCGCCCGACGGGATCTCGGTGGAACTGCTGCAGGCCGGGCA
>JAEWPH010000071.1 GCA_023460715.1 Pseudomonadota bacterium | reverse complement strand
GGCCCGGGCCACCCTGGCGGCCCTGGCCGCAGCGGCTGCGCTCGCGGCGTGTGGCGGCAGTGGCGGCGGCGGAGACACCCCCGCGGCCGGCACGCCGCAGATGCGCATGACCATCGCCGCCACCGAGGACTTCGCCGGCAGCTTCGGCAGCGTGGGCGCGTACGAGAAAGTGAGCGGCACGCTGCACGGCGAGGTGGACCCCAAGGACCCGAAGAACGCGGTCATCCAGGACCTGCAGCTGGCGCCGGTGAATGCGCGCGGCATGGTCGAGTACAGCACCGACTTCGTGCTGCTCAAGCCCAAGGACATGTCCAAGGCCAGCGGCGTGCTGCGCTATGACGCGCCCAACCGCGGCAACATCCTCACGATGCCCAACCCCACGGCCACGCCGGGCGATGCGGTGTACTTCGAGCGGGGCTACGTGATGCTGTACTCGGCCTGGCAGGGCGACGTGCCCAAGAGCAACCCGGCGCGTTTGACGGCGACCGTGCCCGTCGCCAAGAACCCCGACGGCAGCAGCATCACAGGCCCGTACCGCACGGAACTGGTGCCCACCGCCGCGTCAGCCGCCATGCCGCTGCCCGGCGGGGTGTTCAACGGGACGATGATTCCGTACGCGCCCGCCAGCCTGGACAACACCCAGCCCGGCTATTCGCTCACACGCCGCAGGAACGAGACCGACCCGCGCGAGGCGATTCCCGCGGCGCAGTGGACGTTCGCCACCTGCGACAGCGCGGCCAACCCCTTTCCCGGCACGCCGAATGCCGCCAGCGTCTGCCTGCAGGGCGGCTTCGATCCGCAGTACCTGTACGAGCTGGTCTACGTGGCCAAGGACCCCAAGGTCATGGGCGTGGGCCTGGCCGCACTGCGGGACACGGTGAGCTTCTTCCGCGGCCAGGCGCAGGACGCCGACGGCCGGGCCAACCCGCTGGCCGGGCGCATCCAGTACACGCTGGGGCAGGGCACGTCGCAGTCGGGCAATGCCATGAAGACCTTCCTGCACCTGGGCTTCAACCAGCGGCTCGACGGCGGCAAGGTGTTCGACGGCATGTTCGCCCACGTCGCCGCGCGGCAGACGAACATCAACACCCGCTTTGCCGTGCCCGGCGGCGGCGGCGGTCTGCGGACGGACCACACGGCCTTCGGCCAGACCGCACCGCGCGGGCTGGACAAGGACTACGTGGACGAGGTGAGCGGCCGCCAGGGCGGCGTGATGAAGCGCTGCGAGGCCAGCAGCACCTGCCCGCGCTTCTTCCTCGGGCTGTCGGGCACCGAGTTCTGGCAGCTTCAGGGCTCGCCAGTGCTGACCGATGCCCTGGGCATGCGGGACATCGCCCAGCCGGCCAACGCCCGCATCTACTACTACGCCAGCACCCAGCACGGCGGCACGGGTGGCACGGAAAGCATCAGCTTTGCGCCCACGCGCAACGTGTATCCCGCGGGCACGGTCGTCCACTTCACCGACACCTTCCGCGCGCTGTTCATTGCGCTGGAAGAGTGGGTGGTGCGCGGCACGGAGCCGCCGGCCAGCCAGGTGCCGCGCCTGGCGGACGGCACGCTCGCGCGTCCGGCCGACCTGGTCTTCCCGACGATGAAGGGCCTGACCTGGAACGTCGCCGGCGTGGCCACGCCCATTCCCACGTTCGACTATCTGGCGCGCTACAACGGCTTCACCCTGCTCGACTACGGCCCGCAGTACGTGCCGCAGGACGAGGCCGGCATTGCCACGCTGCAGCCGCCGCGCGCCGTGGGCAAGGACTACGCCATCCTGGTGCCGCAGGTGGACCCGGCCACCGGCCTGACGCGCGCCGGCATTCGCGGCGTGGAGGCGCGTGCGCCGCTGGGCACCAGCATCGAGTTCAACTACGTGGCCACCCCGGGCATCGTCGATCTGTCCAACCTCGCCGGCAGCTTCATCCCGTTCCACAAGACCCGTGCGGCGCGGCTGGCCGCGGGCGACACCCGCATGTCGCTGGAAGAGCGGTACACCGACCAGGCGGGCTATGTGGCGGCGGTCACGCAGGCGGCGCGTGATCTGGTGGCCGAGCGCCTGCTGCTGCAGCGGGATGCGGACGCGCTGGTCGCCAAGGCGCGGGCCACCCCGGTGCTGCCCTGACGGCCGGGCGCAGCGGCGGCGGCGGCCGCGCTGCCGACGGTGCGTGCGAGGCCTTTTCTGGCACGGGGCCGCCGGCATTGGACTTAAGATCGTCCGCAGTGCCGCCCCAGCCCCTGACCTCTCCGCCAGAAACCGCATCCCTGTCCGACCGCTCCGCCGAGACGGACGGCACCGTGGGGCTGGTCGTTGCATTCATCGTCCTCACCGTGCTCACGCTGGTGGCCAGCAACGTCTGGCTGGCCTGGCGCAGCTATGGCAAGGAGATCGCGCTGGCGCAGGAGTCCACGCGCAACATCGCCCATGCCGTATCGCAGCAGTTCGACAGCCTGTTCTCGGACGTGGACCGGGCGCTGGAAACCATCACGTTCCAGATCGAGCGGGGCGACCTGTCGCGCACGTCCATCGAGGAACTCCAGCCCATGCTGGTCAACATCCTCAGCCGCAGCGACCACCTGCATTCGCTGTTCGTGTTCGACCGCGAGGGCCTGTCGGTCATCAACACCCAGCCCACGCGCCCGTCCACGCTGCGCAACAACGATCGGCCGTATTTCGTCGCACACCTGGCCAGCCCCAGCACGCAGACGCTGATCGGCGCGCCGCTGGCGGGACGCTCCACCGGGACGCATGTCATTCCGGTGTCGCGCCGCATCAACGACTTCGACGGTCAGTTCGCGGGGGTGGTCCTGGCCAGCGTGCGGATCGACTACGTGCTCGGCATGCTGCAAGGCTTCGAGGTGGGCGACGAGGGCGCAATCGCCCTGACGCTGAACAACGGTGCGATCCTGACGCGGCGCCCGTTCTCCGCGGCGGATCTGCACCGCAGCCTGGCCGACAGCCCCATCTTCACCGTGCAGCGCACGGCGCGCGCGGGCACCTTGCGCATGAATTCGCCCATCGACGGCGTGCGCCGGCTGGTGGGCTTCGAGCACACCAAGAACCACCCGCTGGTGGTCGCCGTGGCACGGGCGGAGCGCGAGATCTTCGAAAGCTGGTGGCATGCCCTGGCTGTGCAGACGGGCACCGTGGTGCTGATGGCGGTGCTCATCGGCCTGTCGGGCCGGTACCTGGTGTTGGTGATACGCCAGCGCCGCGACGCCCAGGGCGAGCTGCGTGCGGCCCACCAGGACCTGCTTGCCGCGAACGAGCGCCTGTGGCATCTGGCCGAGCACGACGGGCTGACCGGTGTGCTCAACCGCCGGGCTTTCGACGCACGCGGGGCGTCCATCGCCGCGCACTGCGCGCGCTACCGGCGCGGGGTGTCGCTGGTGCTGTTCGACGTGGACTACTTCAAGGCCTACAACGACCACTTCGGCCACCAGAGCGGCGACGACTGCCTGCGGGCCGTGGCCCGCGCGCTGGCCGGGGCTGCCCGCCGCCCGGGCGACGTGGTGGCCCGCTACGGCGGCGAGGAGTTCGTCGTCGTGCTGCCCGAAACCGATGAGGCCGGCGCGGCCGCCATGGCCGAGAACGCGCTGCAGGCCGTGCGCGCCTTGCGCATCTCGCACCCGCAGAGCCCGCTGGAGATCGTGACGGTGAGCGCAGGGGGCGCCACCGTCGTCTGCGGACCGGAGACTTCGGCCGCGATCGACGTGCTGCTGCAGCAGGCGGACCGGGCGCTCTATACCGCCAAGCACGACGGGCGCAACGCCTACCGAGCGTTCACAGACCCCACGTTCCCGGTCTGAGGTCCGCCGATGGCCGTCCCATGCCGCGCCGACCCGTGCGTTCGGCAGGCGCGATACCGGCGCGGGGCGGCGGCGGCATCCCGAGATGCTATGTAAAAGATAGCTCGCTGCGCTTGCTGTGCAATGAATTCAATGCTTTATGGTCTTGAAATGCTTTGTTGGAGAGCGCAAGATGCTCTTTTTTTTGACGCGCCGTGCGGCCGCCTGCGCATGCCGCAACCCGCTTGCGGACCAGCCGCACGCCGTCAACCGCCTGGCGTCCGTGGACGCGTTGGCGCCCCGGGGCCTTTCGCACGCCGCCCTCCTGGCAGCCTAGGCCGGCCGCTGCGGCGCCTCGCGCGGCACGCGGACCACGAAGGTCGCCCCGCTGCCCATGCCACCGGACGGCCCCTCCAGCGTGATGCGGCCGCCCAGCATCTCCGTGACCAGCTGGTGCGTGATGTGCAGCCCCAGTCCGGTGCCTCCCCCGCGGCGGTGGGTGGTGAAGAACGGGTCGAAGATGCGGGCCCGGTTCTCGGCCGGGATGCCCGTGCCGTCGTCCGAGACGCGGATCACCACATGCTCGGGCCCGTCGGCGGTGGCCTGTATGGCGATCTGCCCGTGGCCCCGGCCTTCGAAGGCATGGGTCAGCGCGTTGCCCAGCAGGTTGGACACGACCTGCTCCAGCGGGCCGGGGTAGCTGTTCATCGCCAGGCCGGGCTGCAGGTCCAGGTGCAACGCGATCGGGTGGTGGGCCGGCCACTGGCGCAGCCGTGGATCGGCGTCGCGCAGCGTCTCGGCCAGGTCGAAACTGCGCCGCTCCAGGGTCGTGCGGTCGACGGCCACCTGCTTGAAGCGCTGCACGATGCCGGCCGCGCGCCGGATGGATGCGTCCGACAGCTCCAGCGCGGCCCGCGCCTGGACGAGGAAGCGCTCCAGATCGGATTTGCGCAGGCCGCCGTCCAACTGCTCCTGCAGCTGCCGCAGCTGCTGCTGCACGGTGCTGAGCGACAGGCCGGCACTGCCCAGGGGGGTGTTGAGCTCGTGGGCCACGCCGGCCACCATCAGCCCCAGCGAAGACAGCCGCTCGGCCCGGGCCAGATCGGCCTGCACGGTGCGCAGGTTCTCGTTGGCTTCCTGCAGCGCGGCGTTGGTGCGCCGCAGTTCGTCGGACTGGCGCTCTTCCTCGATCAGCGTGCGGGCGCCGTGCCAGGTCAGCCGCAGGCCGAAGTAGAGCACGCAGGCCAGCACGGCCAGCAGCACTATGCGCGCACGCCAGCCGGCTTCCAGGGCCGCCTCGGCCGGTATCTGCACCGCCACGCGCAGGTCCAGGTCGCTGACCAGCCGGGTGCGCTCCTCGCTGGCAGAGGCGCCGGCTTGGTTGATCTGCAGCCGCGCGAAGAGCCAGTCGCCCGTGGCGTCGCTGAACTGGCCGCGCGGCTCCACGGCCATGGCCTGCCACAGCGCCGGGTGGCTGTAGGCGACCGTGCGCTCGGGCCGGCCGAGCTGCCAGGCCCAGCTGTCCTGCGCACGGGGGGCCTGCAGCCAGTAGCCGGCACTGTTGGCCAGATAGACGTTGAGCTGGTGCCGCTTGCCCAGCTGCGTGAGCCGGTCCAGCAGCCGCGCCGCGCGGTAGTTGATGGCCACCAGGCCCTGCACGGTGCCATCGCGGTGCACGGGTGTGACCATCCGCAGCGTGGGTTCATGCGGCCGTTCCACCACGCCGTTCTCGACGTTCAGGTCCAGCGGAGACAGGTAGATGGTGTCCGCCGGCAGCTCGATGCCCAGGCGGAAGTACGGCCGGTCGGCCTTGTTCTGCAGCTCCGCCTGCGGCACCAGCCGCGGGGCGGCGCCCCGCGTGTTCACGCGCACGCGCTCCTGGCCCTGGGTGTCGATCCAGCGCACCTGGTCGTAGGCGCCGGCGCTGCGCGCAAAGGTGAGAAACAGCTGCGACGCCGCATCGGACTCCGGCCGCAGGGGGGCCGCCAAGTCCGCCAGCAGGACCACGTCCTGGCGCACGCTGCCCAGGGTGCGCTGCAGGATGTCCAGCGTCTCGAAGAGGATGCTGTCGCGGGTCCGCAGCAGGGGCGCGCGGGCCGTCTGGTCGAGCTCGTTCCACAGCCACGGGAAGCCCACCAGCACCGCGGCGACCCAGGGCGCGAGCAGCAGGAGGAAGCGCCGGCGCACGGCGGGCGGCAGGGCCCGGAACTGGGCCAGCACCTGGGC
>JAEWPH010000070.1 GCA_023460715.1 Pseudomonadota bacterium | reverse complement strand
CCTGGCGGCTGACCACGCGCAGCCGGGCCGATGAGCCCGTGCCGGCGCCCGCGCCGCAGGAGCCGCCCGTGGCGGCCCCGTCCGAGGAGCGCCGGCCATGAACTGGGACAGCGTCGAAACCGTCATCGCCATCGTCGGCCTGGCCGTGATCACCCTGGTCTCGCGGGCGTTCTTCATGATTCCCGAGCGCGAGCTGCCGCTGCCGGACTGGCTCAAGCGCGGCCTCAAGTACGCGCCGCTGGCCGCGCTCACGGCCGTGATCGCGCCCGAACTGCTGATGACGCAGGGCCGTTTCATCCACACCGTGGTGGACGCGCGCCTGCCCGCCGTCGTCTGCGCCGTGGGCTACTACTTCTGGCGCCGCGACATCCTGGGCACCATCGTCGTGGGCATGGCGATCTACCTGCCGCTGCACATCGGCCTGGGCTGGTAGCGTCCGCCGAGGGACGGCGCAAGTGCGGGCGGGCGGGCGCCGCCCCAGCCCAGAGGCGCGGTTACCAGTCGGTTACCACGTGCCGCCTACAATGCGGCGCAGTGTTTTCCAACCTTCCCACGCCTTCGCGGCCCCTCAGCAACCATGCACATTCTTCGCTTTTCTGACCTCTGTTCCCAAGGCAAGGCCCGTGGCCAACGCGTGTTCATCCGTGCCGATCTGAACGTGCCGCAGGACGATGCCGGCCGCATCACCGAAGACACGCGCATCCGCGCCTCGGTCCCCTGCATCCAGATGGCACTGGACGCCGGCGCCGCCGTGATGGTGACCAGCCACCTCGGCCGCCCGACCGAAGGCGCGTTCCAGCCCTCCGACTCGCTGGCCCCCGTGGCCGCGCGCCTGTCCGAGCTGCTGGGCCGCGAGGTGCCGCTGGTGGCGGACTGGGTCGATGGCGTCACGGTGCAGCCCGGCCAGGTCGTGCTGCTGGAAAACTGCCGTGTGAACAAGGGCGAGAAGAAGAACGCGCCCGAGCTGGCGAAGAAGATGGCCCAGCTGTGCGACATCTACGTGAACGATGCCTTCGGCACCGCCCACCGCGCCGAGGGCACGACCTACGGCATCGCCGAATACGCGCCCATCGCCAGCGCCGGCCCGCTGCTGTCGGCCGAGATCGACGCCATCACCAAGGCGCTGGCCCAGCCGGCCCGCCCGCTGGCTGCCATCGTGGCGGGCAGCAAGGTGTCCACCAAGCTCACCATCCTGAAGAGCCTGGCCGACAAGGTGGACCAGCTCATCGTGGGCGGCGGCATCGCCAACACCTTCATGCTGGCTGCGGGTCTCAAGATCGGCAAGAGCCTGGCCGAGCCCGATTTGCTGGACGAGGCCCGCGCCGTGATCGACGCCATGAAGGCGCGTGGCGCCGAGGTGCCGATCCCCACCGACGTGGTCGTCGCCAAGACCTTCGCCGCCGATGCGCCCGCCACCATCAAGGCCGCCAGCGACGTGGCCGATGACGACCTGATTCTGGACATCGGCCCCGAGACGGCCCAGAAGCTGGCCGCGCAGCTCAAGGCCGCCGGCACCATCGTCTGGAACGGCCCAGTGGGCGTGTTCGAGTTCGCCGCGTTCGAGAACGGCACCAAGGCCATCGCCCAGGCGATCGCCGCCTCGCCGGCCTTCAGCATCGCCGGCGGCGGCGACACGCTGGCCGCCATCGCCAAGTACGGCATCGAGAAGGACGTGGGCTACATCTCCACGGGCGGCGGCGCCTTCCTGGAAGTGCTGGAAGGCAAGACGCTGCCGGCCTTCGAGATCCTGCAAAAGCGCGCCAACGGCTGAGGGCCGGCGACCCGCTTTTTTCAGAGCCTTTTAGGCCTCCGGCGCTTGTCCAGCAAGCGCAGGCAGCTATCAAAACAAGAGCCCGCCGGCACCCAGCCTGCGGGCTCTTCTTCATTCGTGCACGCGCCGCTGTCGGGACGCCTGCGCCGTCAAGGCAAGGCGACGGCCGGATTCAGCGTGTACAGGCCGGTCAGGCTGGCCTGCCCCAGCACCGGTGCCTTCGCCAGCGCGGCGCGCACGTTGGCGCCGGTGAGCGGGCCGTCGACCTGCAGCGTGGGCGTGCCCAGCGCGTACACCGTGAACACGTAGTGGTGGACGATGGCGTCGTTCCACGGCGGGCAGGGGCCGTCGTAGCCGTAGTAGTCGCCCCGCATGTCGTCGTCGCCTGCGAACCAGCCGGTGTAGTCGTTGATGCCGTGGCGCAGGCCTTCGGGCGCGGCAGGGCCGGGCTTGCCGCGCGGCGTGACGCCGTCCGCGTGGGCGCCGGCGGCGATTTCGGCGCGGTCGGCCGGAATGTCCAGCAGCAGCCAGTGGAAGAAGTCCACCCGCGGCAGGCTGGCGGGCACGGTGCGTCCTTCCTGGTTCACGTCGTCGCCCTGGCTGGGCACGTCCGGATCGTGGCAGACCACGACGAACGACTGCGTGCCGGCCGGCGCGCCGCTCCAGGCCAGGTGCGGGTTGCGGTTGGCAGACAGCGCGACGTGCGCGGCCGCATCGGGCACGGCGAAGGCGAATTCGCCGGGGATGGCCTGGCCATCCTGGAAGCTGTGGCTGGTGAGTTGCATGCGGGAAATCTCCTGTGCGGTAAGGGACGCGGCTGCGCGCCCTGGCGAGCGCAAGCCTGACCGTCCCATTCTAGGAATCGGCCACCGGCATGTGCCTTGCGGCATGCTTATCCCGCCGCAGGGGCCGGGTATGGGGGCGACAGAGCGTCAGGCGCGCCGGCCCGGCCACAGCACCGAGGCGATGGCGGCCACCATGAGCGCGACGGCGGCCCAGTCCTGCCAGTGCAGCCGCTCGCCCAGCCACAGCGCGCCGCTGAACACGCCCAGCACCGGGATGAACATCACCGACAGCGTGGAGGCCACCGGCGGCAGCCCGCGCGCCAGGTAGAACCACGCCGGCTGCGCGAAGCCGAAGGCCAGCACGGCGTTGTAGAGCACGGCGCCCCACACGGTCGGCGTGGGCGCCACCCAGCGGCTCTGCTCGAACAGCACCGAGAGAATGGCCAGCACCGCCAGGGTCTGCACCGTCATCCAGAACGACAGCGTGAGCGTGGGCACCGGAATGGCGCTGCGCCGCAGCAGCTGCGTGCCCAGGCCCCAGCCGGCCGCGGCAGACAGCATCAGCAGCACGCCGAAGGGCCGCCCGCCGAGCGCGCTCAGCTCGTGCCACAACAGCAAGAGCACGCCGCCCGCCGCCGCGGCCACGCCGGCCCAGGCGCGGGGCGCCAGGCGCTCGCCGAAACAGGCCGCGCCCAGCAGGGCCGAGAAGATGGGCATGGTGTAGCCCAGGATGGCGGCGCGGCCGCTGGAGAGTTCGGGAATGGCCAGGATGGCCAGCACATGCCACACCACCATGTTGGCCAGGCCCAGGCCGGCCAGGGGCCCCCAGTAGGCCCGCGGCACGGCGAAGGGCACGCGCAGGGCCACCAGCACCACGCCGAGCAGCGGCAGCCCCAGGCCCAGCACCAGCGCGCGGAAGGTGAGCGGCGGAAAGCCCGTCACGCCCAGCTTCATTACCGGCCAGTTCAGCCCCCAGACCAGGGTCAGGAGGACTAGGACGAGCAGCTGGCGGGAGGTGAGGGCGGGCATGGGCGCGCATTGTGCCGCCATGGCACGGCCCGCGCAGTCGTGCGCGGCACCTGGCCGGCGCCAGGGGGGGGCGCCTTCTACAATCCCGGCCATGACCTTCATCGACATGCTGCGCGACGCCACCACGCAGAACGCCTCCATGCTGTGCGTGGGCCTGGACCCCGAACCCACGCGCTTCCCCGCCCCGCTGCAAGGCAGCGCGCACAAGATCTACGACTTCTGCGCCGCCATCGTCGATGCCACGGCCGACCTAGCCTGCGCCTTCAAGCCGCAGATCGCCTACTTCGCCGCGCACCGCGCCGAAGACCAGCTCGAACGCCTGATGCAGCACATGCGCGCCAACGCCCCGCACGTGCCGGTGATCCTGGACGCCAAGCGCGGCGACATCGGCTCCACCGCCGAGCAGTACGCCAAGGAGGCCTTCGAGCGCTACGGCGCCGACTCGGTCACGCTGTCGCCCTTCATGGGCTTCGACTCGATCTCGCCCTACCTGGCCTACCACGGCAAGAGCGCCTTCCTGCTGTGCCGCACCTCCAACCCGGGCGGCGACGATCTGCAGGCCCGCGCGCTGGCCGACGTGCCCGGCCAGCCCCGCATGTTCGAACACATCGCTGCGCTGTCGCAGGGGCCGTGGAACACCAACGGCCAGCTGGGCCTGGTGGTGGGCGCCACGCGCCCGCAGGAGATCGAGCGCGTGCGCGAACTCGCCCCCACGCTACCCCTGCTGATCCCCGGCGTGGGCGCCCAGGGTGGCGACGCCGTGGCCACCGTGCGCGCCGGCCTGCGCGAGAACGGGCCGATCATCGTCAACTCCTCGCGCGCCATCCTGTATGCGTCGCAGGGCGACGACTTCGCGGCGGCCGCACGCGCCGCCGCCCTCGCCACGCGCGACACGCTGAACGCCGCCCGGGCCTGACCGCCGGGCTGCCCGCCATGCAGCTCAAGTGGCTGGAAGACTTCATCCTGCTGGCGCAGGAGCGCAGCTTCACGCGCGCGGCGGAACTGCGCCATGTCACCCACCCGGCGTTCGGCCGGCGCATCCGCTCGCTGGAGGCCTGGGCCGGCACGCCGCTGGTCGAGCGCGGCGGCGGGCCCGTGCGGCTCACGCCCGCGGGCCAGGTGCTGCTGGACAGCGCCGAGCAGATGGCGCGCAACCTCGCGCAGTCGCATGAAGAGATGCAGGCCGTCGCCGGCCGACAGGCGCGCACCGTCACGCTGGCCACGGGCCGCACGCTGGCGCGCACCGTGGTGGCCGACCTGCTGGTGCGCCTGCGCCCGGTGCTGGCCGACGGCGAGCTGCGCATCCTCACGCGCACCCTGGCCGAGGCCGTGGGCGAGATGCAGCGCGGCGAGGCCGACTTCTCCCTCATCTACCACCACCCCACACTGGTGGTGCCGCTGGACGCGCGCCAGTTCTCGCACCTGACGCTGGCCAGCGACCGGCTGGTGCCGCTGTCGCGTGCGGACGCCAGCGGCGCGCCGGTGTTCCGCTTCGCCGCGCAGGACGGCCCCGTGCCCTACGTGGCGTATGCCCGCACCCTGGCCCTGGGCCGGCTGGTGGAAGACCACCTGGCCAACCACCGCGCGGCGCCGCGCCTGCAGCGGCTGGTGGAATGCGATTCGCCCGATGCGCACTACGAATACGTGCTCAAGGGCCTGGGCGTGTCGTGGCTGCCGTGGTCGATGGCGCATGCCGACGTGAAGGCGGGCCGCCTGGCCGCCGCCGGCGACAAGCGCATGGAGATCCGCTTCGATGTGCGCCTGTACCGCCCCAAGCGCCGCCTGGGCGCGCTGGCCGAGACGCTCTGGACGCTGATGAGCCGGCGCTGAGAACGTGTTTACGATCTCGCAGGGGTCGCGTTGAAGCGCAATCGGGAGGAGTGGACGCTTCGTATGCGCCGCATGGGCTCGTGCCCATGCAAGCATTCGAGGCGTTCAATCGCCCGATTTCGCTCCAACCCTTCGGGCAGTGGCGTTTGCGGGCGGTCTGCGGCGTTGCGGCGCTTGCCAATAGCCGAGCTATTGGCAGCGCACCGCGCCTTGCATCCCCTCCCGCAAACCCCACTGCGCGGCCCCAGGGAGATCGTCAACACGTTCTTGGAACGGGTTGACGGTCTCAGGGGACGGGCGTTCCAACCCGGCCCCCCGGGAGATCGCCAGCACGTTGCAAGTGGCTGGGCGGGCCCGCAAGGCCTGGCATTTGTGCGGCCATGTCCTGCGTGCAGGTCGGCGCCCAGCGCGTAAGCTGCGGCCATGGCACTCCCCGCACACCTTCCGGCTCCCGCTCCCATTCCGCCTTGCCGCTCGTGCCGGGACGGGCAGGATCTGGGCTTCGAATTCACGATGGCGTTCCAGCCCATCGTCGATGTGCGAGAGCGCAGCGTGGTGGCCTATGAGGCCCTGGTGCGCGGCAAGGATGGTGCCGGTGCTGGCCACATCCTGCAGCAGGTGACGGCCGAGAACCGCTACACCTTCGACCAGGCCTGCCGGGTGAAGGCCATCGAGCTGGCCCAGCGGCTCGGCATCGCCTGCCGGCTGAACATCAACTTTCTGCCCAACGCCGTCTACCAGCCGGAGGCCTGCATCCGCGCCACGCTGGCCGCAGCCGAGCGCTCCGGCTTTCCGCTGCACCGCATCGCCTTCGAGGTGGCGGAGCAGGAGCATGTGGTGGACAAGCTGCACCTCAAGAACATCATGCGCTCGTACCGGCGCCATGGCTTCGGCACGGCGATCGACGACTTCGGCGCGGGCTATGCCGGGCTGGAGCTGCTGGCCGACTTCCAGCCCGACGTGATCAAGATCGACATGTCGCTGCTGCGCGGCATCGACACCGACGGCGTGCGCCAGGCCATCGTGCAGGGCGTGGTGGGCATCTGCGCCGCGCTGCAGATCGGCGTGGTGGCCGAGGGTGTGGAGACGGCGGCCGAACTGCAGACGCTGCAGGGCATGGGCGTGCACCTGTTCCAGGGCTACCTGTTCGCCCGGCCTGCGGTCGAAGCGCTGCCCGCCGTCCTCTGGCCCTGAGCCGCAGCCCTCGCCTAGGGCGATGCGGGCGACGGTTCTTGCGGGCCCGCCGTGGGCTGGGGCCGTACCAGCCGCACGGGCAACTGCGTTCCCTTGCCCATGTTGCCCGTGGTCTCGCCGGTTTCCATGTCCACCGCCCAGCCTTTCTGCGCCGACATTCCGCTCTCTCCCTGTCCGCCGCGCTGCACATTGCCGTAGGCGTAGGGGTTCACCGTGGCGGTATTGATGCTGGCCGTGCCGGTCCAGTGCCATTCCATCGGGGTGGCCGGGAACAGCACCGGGTCCAGCGTCGGCGGCTGGACCGACCGGTTGACCAAGCGGCGCAGCTCGTTCACCCGGGGCAGGCGCCAGCGCACGTCCTCGGCCTTCCAGCGTTCCTTGGCCAGCGCCTGGGCCTGGGCGTAGGTGAATAGCTGTGCCGTGCCGGTGCAGGTCTTGCCGTTCCAGCGCATGCCTTCCACGCAGCGGGGCCAGGCCAGATGGGTGCGTGCGTCGATCACCAAGGTGCCGTCGGGCGACAGGGTGAAGGTGGTGGCCGGTGCGGAGGCGGGCGGTTTGGCGGGTGTGGCTGCCGTGCCCTGGCCCTGGGCTGCGCAGGGCAGTAGCAGTGCGGCGAGGAGGGAAAGGGCGGCGGCCGCACCGCGGCGGGCCATGGCGGTGTGACGGCGGTCCAGGGAGCGAATAGAACGCAAGGTCTGCATGGTGAAGGGCCTTCCAGGGCGTGCGTCTGCGGGAGGGCCGGGGTGCCGGGCCTGCGGGCCCGGGGAGCGGGCCGTGGGTGCATTCTGCGGCAAGCCCCTGGCCCGCGGGCAGAATGTGGGCCCTTTGTTGATCCCGCTCGCCCGTGCGGGGACTGCCGGCCGGCCTGCCCGCGCACGATCCCGTCGATCGTCGCGGGTGGCCGCTGCCGGCGACCGGACGGACGAGCGGCCCTTGGCCCATGCACCCGCCTTCTGCCTCCGCTCCGCTGTCCTTCCCGGGCTCCGCCCTGGGCGGGCGCCTGCAGTCCATCGATGCCCTGCGCGGCCTGGTGATCCTGTTCATGTTGCTGGACCATGTGCGGGAGACCTTCTATCTCCACCACCAGGTCGGCGACCCGATGGATGTCGCGGCCACCGAGCCGGCCTTGTTCTTCAGCCGGCTGCTGGCCCATGTGTGTGCTCCGGTGTTCGTCTTCCTCACCGGGCTGTCGGCCTGCCTGTACGGCGCGAACAAGGTCGACAGCCGGGCCGCGGCCGCCACGTTCCTGGCCCAGCGCGGCCTGTTCCTGGTTGTGCTTGAGTTGACGCTGGTCAACTTTGCCTGGACCTTCCAGTTTCCGCCCCAGGTGCTGTACCTGCAGGTCATCTGGGTCATCGGCCTGAGCATGCTGGCGCTGTCGGCCCTGCTGTGGCTGCCCCGGCCGGTGCTGATCGTGGTGGGCCTGGCGCTGGTGGCCGGGCACAACCTGCTGGACGGGCTACATTTCGACCCCGGCCACGCCATGCACATCCCCTGGGCGGTGCTGCACGACCGCGGCTGGATCGAACTGGGGGAGGCGCTGCGGCTGCGCACCTCGTACCCGCTGCTGCCATGGATCGGCGTGATCGCGCTGGGGTATGCCGCGGGGCCCTGGTTTGTGGGGAGTGCGGCGCCGGCCCTGCGGCAGCGCCGGTTGCTGGCCTGGGGCGTGGCATGGCTGGTGGGCTTTGCCGTGCTGCGGGCCTTGAACGGCTACGGCGAAGCTCCCTGGACCGCCGGCTCCACGCCGCTGCGCACGGTGATGGGCTTTCTGAACGTCACCAAGTACCCGCCCTCGCTGCTGTTCCTGCTGCTGACGCTGGGCATCGGCCTGCTGGCGCTGTGGGTCTTCGAGCGGCGCCAGCCGGCGCGCTGGCTCGGCGTGCTGGCCGTGTTCGGGGCCGCGCCCATGTTCTTCTATCTGCTCCACCTGTACTTGCTGAAGCTGCTGTACCTGGCGGCGGTGGGCATCTGGGGCTTCAACCAGGGCCGCTACTTCGGCTTCGACGGCATGGGGGGCGTGTGGCTGTGCGCGGTGCTGCTGGCGTTGGCGCTGTATGGGCCGGTGCGGGCCTTCGGCCGCTTCAAGGCCCGCCGCAAGGACATCGCCTGGCTCAAGTACCTGTGATTTGGAGGCAGCGCCGAGGGCCTCCGGAGCGCCGCAGCGATCAACCCCACGGCGGCAGACGCGCGCGCCGTGCACCACAATGGGGTCAATGCAGTTGTCCCGTTTTCTCCAGGCCGCGCTCGTGCTCGGCCTGCTCTCGGCCATTGGGCCCTTCGCCATCGACATGTACCTGCCGGCGCTGCCGGCCATCGGCGCCAGCCTGGGCGCTGACGTGGCCGCCGTGCAGTGGAGCCTGACGGCCTTCTTCCTCTCCCTGGGCGTGGGCCAGCTGTTCTACGGGCCCGTTTCCGACATGGTGGGCCGCAAGCCGCCGCTGTACTTCGGCCTGGCGTTGTTCACGCTGGCCAGCGTGGGCTGCGCGCTGGCTACGGATATCCACACCCTGGTGGCGCTGCGCTTCGTGCAGGGCCTGGGGGCGGCGGCCGGCATGGTGATTCCACGCGCCGTGGTGCGCGATATGCACACCGGCAACGAGGCCGCGCGTTTGATGTCGCTGCTCATGCTGGTGTTCAGCGTGTCGCCCCTGCTGGCGCCGCTGGCCGGCAGCGGGGTCATTGCGCTCACCGGCTGGCGCGGCGTGTTCTGGGCCGTGGCCGTGGCGGCTCTGGCCGGCCTGGTGCTGGTGCGCCAGGCACTGCCCGAGACGCGCCTGCCCGCCGACCGGCTGGGCAGCGACCTGCGCAGTGCCCTGGCCGGTTATGCCGTGTTGCTGCGCGATACGCACTTCCTGGGCCTGGTGTTCATCAGCGGCTGCTCGATCGGCGGCTTCTTTGTGTACCTGGCCAGCTCGCCCTTCGTGCTCATCAACCACTACGGCCTCACGCCTGTGCAGTACAGCCTGGCGTTCTCGGTGAACGCTGCGGCCTTCTTCGCCTCGGCCCAGTTCACGGCCCGGCTGGGGCGGCGCTTCGGGCTGGTGGCGGTGGTGAAGGCCGCCGTCAGTGCGGCGGCGGCCGTCATGCTGGCCCTGCTGGCGTATTACCTGTCGGGCGGCGACCGGCTGGCCGTGCTGCTGGGCCTGTACTTCGTCGCCAGCGGCTGCATGGGGCTGGTGATACCCACCACCTCCGTGTTGGCGCTGGAAGAGCATGGCGCCATCGCCGGCACCGCCTCGGCGCTGCTGGGCACGCTGCAGATGCTGATCGGCGCGGTGGCCATGGGCCTGGTGGGCCTGTTCGCCACGGGCCAACCGCTGCCCATGGTGGTGGGCATGGCCACGGGCGCGCTCATCGGCTTCGCCCTCACCTGGGTCACCCTGGGCGGCACCCGCGCGCACCGCGTGGCGGGGCCGCAGGCATGAGCACCGCTGCCCCGCTGCCGGGCGCCCCGGCCGGCGCCAGCGCGCCCGTGCTGCACGACGGCCTGCCGGTGCCCGCGCGCCACCGGGCCATGCTGGTCATCATCCTCGGCATCACCCTGGCCGTGCTGGACAGCAGCATCGTCAACCTCGCGCTGCCAGCCATCGGGCGTGAGCTGGGTGCCGGCTCGGCGCAGTCCATCTGGGTGGTCAATGCCTACCAGATCGCCACGCTGGTGCTGCTGCTGCCCCTGGCCGCGCTGGGCGACCGCTACGGCTACCGGCGCGTGTACCTGCTGGGCATGGTGCTGTTCGCTGCGGCCTCGTTGGCGGCCATGCTGGCGACCTCGCTGCCGGTGCTGATCGCGGCGCGGGCGCTGCAGGGCATGGGCGCGGCGGGCCTCATGAGCGTGAACGCGGCGCTGGTGCGGCTCATCTACCCGCGGGCGGCGCTCGGGCGCGGCATGGCCATCAACTCGCTGGTGGTGGCGACCGCGTCGATGGCCGGGCCGTCGGTGGCGGCGGGCATCCTGTCGGTGGCGTCCTGGCACTGGCTGTTCGCGATCAATCTGCCGCTGGGGCTGCTCACGCTGTGGCTGGGCCGCCAGGCGCTGCCGGGCAATCCGGTCAAGGCGCACGACACGCCGCGCTTCTCGTTCATCGACGTGGCGCTGAACATCGCCATGTTCACGCTGATCTTCATCGGCGGCGAGCAGCTCGGCGTGCGCAGCGATGCCGCGGCACCCGGTGCGCCCACCACGCCCTGGCTGGGCTGGGCGCTGCTGGCGGCGGGGCTGGCCGTGGGGGCGGTGTACCTGCGCCGGCAGTGGCCGCTGGCGGCGCCGCTCTTCCCGGTGGATCTGCTGCGCATTCCCGTGTTCGCGCTGTCCATGGCCTCTTCGGTCAGCGCCTTCAGCGCGCAGATGCTGGCCTTCTTGGCGCTGCCCTTCCTGCTGCTGGAGGTGCACGGCCGCTCGCACCTGGAGGCGGGCCTGCTGATCACCGCCTGGCCGTTGGCTATCGTGATCGTGGCGCCCATCGCCGGGCGGCTCATCGGGCGCTTCCAGGACGGCTGGCTGGGCGGGGTGGGCATGGGCCTGTTCGCCTGCGGCCTGCTGGCGCTGGCCCTGATGCCCACGCAGGCCGCCACGGCGGACGTGGTGTGGCGCATGGCGCTGTGCGGCGTGGGCTTTGCGCTGTTCCAGTCGCCCAACAACCACACCATCGTGACCTCCGCGCCCCTGCACCGCAGCGGCGCGGCCAGCGGCATGCTGGGCACCGCGCGTCTGACCGGGCAGACGCTGGGCGCGGTGGTGCTCGCAGGCATCTTCGCGGTATGGACGGAGCACGACGGCCGGGGCGAGTCGATCGCGCTGATGCTGGCGGCCGGCTGCGCCGTGCTGGGCGGCGTGTGCAGCACGCTGCGCGTGCGCCAGCCGCACGGCTGAAAGGGCAGAGGGCGGCCGCTCAGGCCGGGTGGGCCTGCTGCGGCGTCAATGCATCGCGCAGCGGCGGGCGTCGTCGAAAGGCATGGGGCGGCCGAGCAGGTAGCCCTGCAGATGATCGACGCCCAGGTCGCCCAGCGTGCGGGCCTCGTCCTCGGTTTCCACGCCTTCGGCAGTGATGCCGCTGCCGATGTCGTGCGCGAACAGGATCAGGCCACGCGCCAGTGCGCGGCGGCTGGCGTCGGTGTCGATGCCCCGGGTGATGCTCATGTCCAGCTTGATCACGTCCGGCTGCAGGTTCAGGATGTGCCGCATGCTGGCGTAGCCGGCGCCGGCATCGTCGATGGCCAGGCGCGCACCGCGGTCGCGCAGCGGCTGCAGCGTGGCCGCGAGGGTGGTGTAGTTGTCCACAGTGGCGTGTTCGGTGATCTCCACCACGATGCGCGACAGGTCGGCGAACTCCAGGGTGCGGGCCAGGCTGCCGTCGAGCACCGCCGCCGGCGAGCAGTTGATGCTGAGCGACAGGTGCGGTGCGAAGGCCGGCAGCATCTCCAGTGCCTTGTGCAGGGCATGCAGCTCCAGCTCGGTGCCCAGCCCGGCCCCGGCCGCAGCGTCAAACCAGACGTTCGGCGGGCGCCGCGGCTCCAGGTCGAAGGTGGACAGGCATTCGAAGCCCTCCAGCCGCTGCGGGCGCAGCGCGTAGATGGGCTGGTAGACGATGCGCGGCGCCCCGCTGTCCATGGCGTGCCGGATGCGCGCGACCGTTTCCCTTTGCACGCGCTGGGCGGCGTGCTGCTCGTCGATGCGGTCGGCGATCACGTCGGCGAAGGCGCGCATCAGCTGCATGTCGCGCTCGCCCAGGCTGGGGTCGGGCTGGTGGCGAAAGCAGCACAGCGTGCCGTGGACCACGCCGGTGCTGAGCACGATGGGCACGCTCAGGTGCGCGCCGATGGGAATGGCCGCCGTGGCGGGAATGGCCTGCGCGGCAGGCAGGGCGGAGGTGTCCGGAATGCACTGCGGCAGCTCACCGCGCACCACCTTCAGGCAGTAGCCCTCCTGCAGCGAAAGGCTGCCGCCGCGCTGGACGGGCGATGCAGGGTCGTCGGCATCCGCATGGTCGAACAGGCGGTCCTGCGCGCGGAAGCGGGAGATGAACGCCACGTCCATGCCCAGGTGCTTGCGCACCGTGTGCAGCATGCGGTCGATGCCGACCAGGCCCACGCTCTCGGCAATGACGGTGGACACGGGATTCGGACGGGCATCGAAGAGGCTGGGCGGGTGGCGCATGGAGGGGCTTTCCTGCAGGTGGAACAGCTCCGGTGTACTGGAAAAAGCAGCGCCGCGATAGCGGAGGCCAGCGCGTTTTGCTCGCCTAGATGCAGCGTTGTGGCGCGGGCTCTACGCACGTACCGTGGGCCTGTCGCAAGCCTTTAAAGCCAAAATGGCCGCAAGCGCTTGATAGATAAGCGCATATTGATATCAATATAATAGCTATGGGCCGTTGCCCAGGCGTCCGGCGATCTCTTGCGCCAGGGTGCGTACGGTGAGCGGTGCGCAGCCTTCGGCGTGGTTGCTGATGGTCACGTACGCCCGCTGGCCCCGGCCGGTGATGCCGGCAATGGCCTGCGCCAGCGCCGCGTGCAGCGCGGGCTCGGGGTGGTGGATGCGGTCATAGGGGCCGTAGAGCTTCTCGGCTTCTTCATAACCATAGGGGCCGTGCACGGGATGCAGGTTCCAGCGGCACACCAGCGGACCCGGCCACAGAAGGCGCAGCAAGCGGAGCTGGTCGGCCAGGGGCGGCATCTTGGCATGCAGCCCGACGCAGTAGGTGGCGCCCGCCGAACGCAGCACTTCGGCCAACCGCGGCATCACCGCCGGGGCCAGCCATTCGGGATCGCGCACTTCCACTGCGACAACGCCGTCCGGCGCGGTGGGCGCCAGCGCGGGCAGGGCCTGCAGCATGGCGTGCAGCCGGTCGAGCACGGCATCGATGCGCTGAAGCTGCGGCCAGGGCAGGGGACTGAGCTGGAACACCAGCGCCCCCGTGAGCGGGCCCAGGCCCTCCAGCGCCGGCTTCACGAACTCCTGCACCGCCAGCTGCGGGCTGAGAAATGCCGCATTGGGCTCGCGGCCTCGTCCGTCCTCGCTGCGCACCAGCGCATCGGTCACCAGGCTGGGCGCCTTGACCACGAAGCGGAAGTCCGGCGGCACCTGGGCCGCGTAGCGCAGGTAGTCGCTCACCGTGAGCGGGCGGTAGAAGCTGCGGTCGATGCTCACCGTGCGCAGCAACGGGTGCTGCGCATAGACGGGCAGGCCCTTCTTGGCCAGGGTCTGCTCGGAATGCGCGCCTTCCCAGACCAGCCCCTGCCAGCCGGGGTAGCTCCATGAGGAAGTTCCCAGTCGCAGCTGCGGAGGCAGGCGGGCCGCCAAGGCGTGCAGCTCCGCATCCCATGCGGCGGGGTGCACGCCGGTGCGCCGCGCGGGCGCCGCCGTGCCGGGCGGCGGAGCCAGGGCGGAATCGGGCGGTGGCGGTGGCGTGGGCGTATCGGGCGGGGCGCCGAACAGGTCGTCTTGCATGCCGGTGGCGGGGAGGGGGCGTTGCGAACAGCGAAAGAGAACCGGCACCATTATCCCGGCCCGGTGCGGCCATGAAGGGCCGGCTGGCCGACAGACTGCGGCGCCACGCGGCGCTCCGGCGCGTACCGGTGCGACGCGGCGGCAGCGCAGAGGCGGCAGAATCCGGTTCCCGATCGCTCACAGCCCGCCACCATGCCCCGCTCCCACCCACGCCTTCGATCCTTGACCTGGCCCACCGCCTCCACCGCCTGGCGCGCGCGGACCGCGGCGTGCGCGGCTGCGCTGCTGGTGGCGGCCTGCGGGGGCGGCAGCAGCGGCGCGGCGGAAGGCGTCGCCAAGACGGAGGAGGCCGGCGATGCGGCGGGCGTTGCTGCGGCGGCCCCCCTGGCGGGTGCCACCCCCGTGACGGCGGCCGCTACGGCTGCCGGCACCGTGGTGGCCCGGTTCACGCCGAGCGACGCGGACTGGCCGAACCCTGAGCGCGGCTTCTACCGCTGGTCATGGACGAAGCTCAACGCGCTCAGTGCCAGCGACATGCAGGACGCCTACGAGCAAGGCTACCGGCTGCTCTACACGCCGCTGGACCTGTCCTCCTACCGCTCGCGCGAACTGCCGGCCAGCTTGTTGACGCGGCTCGATACGTCCTTTGCCCGGGCGCGTGCGGCCGGGGTCAAGCTGATCGTGCGCGCATCGTACAACTACCCCGAATCCGAGACGGAGTACCGCAACGTCAAGGACGCCCCGCTGTCCCGCGTGCTGGGCCATATCGCACAACTCAAGCCGGTTCTGCAGCGCAACGCCGATGTGATCGCCTTCGTGCAGGCCGGCTTCATCGGCGCCTGGGGGGAATGGCATACCTCGTCCAACCAGCTCACCACGCCGGCCAACCGCACCCAGGTGCGCGACGCGCTGCTGGACGCCGTACCCGCCAGCCGCTTCGTGCAGCTGCGCACGCCCGCGTACGTGATGGACTGGGCGCCCACCTTGCCGACGCTCGCGGCGGTGCTGGGCGGCGCTTATCGCATGGGCGTGCACAACGACTGCTTCTTGGCCAGCACGACCGACGTGGGCACCTACGACGAAAACGCCGGCCGCCGCGCCACCCAGCGCGAGTATGTGGACCGTCTGGGTGACCTCGCCCCCTTCGGCGGCGAAACCTGCGACCCGGCCGACGAAGACCAGCCGACGCCGCGCACCACCTGCCCGGACATCCTGGCCGAAGGCGCGCGCTACAACCTGACCTATCTGAACGACGAGTACTACCGCGACCTGTTCCACACGCAGTGGGAAAAGGGGGGCTGCATGGCCGAGGTGCGTCGACGCATGGGTTATCGGCTGGAGTGGGTGCAGGCCGAGCATGCCGACGCCGTCGGGCGCGGCGAAGTCTTAGCCGTGGCGCTGACGGTGCGCAACACGGGCTGGGCCCGCCTCTTCAATCCGCGCGCAATGCAATTGGTGCTGCGGGACGGAGCGGGAGCCGTGCACCGCCTGCCCGCCAGCGGTGCTGACCCGCGCACGTGGGCCGCCGGTTCCGAGACCGCAGAGACCGTGCGCAGCACCGTTCCGGCGGACTTGCCTGCGGGCACCTACGAGGTATTGCTGGCCTTGCCGGACGGCGATGCCCGCCTGGCCGCAGATGCACGCTTTGCCGTGCGCCCGGCCAACGCGGACGCCCCGGCCGCGGGCCAACGCTGGGATGCCGCGCTGGGCGCTTTCGCGCTGGGCACACGGGTGCTGGTGCGCTAACTGGTTTCGGCACGCATCGGGCGGCAACTGCGGGCGGTTGAAGGGAAGGGCTCTAACGCAAACACCCCGGAGATCGCCGTAGCGATCGCCGGGGTGTGACTATGCGGGCCGTCCGATGCCGCGGAGGCACACGGGAAGCAATAGCTACAGAGCCTCTCTAGGCTCCGCACCTGCACAGCGCGGTGCGGCCGGTGAGGGCCGCGCCGGGCATGGCTGCCTTAACGGAAGGACGAACCCCAGAGGTCCTTGGGCGAGTTCACGCCGGCCTGCTGGTCTTGGCGCCACAGGGTCAGGGCGCGCAAGCTGTCGTCCAGCCCCACGACTGGAGTGGTCAGCGTCAGACCGCTGGCAGACGACAGAGAGATCAGTTGGGATGGCGTACCCCAACCCGTTCCTGCCACGAAGGGGCGGGCCCACAGCTGGTAGCTGTTGTCTGCGCCGAGTGCGGCACGGTAGGACACCATGGCGTCGCCCTTGGTGTTGCACGCCACGGACGCTTGCGGAACGATGAAGGCTTGATCGTCCGCCGGCACACGCTCCGGAGCACCCCAGCCGGTGGCCACGTTGAATCGCTGTGCAGCCACTTGCCCCAGGTCGAACGGCAGCGTCAACATGACCGCATTGCCCGCGGCGTCGCTGCACAGGTCGGCCAGATAGCCGTCGCGGCCGAGGGCCGAGGCTGTGATGATGGTGGGCGTACTCCAGCCGCTGCTGGTGAGGCGGGCTGCGTAGATATCGGTGCGCGTACCGCCGGTGGTCGATGCCTCCCACACGGCCGTGGTGTCACCGTTGGCAGCGATGGCGATGCGTGCAGGGCCGTAGCTTCGCGCCAGATCACCGTCGACCGCGTGGCCGGCGGTCCAGCCAGAGCCGTCGCGGTATTCGCTCGCCAGGATGCGGTATTTGCTGGCGTTGTTATCGTATTGCTTCCACAGCGCCGTAGCCGTTGCGCCATTGGGCGCCGCCACCAGCGCGATCTCCTTGCCCTCCGAGCTGGCACCTGCCAGGAAGCGGGTGGTGGGGGTCCACGTGCCGTTGCGGTACTGCTTGTACCAGGCGCCGTCCGGCTCATCGAAGATGGTGCGGTTGGCGATGGCGTAGAAGGAGTTGCCGGCGTCGTCGAGCGTGACAGCGTGCGAATCCATGTCCACGTCATAAGCGCGCGGGATCTCGTTCACACCCAGAATATTGGTGGGGGCCGCGTCCCAGGTGCCAGTGGTGGCGCTGTAACGAACGGATGCAATATTGAAGTCGCGCGTGATGCCCTGCGTCGCACTAATTTGCACCCAGACCAAGATGGCATCGCCGTTGGAGTTGATGGCGATCTGGGGCTTGCCAGCACCATTCGTTCCGGTCACGTTATAGGCAGCAACCGCGCCCCAGCCAGTGTCCGGCGAGTAGGCCCGGGCATGCACGCTGTACAGCGATTGCGTGCTGGTGGAACGGTCTTCCAGCCAGGCCGACACGGCCTTGCCATTCGGCGCGACGGCGAGCTTGTGCTGGGTGACGCCAGCAGTGTCGTTCTCCACCAGTTGCGGCGCACCCCAGCTGCCCGTGGCCGGAGCGGGGGAAGGAGACGGAGAGGGCGTGGGCGCGGGGGCTGGCGAAGGCGAAGGTGCCGGGGAGGGGGACGGTGATGGGGTCGGCGCCGGCGAGGGCGACGGGCTGGGAGAGGGCGAAGGAGAAGGTGAGGGAGACGGAGAGGGCGCAGGCGCAGGCTGCTCTTCAAAAACCTGGTCGCCCCCGCCGCAGGCAGACAAGGACATCGCCGTGACGGCGGCCAGAGCGACGTAAGCAGCAGCCCGACGCATGGGAAGAGAAGGTTGTGACATGGTTTGGATTTCGGGAAAAATGTCCTGCAGGCGCGGCACCCCATGTGCCGGACCTTGAACAGGTGAGCACCGTATTTCCCGCGCGCCGCTTAGAAAACCCGCCTGTGGTGGGGGGTGTGTAAGCAATAGATTGCT
Organism: Pseudomonadota bacterium; assembly: GCA_023460715.1. Taxonomy (GTDB): domain Bacteria; phylum Pseudomonadota; class Gammaproteobacteria; order Burkholderiales; family Burkholderiaceae_C; genus Paracidovorax. Next base: position 37,221 of record JAEWPH010000070.1, on the reverse strand, counting down.
GACGACCCTCCGGCCGACGCCCCGCCGGCCCGCTGCAGTGCCTATGGCAAACTCCCACGCTTCGTTTTTCGTACCGCGCACAGTCAGCACATGCAGCAGATCATTCGGCAGTTGGCCGCAGAAATCCGGGTCAGTGAACAACAGGTACGCGCAGCGGTGGAGTTGCTCGACGGCGGCGCCACGGTGCCATTCATCGCGCGCTACCGCAAAGAGGTGACGGGCGGGCTGGACGACATCCAGCTGCGTGAGCTCGAAGCCCGCCTGTCGTACCTGCGCGAGCTGGAAGACCGCCGCGCGGCCGTGCTCAAGGCCATCGATGAGCAGGGCAAGCTGACGGATGCCCTGCGCGCGGCCATCGCCGCCGCTCCCACCAAGCAGGAGCTGGAAGACATCTACCTGCCCTTCAAGCAAAAGCGCCGGACCAAGGGCCAGATCGCCAAGGAATTTGGCATCGAGCCGCTGGCCGACAAGCTGTTTGCCGACCCCACGCTGGACCCGGCTGCCGAGGCCGCGGCCTTCACCCGCCCCCCCGAGGTGCTGGACGACGGCAAGCCCGGCGCCGACTTCTCCACCACGGCGGCCGTGCTGGACGGCGTGCGCGACATCCTGTCCGAACGCTGGGCCGAAGACGCCGCGCTGGTGCAGTCGCTGCGCGAATGGCTGTGGGCCGAGGGCCTGCTGCGCAGCAAGAAGGTCGATGGGAAGAACGAGACCGATCCCGAGGTCTCCAAATTCCGCGACTATTTCGAGTACGACGAGCCCATCGGCCGCGTGCCTTCGCACCGTGCGCTGGCCGTGTTCCGTGGCCGCGCGCTCGAAATCCTGGAAGCCAAGCTGGTGCTGCCCGTGGAGCCTGAGCCCGGCAAGCCGAGCCTGGCCGAAGGCAAGATCGCGCTGCACCTGGGCTGGAGCCACGCCGGCCGTCCGGCAGACGACCTGCTGCGCAAGTGCGTGGCCTGGACCTGGCGCGTGAAGCTCAGCCTCTCCACCGAGCGCGACCTGTTCGCCCGCCTGCGCGACGAGGCCGAGAAGGTCGCCATCAAGGTGTTTGCGGACAACCTGCGCGACCTGTTGCTGGCCGCGCCCGCCGGCCCGCGCGTGGTGATGGGGCTGGACCCCGGCATCCGCACCGGCGTGAAGGTGGCCGTGGTGGACGCTACCGGCAAGCTGGTGGAGACCGCGACCGTGTTCCCGCATGAGCCACGCCGCGACTGGGACGGCTCGCTGCACACGCTGGCCAAGCTGTGCGACAAGCACGGCGTGAACCTGATCGCCATCGGCAACGGCACGGCCAGCCGCGAGACCGACAAGCTGGCCGGCGAACTGATCAAGCTGGCCGCCAAGGCAGACCGTGCCATCGAGAAGGTGGTGGTGAGCGAGGCCGGCGCATCGGTCTATTCCGCCAGCGAATACGCCTCGCAGGAAATGCCCGACGTGGACGTGAGCCTGCGCGGCGCCGCGTCCATCGCGCGCCGGCTGCAGGACCCGCTGGCCGAGCTGGTGAAGATCGACCCCAAGAGCATCGGCGTGGGCCAGTACCAGCACGACGTGAACCAGAGCGAGCTGGCGCGCACGCTGGGCACCGTGGTCGAGGACTGCGTGAACTCGGTGGGCGTGGACCTGAACACGGCCAGCGTGCCGCTGCTGTCGCGCGTGTCCGGCCTGTCGGGCAGCGTGGCCAAGGCCGTGGTGCGCTGGCGCGAAGCCAACGGCGCGTTCAAGAGCCGCAGGCAGCTGATGGAGGTGAGCGGCCTGGGCGCCAAGACCTTCGAGCAGGCGGCGGGCTTCTTGCGCATCCGCGGGGGCGACAACCCGCTGGACGTGACGGGCGTGCACCCGGAGACCTATCCCGTGGTCGAGCAGATCCTCGCCCAGACAGGCAAGCCCGTGACCGACGTGATGGGCCGCGCCGACATGCTCAAGACCCTGAAGCCCGAGCTGTTCGCCAACGAGCGCTTTGGGGTCATCACCGTGCGCGACATCCTGGCCGAGCTGGAAAAGCCCGGCCGCGACCCGCGTCCCGACTTCAAGGTCGCGCGCTTCAACGAGGGCGTGGAAGACATCCGGGACCTGAAGGAAGGCATGGTGCTGGAGGGCACGGTCAGCAATGTGGCGCAGTTCGGCGCGTTCGTCGACCTGGGCGTGCACCAGGACGGCCTGGTCCACGTGAGCCAGCTGAGCCACAAGTTCGTCAACGATGCACGCGAGGTGGTCAAGACCGGCGACATCGTCAAGGTAAAGGTCATGGAGGTGGACGTCGAGCGCAAGCGCATCGGCCTGTCGATGAAGCTGGACGCCGCGCCCGCCCGCCGTGATGGCCCGCGCGACAACCGCTTCGAAGGCGCCGGCCGCGGCTACGCCCAGCCGCAGCGCCGCAACAGCGACCCGGCACCGCAGTCGGCCATGGCATCGGCCTTCGCCAAGCTGCAACCCAAGCGCTGAGCCGGGCGGTGCCCGGAGCGCGCCATGCACCGGGTGCTGCCGGGGCGCTTCGTTGGCGCTGCGCCAGGTGTCCGCTTTGCACACCGAGGTGAAGCCGGGTGGTGGGCAGGGGCTGCGCGCGTGCAGCGGCGCGTGGATAATCCGGCCCACCACGCACATGCCGGTGCCGCGGCCCGGACGACCGGCTGACGCGGCGCAGGTGGACTGCGCCCTGTGCCGTTCTCCGACCTGTCTCTTCGCCCTGCCGCGCCGCCGTAACCACCCATGGACCTGAACGCTCTGCTGGCCGCTCCCGTCACGCTGCCCAGCCTGCCCAAGGCGGTGGCGTTGCTGGCGACCGAGCTGGCATTGCCCGAGCCCTCGCTGCGGCGCATCAACCTTTTTTTCGGCATGGACCCGGCGCTGGCGGCGCGCCTGCTGCAGGAGGCCAATGGCCCGGCCTTCCAGGCACCGCGCACGGTGTCGGGCATCTCCGAGGCGCTGGCCTTGCTCAGCCTGACGCAACTGCGCACTCTGGTGACCACGGCGCCGCTCGGTACCACTTCGCGCTCGGTTCCCGGGGTGAATCTGCAGCAGTTCTGGCGCTACAGCCTGCACACCGCCAAGCTGGCGCGGTCCCTGGCGGGCATCGTGCGCCAGAACCAGATTGCCGCGTACACCGCCGGCCTGCTGCACGGGCTGGGCGAGCTCGTGCTGCATCTGGCTGCGCCCGAGCGCATGCAGTCCATGGACGCGCTGGTCGCCCCGCTGGATGCTCGCCGCGCCAAGCTGGAGCAGCGGCTGCTGGGCTTCAGCTACGCGCAGGTGACTGCCAGCCTGGCCTACCGCTGGCAGCTGCCCGGCGAGGTGGTGGATGCGCTGCAGCACCTGACCGCACCGTTCGACAACCTGGCCTATGAACCTTTGGCCGGTGTGCTGCACCTGGCGGCCTGGCGCGCCCGCGCCCGCGAGGCCGGCCTGTCCGAGCGCGAACTGGCGGTGAGCTTTCCCGCCGAGGTCGGCCTGGCGCTGGACTTGGACATCGACATGGTGCTGCAGCAGGATCCGATCGACTGGACGGTGCGGCCCGACGCCGGCGCCTTCGTATGAGCGTGCTGAAGGCGCTGCGCATGCATGCCGGCCCGGCGGCCCGGCGCCACATCGAACAGCAGGGGCTGCAGCCGGCGGATGTGGGCGTGATTCCGGCTGCGGCAGGCGGCCCCAAGGGCCTCATCCTCGGGCCGCTCGACCGCTTTCTCTTCGGCCACTGGCTGCCTCAGTCCCACCAGCCCGTGCATTTGGTGGGCGCATCCATCGGCGCGTGGCGCATGGCCACCGCCTGTCTGCCCGACAGGGTTGCGGGCTGGGCCCGGCTGGAGCACGACTACATCCACCAGCACTACGACGTGCCGCCGGGCGCGCGCCGGCCTTCCGCCGCGCATGTGAGCGAGCGCTTTGGGCAGACCCTGCAGGCGTTCTACGCCGGTCAGGTGGCCGACGTGCTGGCACACCCGCGCTACCGCCTGCACATCGTCACCTCGCGCGGGCGGCAGTTGCTGGCGCGGGAGCACCGCTGGGCCACGCCGCTGGGCTACCTGGGCGCCTTCGCGTCCAACGCGGTGCACCGCCGTGCGCTGGGCTGGTGGCTGGAGCGGGTGGTGTTCTCGTCGCCTGTTCCGGCCGCGGCTGGCACCACTGCGGGCGGGGCGGCGCCGCTGCCGTTCGACGCGCGCGATCTGCCCACGCGGCAGGTCGCGCTGCATGAGGGCAATTTTCTGCCGGCCCTGCAGGCCAGCTGCTCCATTCCGTTCGTGCTGCAGGCGGTACACGACATTCCCGGCGCGCCGCGCGGCGCCTACTGGGACGGCGGCATCACCGATTACCACCTGCACCTGCGCTATGGTTCTCAGGATGCTATCGATAGCATAGCTGCTTGCGCAATCAGGACGGGCGCTGAGGGCCAAAATGGCTTGAACTCCGCAGCTCCACTGGTGCTCTATCCCCACTTCCAGCACCGCGTGGTGCCCGGCTGGCTGGACAAGGGCCTGCGCTGGCGCCACGGCAGCACGCCGGCGCTGGACCGCATGGTGGTGCTGTCGCCCAGCGCCGAATGGGTCGCCACGCTGCCGCGCGCCAAGCTGCCCGATCGCGACGACTTCATGCACTACGGCACCGACACCACCGCGCGCGCCGCCGCATGGACGGCTGCCACCGCTGCCAGCCAGCAACTGGCCGACGAGTGGGCGCAGTGGCTGCAACGGCCGGACCCGTCGCAGCTGCAGCCGCTGTGATGCGCAGGCGAGGCTGAACCTGCGGCCAGCCAGTCTTCCTGCCAACCGGCCAATCGGCCAATCGGCTCCCCGAATGCGACAGTGCAGGGCAGGAAGGGCCGTGAGCAGGCGGCGCGCAGTGTGGTGCGTCCCGTCCCCGTTCGGGCAGGCGCCCCGCGCAAACCTGGCGCAGCGCCGATGTGCCGTCAGGTAAGGCCACGCGGTTTCGGCGCCTGGGCGCCGTCAACCGCGGTCCGGCCGCGGCAGCCACCACGGCGACCATTCCTGCCGTTTGCTGGGGATACTTGTCTCGACTGCAGGGGCAGGGCAGGACCGCCCCGTCGTCACATCGACGCCTGCAGCATGTCCCGGTAATCCTCCACGCTGGCTTCGCGTGGGTTGGTCTTGTGGCAATGGTCGGCCATGGCGCCGCGGATCACGTCGTCGAAAAGGTCCTCCGTCACGCCCATGGCCGCCAGACCCGTCGGCAGGCCCAGCCGGGCGCTCATGTCGCGGATAGCCTCGGGAATGTCGCCTGCACTCGCCAGGCCCATGGCGTGCGCCATGCGCTCCAGGCGGCGGTTCTGGCGCACGGTCGGGTCCTGCGCGTTGAAGCGCACGACGGCCGGCAGGAACACCGCGTTGAGCGTGCCGTGGTGCAGGCGCGGGTTGACGCCGCCCAGGCTGTGGCTGAGCGAGTGCACGCAGCCCAGCCCCTTCTGAAAGGCCATGGCACCCTGCATGCTGGCGCTCATCATGTTCAGGCGTGCATCCTGGTCGGCGCCGTTGCGCGTGGCCGGCTCGATGTGCTTCCAGCCGCGCTCCAGCCCGTCCAGCGCGATGCCGTCGGCCGGCGGGTTGAAGGCCGACGACATGAATGTTTCCATGCAGTGCGCGATCGCATCCATGCCCGTGGCGGCGGTGAGCATGGGCGGCAGGCCCAGCGTCAGGCCCGGGTCGCAGATAGCCGTGCGCGGCACGATGTGCCAGGAGTGGAAGCCCAGTTTGCGGTGGTCGTCCACGATGATGATGGCGCCGCGCGCCACCTCGCTGCCGGTGCCGCTGGTGGTGGGCACGGCGATCAGCGGCGCCACGCGCTCGGTGATCCTGGGCGAGCCGCCTTCGATGGTCGCGTAGGTCTTGAGCGGCCCCTCGTGCGTGGCCGCGATGGCGATGCCCTTGGCGCAGTCGATGGCCGAGCCGCCACCCACCGCGATCAGCCCGTCGCAGCCCTGGGCGCGGTACACCTCCACAGCGGACCGCACCGCGGCCTCGGTCGGGTTGGACGGCGTCTGGTCGAACACCGCTACGGGAATGCCCTCCAACGCGTCCAGCGCCTTCTGCAACACGCCTGCAGCCTTGACCCCCTGGTCGGTCACCACCAGCGGGCGGCTGATGCCCACGCGCTGGCATTCCTGCTTCAGAAGCTGGATGGCGCCGAATTCGAACTGGATCTGGGTGACGTAATTGATGAAAGCCATGGTGCGCGACGTCCGGAGTTGTGATGAGATCGCCATCCACCCTACAACCAGGAGCGCGGGATGACCATGAAGCAAACCCTCACGGCATGGGCCCTGGCCGTCGCCGGCGTGACAGCCGCGCACGCCGAATGCCTGTCCAGCGACCAGGTGGCCGAACTGGCCCGGCACTACGCCGCCCGCACGCCGGCGCCCAACTTCGCGCCGCTGTCGGACGCCGACGGGGCCTGCACGCGGGCGCGCTTCAATCAACTCCTCGCCCAGCAGATGGGCAAGGTTGTGGGCTACAAGGCGGGCCTGACCAACCCGGCCGTGCAACAGCGCTTCAACACGGACAAGCCGGTATGGGGCAAGCTGTACGAGGGCATGGTGCGGCCCAGCGGCCTGGTGGTGGAGGCGGCCTTTGGCGCCCGCCCGCTGTACGAGGCCGACATGCTGGTGCGCGTGAAGAGCGCCGCCGTCAACCATGCGCGCACGCCCCTGGAAGTGCTCGACGGCATCGACCAGATCATCCCTTTCATCGAACTGCCTGACCTGCTGGTGCAGGCCCCTCCGCAACTCAATGGCCCGGGCGTGGCCGCCATCAACGTGGGAGCCCGCCTGGGCGTGGCCGGCGAGCCCATCGCCATTCCGCAGACGCGCGGCGAGCGCCATGCCTTGCTGGATGCGCTGGAGCGCATGAGCGTGCAACTCACCAATGAGAAAGGCGAACTATTGGCCCCAGCCGGCAAGGGCAGCGACATCCTCGGCCACCCGCTGCAGGCCGTGGTCTGGTTGGCCGAGGCACTGCAAAAGGAAGAGATTACCCTGCAGCCGGGCGACCTCGTCAGCCTGGGCTCGTTCTCCCCGCTGCTGCCACCGCGGCCGGGCCTGGCGGTGACGGCCACCTACCAGGGGCTGCCGGGGGCCAGGCCGGTGACGGTGACGTTCAAATAACGCGCAGGCGTTCTGCTCCAGGAAGGGGCGGCTGCGCTGGCGCGCGGGCTACCGTCCGCCCGAGGGTGCCGGTATCGGTGCCCAGGCTCTGCATCTGCGAGTCCTGCTCCATGTGGAGCCAGTCCACCACATCGCTGGCAGGGCGGTAACCCGAGACCAGCGCCTTGAGCAAGGTGCGCATGGCCTGCACGTCGTTGCTGCGCACCGCCTCGGCCATGGCGTCCAGCTGCTCGCGCAGGTAAGACCAGGGCAGGTAGTCTTCATGCGCCTTCATGATGCGTTCATGGGCGGTGGGTTGCGGGTTGTCGCCAATCAGCAGCTCTTCATAGAGCTTCTCGCCGGGCCGCAGGCCGGTCACCTCGATCGCGATGTCTCCGTCGGGGTTGTCCTCATCCTGCACGGTCAGGCCCGACAGCTCGATCATGCGCCGCGCCAGGTCGATGATCTTCACCGGCTGGCCCATGTCCAGCACGAAGACATCGCCGCCTTCCGCCATGGCACCTGCCTGGATCACCAACTGCGCCGCCTCCGGAATGGTCATGAAGTAGCGGGTGATGTCCTTATGGGTGAGCGTGATGGGCGCGCCCTTGCGGATCTGCTCTCTGAAGAGCGGAACGACCGAGCCCGACGAGCCCAGCACATTGCCGAAACGCACCATCGAAAAACGCGTGATGCGCGAGGCCGCCGCATCGTTGGCCAAGGCCTGCAGGCACAGTTCTGCCAGGCGCTTGCTGGCGCCCATCACATTGGTAGGGCGCACGGCCTTGTCCGTGCTGATGAGCACGAAGTCGGTCACGCCGCTTTCTACCGCCAGCTGCGCCGTGCGCAGGGTGCCGAACACGTTGTTGGCAATGCCCTCCGCCGGGTTGTGCTCCACCATCGGCACGTGCTTGTACGCCGCTGCGTGATACACGGTATCGGGCCGCCAGGTGGTGAAGATCTTGCGCATGCGTTCCAGATCGCGCACCGAGCCCAGCAGCGGCAACAACATGGTGTCGATGCCTTCCTGCTCGGCCACGCCGCTCAGCTCGCGGTGGATGTCGTACAGCGCGAACTCGCTCACTTCCACCAGCAGCAGAGTGGCCGGCCGGGCCACCAAGATCTGGCGGCACAGTTCACTGCCGATGGAACCGCCCGCGCCGGTAACCACCACCACCTTGTCGGCAATGTTGCGGCCCAGCAGTTGGGCGTTGGGGGGAATCGGGTCGCGGCCCAGCAGATCGGTTACGTCCACATCGTGCAGCTGGCTGACCTGCACACGCCCCTGGGCGATGTCCGTCACGGCGGGAAGCGTGCGCACAACCACCTCGGGGTCTATGGCGCGGATGGTGTCCACGATCTCGCTGCGGCGCCGGCGCGATGCGCTGGGCAGGGCCAGGAGCACATCGTTGATGCGCAGCTTGGAAAGCCATTTGTCCAGGTCCGCGGAGGGCAGAACGGGCACACCATGCAGTGTGCTGCCGTGCAAACGCGCGTCATCATCGACGAAGCCCATGAGCCACACCTTGCGCCCATTCTCCAGTGCGCTGGCCAGTTGCTGGCCGGCCTCGCCCGCGCCGTAGATGAGCACGCGCGGCCATTGCTTGCGCAGATGGGCATCGCGGTAAATGCCGCCCAGCCAGTAGCGCGCGAGCAGCCGAGACGCCGCCACCAGCACGAAGAACATCACCGGCTGCAGTACGCCTACGGTGCGCGGCACCCCCGCAACGCCGACCACCGTGAACACCAGCGCATACACCGCGCCGTACAGCAGGGTGGCCTTGGCTGCGCGCGACACCGTCGTGCCGCTGCCTGCCCGGAAAACCTCACGGTACACACCCACCGCATAGAACACCGGCAGGAACAGCAGCAGGGCAACCAAGAGGCTGGGCAGGTAGGGCAGACGCAGCACATCCCACCGCTCCGTGCGCAGCATGAGCGCCAGGGCGACTGCGGCGGTGCACAGGAGTGCGTCGGTGCTGATGACCACCAGCCGCTTGCCCCACCGGGGCATCTGGCGAATGGACGCAGCTATCTTTTCAATCGGCATGTTGTCTTTCTTCTACTGGCCGCTAAGGCCAAGCCCAGGTCCGCTCGTGCGGTGGGCATCCTTGCTCGGAGCATTGTTGTTCTTCTCCCTCCAAGCGCCGAAGGTTGGCCGGGGCTCCTTCGGTCAGTGGCAGCATCACCGTCAGCCGGCAGTCGCTTCTGCAAGAACGCTGTTCAAAACGTCCACGGTCTTTTGAACCTCCGCGGGCGTAAGTGTAGGGTGCACCAGAAACATCAGACTGTTTTCACCCAGCGCCTGGGCGCTGGGCAACCGCTGCGCGGGGCGCCAGCCCGTACCGTCAAAGGCCTTTTCCAGGTACACCTCGGAACACGAGCCCTGGTACGCAGGTACCCCACGTTGCATGATCTCGTCCACGATGCGGTCGCGGCTCCAGCCGGGCGCCAAGCGCTCTGGCTGTACGTAGACATACGTCTTGTAGTGGGCATGCACCGTCTGCCCGCCATGGTCGTCCAGGCGGGGCGCACGCACACAGGCGTGCTGGCTGGCGGCACCCAGAATGGCCTGGGCGTTGCGGGTGCGCGCGGCAGTCCATTCGGCCATGCGTTTCAATTGAATCCGGCCTATCGCGCCCTGCATCTCCATCATGCGCCAGTTGGTGCCGAACCCTTCGATCACCCAGCGAAAGCCTGGCGGGTGCTGGCGTTCGTAAACTGCCTCCCAGGTCTTGCCGTGGTCTTTGAATGCCCACATGGCGGCCCACAGGGTCCGGTCGTTGGTGGTGACCATGCCGCCTTCGCCGCCCGTGGTCATGATCTTGTCCTGGCAGAAGCTCCAGGCACCTACGTGGCCGATGGACCCCACGCTGCGGCCCTTGTACCGTGCCCCGTGGGCTTGCGCGCAATCCTCGATCACCTTGAAGCCATGCTGTTCCGCCAGCGCCATGATCGGGTCCATATCGGCAGGCCAACCGGCAAGGTGCACCACGATGACAGCCTTGGTACGAGGGGTAATCACCTGGGCAATGGTGTTGGCAGACAGGTTGCCGCTGTCAGGGTCCACATCGGCGAACACGGGCACGGCCCCCGCGTTGACCACGCAGGACACACTGGCCATGAAGGTGCGGGGGGTAACGATGACCTCATCGCCAGCACCCACTCCCAGAGCGTGCAGCGCCAGATCTAGCGCCAACGTGCCGTTGCCGAGTGCCACCGCGTATTCGGAATCAGCCCACGCGGCAAACTCCTTTTCAAATTCACGGCATTCGTTGCCCGTCCAGTAGTTGACCTTGTTGGAAAGCAGCACGTTGTGCACTGCGTCGGCTTCTTCGGCAGTGAAACTGGGCCAAGGGGAAAATTGGGTATTCAGCACGTCAAACTAACCTTTGATAAATACTTTGGCGGGGTTGCCTACCACAACAGTATTGGGAGCAACGCTTTTGGTGACTACTGCACCCATCCCGACCACTGCACCCCTGCCAATCACCAAAGGCTTATCTGGCGTGCCTTGTTTCAGCACAGCTCCTGTGCCTATATACGCGTGATCCTCAATTACGACATTGCCGTTGCATTTCACTGAGGGTGCTAGGGTTACATAGTCGCCGATAATGCAATCATGTGCCACATAACTGTATATGTTGGCGTGAAATTGCCGACCGATACGGATGTTCGAGGTTAACGTAACGAATGGGCTAAGAATCGCTCCATTGTCTACTTGAACCTCATCCATTATCACAACATTGCTGGCTGTGAGAGACCACTCTTTTACGCCATCATCGTTACAACGCACCGACAAACGCTCCCGTATTTGGCTGTTGGCTATCGCCAAGGACACGTAGCGCTCAGAAGCATTTAACTGTAAGAATTGGTTGTAAGACACTACTCGGTGACCATTCGCTGTGGTGCTGGTAGGGTTGTCGTCAATGAACACAATTTCATCTGGAGAGGCACCAGCTTTTAATGCTGCAGCACGTGCCAAAGGCATAACTTCACGCCCAAAACCACTGGCTCCGTACACGGCATACAAATTTCTACTCATTTTAATTCCTTTCCGGATTGATCTTTATTGCCTTTGAATCGGACCATTGTTGCCTCTCCGTCTGCACTGATTCCTTCTCTAATCAATACTTTCTTGACGGTAAGCCAAAGAATACGAATATCCAAAAATAAAGATTGATTATCGACATACCACGTATCTAATGCAAACTTCTCTTCCCAACCTAAAGAGTTTCTTCCATTGATCTGTGCCCAACCAGTGATGCCGGGGCGCACAAGGTGCCTGCGCATTTGTTGAGGACTGTAGAGGGGCAAGTAGTCCATCAAAAGCGGACGTGGACCGACAAGACTCATTTCACCCTTCAAAACATTCCACAGTTCTGGTAGTTCGTCTAGGCTGGTAGATCGAAGGAGCTTGCCAAAAGGCGTAAGGCGTTCTGAGTCTGGTAGTAGATTTCCATTGGCATCTCTCTCCTCCGTCATCGTTCTAAACTTCTTCATCACGAACGGTCGGCCATCTTTTCCCGCTCTTATTTGGGAGAAAAAAACAGGGCTACCTAATTTGAAGCGGATGCCTAGAGCCAGGAAAGCTAAGGGTATGCCCAATATGAGAATGGCTATAGACGCCAAAAAAATATCGCTGAATCTTTTCATTAATTGCGAACCTCCATCAATTTTTGGCAGGTTCAAATATCACTTAGGGCATGAACTTTCATCTCGGCTAGCATGAATTCGTTGACTTTACGTACGTCATATTTTTGCTCCACGATATCCCTAGATTCTCTTCCCATGCTAATAATAAGGGCGGTGTCTTTAATAAAAATTTCCATGGCGGAAGCAAGTGATTCTGCTGATTGGATTGGTACCAAGAAACCATTTTTACCGTGTATCACGGTTTCGCGGCACCCTGGTGCATCCGTCGTGATGATGGCCCGTCCGATGGACATTGCTTCTAAGACTGTACGAGGCGTCCCCTCTCTATAAGAGGGCAATACGTACACACTGCAGGCTTGCAATGCAGGTCTGACATCAGCGAGTTTCCCAAGAAAATTAATTGTTCCTGTTTGGATCCAATTGCTCAACTCCGTTTCACTGATAGAGTCAGGGTTGCTGTCGATCCAGCCGGCCAACGAAAAACAGACATCGGCGTGTTTTTGCTTGATGATTTCGGCTGCCTGTACATATTCCCTGACTCCTTTGCTCCCAAGAAGTCTGGCAATCAGTAGAAAATGAGCAGGCTGCGTCGGAGGTACAGCTGGCTTGAAAAAATCTAAATCAACGCCTGAGCCATTGACAACCACTGCAGGTACATTGGATGAAATTATTTTGCGTTGAAGAAAAAGTTGCTTATCGTCAGGGTTCTGAAAAAAGACTTTTTCAGCCCTGGAGAGCGAAAAACGGTACAACAACTGCGCGATGCTGCGTGTAATCCGGCTACCTTTGCTCTGAAAGGCGTAGCCAAGGCCGGTAATGAGAGCGAAAATATGAGGGACGCGGGCAATTTTTGCGGCGATAACTCCGTAAATGACTGGCTTGATCGTGTATGCAAGAACCGCATCTGGTGCAATGCTCTTGATTAAGCGAAACATGTTCCATAACGTCCGAATGTCGGTTATAGGATTCATGCCCGTTCGCGCCATGTACAAATCATGGACGATTACGCCCAAAGTTTCCAAAGCTTTTCGCTGTACGGTGTGCTGACCCAATCCCGGAGCTGCAACGTGCACCCTGATGCCTTTTTCAAGCAATGCTGCAATCAAAGGGCCTCTGAAATTAAGCAAAGAATCAGCGAAGCTGCCGACCAGCAAAAGACTTTTCATATATTTAACGGGAAGAGTCCATAACCACTCTGTTCAAAATTTCCCCGAGTTGGGGTGCTGTCTTTTGAATGCAATAGAAACGCTCAACGCGTGCTCTGCCCGCGGATCCCATTCGTTCTCGGAGCGTCGAATTTTCCAAAAGAGCCTGTAAGGAAGATAACCACTCATGCGGGCTTTTTGCCAAGAAACCGGTCTGCCCATGCACCATGACATCCGCGTTGGCTCCCACGTCGCTTGCGACCGTCGGCAGTCCACAGGCCATATATTGGATGAGTTTATAACCGCACTTGCCTCGTTCCCACGGAGAGTCAGCCAGTGGCATGATTCCAATGGTGGATGAACGGATCAGTTCTACTTCACATTCCTCTGACCAGTTCATTATTTCGGTTCTAACTCCAGGAATTTCTTTATTTCCAGATCCTACCAAACGCAGTATAAAAGGAATTCTCTCAGCCAGCGCTCGCAATGGCTCTGCCAAAATTTCGAGATATTTCGCAGTCGAAGGAGAGCCAATCCAAACAATGCGCGGTATATCGTTTTGAGCAGTTGATTCAAAATCAATACACGGGTATCTCTCGAGATCTATAACGGTTGGTATTTCGACCACCTGATTCGCACCTGCATTTCTAGCCCTGTCCGCCAAATACCTATTTCCACAAACGACGAGGGCGGCTTGCTGCATCAGTTGATCCAGCTTTTCTCCATATATCTGTCGAACTAACTTAGATCGATGTAGATCATAATTGTGAAAGATGGCATCATCGTAATCCAAGACATATGGCGTCTTGTTTATTAGAGACTGCTCTAGGAAATATGGAAGCCAAGGAAAAGCCTCTTTCTCTATCCAAATAAGATCGTAGTCTTTTGCGCTACTTATCAGTAGGCGAGCGCGTTCGATATAAGCCTTCAATGTTTGTTTTTTATTGTGTCGACCATCTTTATATCGAACGCTCAAGGCATTATCGCAGATCAAAGGGCTGGCCTTGATGGTCCATTTCATCTCCTTCCAATAAGGAAAATATTGGAATGTCCGCATTCTTGACGATGCACCTTGGCGGCCATATTTTGACAGCGTCAGTATACGCAATGGCATCATCGCGTCGATCCTCGAAAACACCATTTTGGCAACCACTTATATAGCATCACAAAACCCAGCAAAGTCTCCTTAATTGTAGATGCAGAGAATTTTAGTGCTGCAATGCTGCATCTGCTGAACGGCTCAATTATTAAAGTGGCTGTTAGAGTAACAAAAAAACCCACCTGACCAAAATGCTTGTGAGCGTAAACGATACGGCTTCGCAGTGAATAAAATAATCTTTTTGCTTTGATATTCTTGGATGAGCCGCCACCTTCGTGAAAAGCTTGCGCGCCAGCAAAGTAGACACTGTCCCAACCCAATAGTTTTGCGCGATATGAGAAATCAACTTCTTCGTAATATACAAAAAAGCTTTCGTCAAACCCTGAAAGCTGCGTAAATACATTCGTTCTCACGAAGAAGAAGGCTCCTATGACCTGATCTACCCGTCGCGTAGAGGCGTGATCCCAATCTGACATGAGAACGCCCAATTTGGGGAATGCTTTATCGGCGCCTAAGGCTTTAAATAGCAAACGCCTTGGTGTCGGGAAGCGGGAGCATGTTTTTGCAACCTGATTTGCTAAATCTATTTGCTGAACTCCACAAATTCCAATAGAGCTGTTTTCCTTGCGCTCCATGAAATTAAGCGTTGACGACAGGGTTTCTTTAAAAATCCTTGAATCAGGATTTAGAAATAAAATATATTTCGCTGTAGCTATGCGACCGCCCTGGTTGCAAGCCGCACCAAATCCAATATTCTCATTGTTTTTTATAAGCAATATTTCGTTAAAATTTCCTAGAAATTCTACCGAATTGTCTGATGAATTATTGTCAATGACGTAAATATTTTTTACCAATGAGTCTTTTTCGCTGATGACTGTTTTTATGCAGCTTTCAAGTAGCTCGCCGGAGTTCCAGTTCACAATCACTACGTCGATCATTTAAATTTTATTTTAATGGTTAATGGAATTGCTATGATTGCCATATAGAGATGCGTAGTCAGCGAAAATGTCCAATCATAAAAAATCATCACCGCTGAGAATAAAAGCGAAGCAGTTATAAAGTTTAAGTAAAAAATTTTATCTGCATATTTCTGCAATGCGTAGAAAATAGCTCCGAGTCCTATCATTACGGCATACAATCCCAATTCGCCCATTAAGACATAAGGCTGAAATATGTAGGTGTAAACGTTAAAAAATCCCGAGCTATCTGATTCATATACTGGTTTTAATAGGGCATCTAGCGGCGCAGCAGCAATTCCAAACACATCTCTTGCAGTAACTGCCGATCCTGCATTTATCTGTTCATTAAATGCTGTCAATCCATATGAAAAATATGGAACGAAGAAGGGCAAATCGTTGTACGTGCTCTTGTTTAGAAGTTCTGACATTAAATAGAACGCCCCTAAAACGATTGTAGTAGAGAGTACTGTAGTTCTCGCTTTAATGCCGTAAATCGAAAAATAAAAATATGCGTAAAATATAACTCGATATAGTATTCCTGTTCTTTCCATTGCGGCAAATGATGGGAAGAATGAAATTACCAAAAAAATAATGGAGCGCCGCTTATTGTTGCAAATTAGGTTTCCAACAGACGCAGCTAGAGAAAAGAGAGAAAGATGTCCTGCGCCGTAATCTGGCAATTGATCTACCGTTCTGGCATACCGCAGGTTCACATAGATTTCGCTGGCACCTTGTATGCCTCTTGAGTAGATTAAATACAAGGAAATAATCAGACCAAAAACGCCAAGCGCTTCATATATTTTAATGAAGCGAATTGGCTTAATTGTTTTGAAAATTACTGCCTTTTTCTGAATTTTTAATGGCGCATTGGATGTGGCAATCTGGCAAAGCAGATAAGTCAATACGCATAATAATATGCCTATAAAAAAAAGTCGATGTGAAGTGCCAGGCTCACCATAGAAGATAATGTTGACTGTAAGGGAGCCGATCCCTATGAAAAATATTACCCAGGCTGGATTTAACCAGATTGTCCTATGCAAGGTGCAAAATAGATATTTCATGATTTTGCATTTTTTATATCTTTGGGCATTAGCGTTTTTATTAGGGAGAAAGATAGTGCTGCATATGTTTTCCAGGAGAATGGCCAATATTTAATTGAGGAAATTAAAAAAGGTATAGCCGCACTATGAAGTGAGAACTTCTGTGCAAATCGTCCATTTGCATAGTGGAATAAATGCTTTGTCACCGGGCGTAGCTTCTGAAATTGTGGCATTTTTTCGATATGTTTTACTACCCCAAGGCGTTGCTCTAACTGCTTGCTGGCAACATCCTTTCTTGCAGACATTTGGCTATGAAGCCTATATTCACACACGGGATCTTGATGGTAAAAAAACTTATGAGACACTGCTACTCGAACCCACAAATCCCAATCTCCAATTAGATCTTTTTCGTTCCTGTGCAAGCCGGTCTCTTCGAAGCACTCTCTACGCGTTAAAGCAGCATGCACAGCGAAAAGATTGCCAAGTACTATTTTTTCGAAAACATTTCCCGAGTGCTGCTGGCCTCTGTATTTCTCTGATTCGAGAATCAGTCGATTCATTTTTTCGTCGCAATGCCAAGTATCGCCATATACCACGTCGAATTCCCGTTTCGTTTCAAGTAAATCGACTTGTATTTGCAACTTTTTGGGGAGCAATCGGTCATCGGCATCAAGTATGGCGATATATTTACCTTTGGAGGCTTGGAAGGCGATATTCCTTGCAATATGCGCACCCTGGTTTAATCGATCTATAATCTGGATGCGATCGTCTTGTCTTTTTGCTTGTTCAGCAATTGCCAGGGTTTTGTCTGTAGAGCCATCATTGACAATGACCAGTTCCCAATCTTGAAAAGTCTGGCTCCTGACACTTTCGATGGTGCTGCCAATAAAATCTTCGGCGTTATACGCCGCCATGATGATGCTGACAAGTGGCATTTTTTTTCCTTGCACGGTAATCCTAGTCGTAATTTCTAGTTGGAAATATTGTTCTAAGATTTCGTTAATTTGGCTCTTAGTCGACTTGTCATGCCGTTAAGAACTTCGCGCTCATGCGTGGTTGCAACGGCGTATAAAATAATCATCGCCGCTGCTGATATGAGAGATGCTCCCACTATTCCTGTGTAGAAACTGGAGAAATCAAAATAGCATGCTGTGTACAACGTCAATAAAGCGACTAAAAATCGAGATGCAGTCAACTTCAAATGCTTGAAAGATGGTTTTCTGTCTATCTTCATAAGCAGGGAGAACAACATAAAACAACCCAGAGCAAATGACAGTGCTATCCCGTTGATTCCAATTAGCTGAGATGAGAGCCATGCCATAGCCAAGAAAAGGATGCTCCCTAAGCAATAAATTCTAAATATTGCTCCAGAGCTTCCATTGATGGAGTGGTAAAGGCCCACAATGCGGGATTGTGCGAAAAAGATATATCCTGCGCATATCAGGAACGTAAATAATGGGCCTGCATAAAAAGAGGGCCCTGCTAAATAATCTATGGCAGGACGGGCGAGGCACAATATTCCAATCGAGAGCAGGGTAGAAGTTGCGAGAAGTGCCGACTGCGCTTGTTCTAGGTTGCTCTGAGAATCTTCTTTGTTTTTACCTTTGCCGGCAGATAAATACGGGAAAAAAACCGTACAAAGCGGATTGGTGAGTGCGCTCGATAACACTGCAATTGCAAGTGTGGATGAGTACATCGCCAAAGTCTTGAGATCGGTCTGATCTACCGCCACTAAGCGGCCACCATTTGTAATTATCCAGATGAGTAGCGTGCTTGCAAAGAGAGGAAGTGCTACCCTTAAATTCACTTTGATCCAAATAAGCTTCTCTTTCGTCGTTGGTTTTCCGATGAAAGGTGCCAGTGGCACCAGGAGAGAAGTTAAGGTCCAAACAGTCAATTCGGCTAAGATGACAGCATTGACAATATAGAAGATACTGCCAGTCCACGTAGTTAGTGCGATTGCAGCCAACTGGGTAAGCTGCTGCGCCATCTGGTAACGTGTGTAGAGGCTGAACTTCTTTTCGCCCTGAAATTGCGTGAGCTTAGTTAAGCTCAAGCCTTGCACCCCTATATATGCTAGAAGCAACATTGCTTCTGTGCTATGGCTTGCATCTCCCCACACAAAATTTGCAATTGCTTCAGGGGCAAGGAGGAATAATAAGCACAATCCCAGTAAGTTGATCAGTATTACCAGCTTCAAAGCATCTGGCGCACATTCGCTTTTTTGTGTAGCAGTGTCTGAAACCATCGGTGCGTCAAAGCCTGCCATCAACGCTTGAGCACCGATCATTCCGATAACGAGGAACTGGGATATGAAAGCGTAATGCTCTTTGCCCAACCCTGCAATTAGCTTGAGAAGTAGAATGCCTTTGATGACCCCCGTTACGGTAACAGAGGCCTGCAAAAGTATGGCTTTTGCCTTACCTGTGCTTCTTTGCATTTTCATCTATATACCAAGCAACTGCCTCTAACATTCCTTGAGCTACTGAATGGGTTGGAGCATATCCGAGTTGTCGAGCCGCCTTGTCAATGCTTGCGAGGCTGTGCTTCACGTCTCCAGCTCGCCCCTCCCGGTATTTAGGCTGTCTATCTACAAGAAATCCCTGGGCGGCCAGACTTTGCTTTATTAACTTGAAAAGTTCGTTGAGATTGGTTTGCTGACCTACTGCAATGTTATAAATCTCTGATTGCGAACTGGCTGTTTCTTTCGTGGCGGAAAGAATGTTCGCCTGGATGACATTGTCGATATAGCAAAAATCCCGGCTTGTTTGGCCGTCTCCGTTGATGAATACTTCTTCGTTGTTTAGCAGTGCTGCTGTCCACTTCGGAATCACCGCAGCATATGCACCCTTAGGATCTTGACGTCGTCCAAACACGTTGAAGTAGCGTAGCCCCGTGGCATGGAAACCATATACGCGGCTGAAAACACCTGCATATAGTTCGTTGACGTATTTTGTGACCGCATAGGGGGACAACGGGTTGCCTATGGTCTCCTCGATTTTTGGCAGGCTTGGATGATCTCCATAGGTGGAACTAGAGGCAGCGTAGGTAAAAGTTCTCGCACCGCTGTCCTTGGCCGCAACAAGCATGTTCAAAAATCCATCAACGTTCACATTGTTGGTCGTTATGGGATCGTTGATTGATCGTGGCACCGAGCCTAGCGCTGCCTGGTGCAGTACATGCTCTACACCTTCGCATGCGTTTCTGCAAGTCGCTAAATCTCTAATATCACCTTGATGAAAATGAAAGTTCTTCCACTGCGTTGGCTCGACCAACGTTTGTACGGCGTCCAGATTGGCCTGATGACCCGTTGCGAAATTATCCAATCCTATAACTCGCTGATTCAGCTTGAGTAATGCTTCCAAAAGATTGCTGCCAATGAAGCCGGCTACGCCAGTAATCAGCCACACGCGTGGGCGATTGATAATTTCTTCCTTGGCTATCTGGTAAATATTCTGCATTTGGGAACGGTCAGCTTTAGTCGGGATGCACGCTCAGAGTCTGATATCGGAATCTTCTGTGTTGAGGATATATTTTAGATCA
The DNA here is from genome assembly GCA_023460715.1 of Pseudomonadota bacterium. Lineage (GTDB taxonomy): Bacteria > Pseudomonadota > Gammaproteobacteria > Burkholderiales > Burkholderiaceae_C > Paracidovorax. The sequence continues at coordinate 17,695 of JAEWPH010000070.1, read as the reverse complement.
AAGAGAATATGATCTTTTTTTCCAAGCGCATGGATGGCTGCTGCCCCCATTTTTTTGAACTCATCGTGAGCTACAGCAACGATGATTGAGTCATACGCTTCGGGCTCGGCTGCGTTCACAAGATTTAATCCATATTCAGACTGAGCTTCTTGGCAGTCCACCCAAGGATCGTAGATGTCTACGGAAACGTTGTATTCTTTTAATTCGCTGATAATGTCCACTACCCGCGTATTTCTAATATCTGGGCAGTTTTCTTTGAATGCCAGACCCATTACTAAAGCTCTGGACCCTTCAACATGGATGCGGCGCTTCGTCATGGCCTTGACCAGTTGGGTCACAACATAAGAGCCCATACCGTCATTGATTTTTCTACCGGCCAAGATGATCTCAGGGTGGTAGCCAATAGCCTGCGCTTTATGTGTGAGATAGTAAGGATCGACACCGATACAGTGACCGCCCACCAAGCCCGGACGAAAGGGCAGAAAATTCCACTTTGTGCCTGCCGCCAATAGGACGGCTTCCGTGTCGATATTCATTTTGTTGAATATGATCGCAAGCTCGTTAATGAGGGCAATATTGACGTCTCGTTGTGTGTTTTCAATCACTTTGGCGGCTTCCGCCACCTTTATGCTGTTCGCTTTATGAGTGCCAGCTTTGATGATCTGCCTATACAAGGCATCTACCGTTTCAGCGACTTCAGGCGTGCTGCCACTGGTCACCTTCTTAATGTTCGGTAAACGATGCTCTTTGTCGCCGGGATTGATGCGTTCGGGGCTATAACCGCAGAAAAAATCAACATTGAATTTCTTTCCGCTGGTACTCTCCAGAATGGGCACGCAAACTTCTTCTGTAGCGCCAGGGTAGACGGTCGACTCGTAGATAACGATGGCACCGTTTGAGAGAACTTTGCCCACTGTCTCGCTGGCTTTCACCAATGGCGTCAGATCTGGCCGGTTGGATTCGTCTACAGGCGTTGGAACGGTGACAATGAAAATTCCGCAATCACGGAGATCTTCCAGATTCGCGGTATAGGTCAACAGTTTGGCTTCTGCAAGTTGTTCACTGGTCGTTTCGAGTGTGTGGTCCGCGCCAGCTTGCAGTTCAGATATTCGTTTCGTATTGATGTCGAAACCCACAACATGTCGATACTTGCCAAACTCAACGGCAAGAGGAAGGCCTACGTAGCCAAGGCCAATAACAGCCAATTTCGCGTCGAGTTGTTGTTTTTGCATATTTTATTTGAGGGCACTAATAATAAGAATTACTGGCTCAGAAGTTTGGCTTGCGGCCGATAGCGCGACCCAGCGCAAGTCGCAGAGCTACTATCTTTGCGGCCGACTCCGGCGTCTGGGTGGCATTTCGTAAGGCCAGTCGGATAAAGACAAAGAAAAGCAGCGCAAAACCCGTGGCTAAAGTCGCCATGATCGCTATAAGTGCTTTCTTCGGTTTGCTCTTCTTCTCGGGTGGAATTGCCTTGTCTACCACCTGAATCACCGTGCCTTCTCTGCTTTCGTCAATGCGAGCAATTTCAAACTGCTTTGCGAATAATTCGAAAAGTGTTTCTTGGTATTTAAATTCGCGGAATTTAGCTATGTAGTCGTTGCTTCCGCTCGCAGGTTGCTCTCGCTCGGCTTTATTCAGTTGTGCACGTATGGCTGCAAGTTCTGAGAGGGCTTGTCTAAATTCCGGGGCGGATTCAGTAAGGTAACTGCGCATGGACGCAATCTTGACCTCCTGAACGGTTACCTGAGCTCTAAGCCGAGCCGGCCCTTCTAGTGCGGTTTGGGGAGAGACATTAAGGGCAGAGGTGCTTACGCCGCTGGCAGCCAAACTCTGCTCGGCTTTGATTAATGCTTCCTTTGTAGACGCCAACTGCTTTTCAAAGAACGAGCGACGCTGCTGGGCTTCGGTTACAGCAAGTCCACCCAGCATCTTTTCGAGTTCTTGGACATACGCATTCGCAATGTCTGCAGCGATCTGTGGATTCTCGTCGTCAAACTCGACAGTGATAATATTGTCTTTGCCGGCGTTGATGTTGCTGCTATCCGCCAGGATTTTTATGGCATCTTGTCGATATTCGCTTTCATACCGCTCCATTAAATTAAAGCGGTCCACTAGCGCATCACCAATGGTTCTTGATTTGAGGAGTGATACAAATTGGTCGCTCGGATTTTTGAGCCCCGACGCAGCGCCGGCTAGGCCTCCCAGCGCACCGAGCGATTGCAGCATGGAAACGGCTGCGCTTTGCTGCTGCTGAGGTGGAAGAAACCGAGTAGATGCTGTGAATGTGGGTTTCACAGTGAAGGTGATAGCCAGCGCAATAAGGCCTATGGCCAAAGGGCCGAGTATTAGGAGGCGTAGATTGTCTGCGATGACGTTTATCAAATCCAATAAGCTAATCTCGTTGCTCTCGGAGATGGTCGGCGTAATGGGCTGCATTTTATTTTCTTAAGCTGTCGCAGTTAGAGATCTCGGAACACCTTGATGGCGGCAATCCCCAGTCCGAACTGAGACAGGATTTGCGTCCAGTCCTTCAACTGACGTGCAATGAAGTTGCGGCGGTTTTCGCGGTCCAGCTTTTCGGGTACCACGACGGAGTCACCTGGCATCAGCTTCAGGCTGTCAAAGCCGCCAAAGCCGAAAATGCCGCCTGCGTTGTTGCGGCTCACGATGCTGCCGTCGGCGCGCAGCACGAACATCTGGTCGGGGTCGGCTTCCTCACGCAGGCCGGCCACCTTCACGATGTCTCCCACCGTGCGGCCCGAGCGGTAAATAAACACGTTTTCGTTGTTGACGGCGCCCACGGCGGTGACGAAGCCAGGCGCTGCAGGCACCACGATGCGGTCGCCGTCTTCCAGCGGCAGTTCTGGCAGTGCCGCCAGGCTGGCGTTTTCAGGATCCATTTCCAAGGCAATGCGCCCGTTGCTCTGCAGCTTGCGCAGGGCGTCGAGCTGGGACTTCGCCAATTGCTGTTGCTGCTGCATCAGCGCGGCTTGGGAAGCCGTGTCGTTGGAACTGCGGTTGGCGAGCAAGAACAGGATCTGGCTCTGCTGCTGGCTTTCCAGCCGGCGGATCAGCATTTCCAGGTTTTCTTGCTGTTTCTGGCGAACGGAGTTGCGGTCGATGGACAGCCCATACACATAGGCCTGGGGCGTCAAGCCACCCACGCGGCGCAGCAGGTCGCCCATGGTTTCGCCCGGCTGCACTTCATACAAGCCGGGGGCGGCCACTTCGCCTTCCAGGCGAACCAGCCGGGTTTGGCGTTCCACGGGCAGCTTCAGGTCTTTTTGGCTCAGGATCGACACCACGTCGCCCGGCTGCAGCGGGAGGTTCTGCGATTCATCCTTCTGGATGATGGCCCGGCCCAGGTTGAAGGGGATCAGCGTGGTGCGCAGGTTGGTCTTGTCCAGGCGCTCGATCACGGCGTAGTCCCAGTTGATCTGGTCCACCATGTTGCGGTAGCGCGTGTCCAGATTGCGGCCGGCGGTACGGGAGAGTTCGCTCGCGCTGACGTTGCCGCTACCGTCCTGGTTGCCCGTTCGGCCGAGGCGGCCACCGGCTGCTTGCTGGTCAGCGCCTTGGTTGTTGCCACCTGCACGGCCATCACTGCTGCGGGTTCCCGAGGTCTCATTCGTTCCCCGGATGGCTGCCGCCTGTGCGTCTGGCGAGAGGTTCTGCACCAGCAGGTTCTTGCGGCGGTAGTAGTCGCCTGTGATCAGGGCATCTTGCTCAGGGATGAGGTCGCGTACGCGCATGCCCTCGAACCAGCGATAGCGCAGCGGTGCCGCGACGTTGCCCTGCAGGGTGACAGCATTGGCAAAGGCGCCGCTGATGTCCAGCAGGGTCACGATGTCGCCGTCGCGCAGGGGTTGCGCCAGGCCTGCCGTGTCCAGGGCCAGGTCTTGCACTTGCCGGGGCGGGTTCATCGTGGGGATGACGCGTTCGATGAGTGCCTTGCGCGTGGTGGCCAGCACCGGCACGCCGCCGTTCAGCGCCAGGATGTCCCCCACGGTGGTAGAGGCGCCGTTGGCCTGCGTTTTGAGCTCGTACACCGCCGGCTTGTCCAGCGCGCCAGAGAAGGCTACGCGGGGGCCCGCCGGTGGGATGACGATCACGTCGCCGGGTTGCAGTGCCACGTCGTGCGTCTTGTCGCCGCCGCCGATGAACTCGTACAAGTCCAGCGTGGTCACCAGCTTGCCGTTGCGCTTGAGCTGGATGTTGCGCATGCTGCCCTGGGCGCTGGGGCCGCCGCTGGCAAAGAGGGCGTTGACCAGGGTGTCCAGGCTGGACAGCGTGTAGGTGCCGGGTTGGCGGGCCTGGCCCACCACGTACACCTGGATGCTGCGCAACTGGCCGATGGTGGCGCTGACCTCGAAGTCGCGGAAGGTGCGGCCGATGTGGGTGCGCAAGGTGCTGGCGACCTCGGATGCGCGCACGCCAGCCACCGTGACGGGCCCGATGCGGGGGATGCTGACCTGGCCGTTACGGTCCACGCGCAGCTTGCCGTGGTAGTTCACGCTGCCCCATACCTGCACATTGAGCTCGTCGCCCGGGCCGATGAGGTGGTCCACAGGGGCAGGCGCGGTGGCATCTGCCTTGTAGGCATCCGGCTGGGAGAACAGGTCTTGCCCATACATGGGCAGCATCACGCCCGTAGCCTGTTCCACGAAGCGCTGGAACTGGTTGGGCGGCTCGGGCGCCCGCTGCGCAGAGCGCTGCTTGTTGCCACTGTTGCGGTCGTCCCCGCGCAGGTCGGTTGCGTTGTTGAGATCACCTGCCATGGGCGAGCCGTCGCCCACATTCAGGTTCATGGGGCCGGTGGGCGCCATTCCTTGCATGGCGTTGCCATTGCCCATGGCGCCCATTCCACCCATGCCCGACATGTTGCCGCCACCCGCGCCGCCGCCGCCCGGTGTGCCGCCGGTGCCACCCGACAGGAAGCTCCCGCCGCCGCCACCGCCCATGCCGCCAGCGTCAACGCCCACACCGCCAAGGCTTTGTGCGAGGGCAATGGGCGCGAGGGATGCAAAAAACGCTGCCACGGCAAGTTGGCTTCGTAGCGCCCTGAGGCTTGGAACGGAATGGTTCATGTAAACAGATATGGAAAATGGAATGAAGAAAGGCCGCGTCCGCAGACGCAGCCAAGGCAGCCGAGGCTGGCAAAAATGGGGAGGGCATGCACCCCGTTAATGGAAGCCGCGCCGGTTTCTCGTTGTTCTTCTGATACGGTGGCTAAGGCGGGGCGATGATAAAGCACCGCACTTACTGACCCTTATCGAGCTATCCCGCTGCCACCAAATGTCGAATTTGTCTTACACGGCCCGTCTCACGCCCGCTACGCGACATGTCCTGGACCGCATGGCCCGCGCCGGCCGTCCACCGCTCCACACCTTGCCGGCCGCTGAGGCCCGAACGGCCTACGAAGCGGGCGCCGGCGTGCTTGAAATTCCCAAGGCCGTTCTGCCCCGGGTAGAGAACCTGCAGATCCCCGCGCGGGACGGCACTGCGCTGGCGGCGCGGCTGTACGCGCCGTCGTCCGATGCGGGCTTGCCGCTGTTGCTGTACCTGCATGGGGGCGGGTTCACCATCGGCAGCATCGATACGCACGATGTGCTGTGCCGCGAACTGGCGCGGCTGGCCGGGTGCATGGTGGTGTCGCTGGGCTACCGGTTGGCGCCCGAGCACCGGTTTCCCACGGCGAGCGACGATGCCTGGGATGCCTTGGTCTGGCTGGCCGCGCAGGCGCGCCAGCTGGGGGCGGACCCGGCGCGGCTGGCCGTGGGCGGGGACAGTGCCGGCGGCACGCTGGCGGCGGTGAACGCCATCCTGGCGCGCGATGCGGGCCTGCCGCTGGCGCTGCAGCTGCTGATCTACCCGGGCACGACGGCCCACCAGGACACGCCGTCGCACCAGACATTCGCCCACGGCCTGGTGCTGGAGGCGCCGGCCATTGCCTGGTTCTTCGACCAGTACGTGGGGCAGGGCCCGGACCGGGAGGACTGGCGCTTTGCGCCGCTGCTCGCCCCCGATGTGGACGGCGTGGCCCCGGCCTGGCTGGGCCTGGCCGAGTGCGATCCGCTGGTGGACGAGGGTGTGCTGTATGCCGACAAGCTGCGGGCCGCCGGCGTGCCGGTGGACCTGGAGATCTACCGCGGGGTGACGCACGAATTCATCAAGATGGGCCGCGCGATTCCCGAGGCGCGCCAGGCGCACGCCGACGCGGCCCGCGCCCTGCGCAGCGCCTTCGGCCTGGAGGACGAGGCATGACTACACCGCCAAGCACCACGTTCGCCGCCCCGGACGGGGCCGCCCCGGGGCCGCGGCGCGCCCAGTTCCGCTGCCTGCACCGGCTGCGCGTGCGCTGGGCGGAGGTGGACATGCAGAAGATCGTCTTCAATGCCCACTACCTGATGTATGCGGATACGGCCATGGGCGAGTACTGGCGCGCCCTGGCCGTGCCCTACGAGTCCGGCATGGCGGCGCTGGGCGGCGAGCTGTACGTGAAGAAGGCGACGGTGGAATACCACGCGTCGGCGCGGCTGGACGACATCGTCGATGTGGGGCTGCGCTGCGTGCGCATCGGGCGCTCGTCGCTGCTGTTCGCCTTCGGCATCTTTGGGGGCGACCGGTTGCTGGTGTCAGGCGAGCTGGTCTATGTGTTTGCTGACCCGGCCACGCAGACCTCCAGTCCGGTACCCGCCACGCTGCGCGCCATGCTGGAGCAATTCGAGGCCGGGCACGCGATGGTGGAGACGCGGGTGGGCGATTGGGCCACCCTGGGCCGCGATGCCGGTGCGCTGCGCACGGCCGTGTTCGTGCAGGAACAGGGCATCGACGCCGCGATCGAGGCCGACGACCGGGACGGCACGGCCGTGCACGCCGTCGCGTTCAACCGGCTGGGCCTGCCGGTGGCGACCGGGCGATTGCTGTCCGGCGAGCCAGGCCAGGCGCTGATCGGCCGCATGGCGGTGGACCGGGCCGTGCGCGGCCAGCGCTGGGGCCGCGAGGTGCTGGACGCCCTGGTGGCGCACGCCGAGCACCGCGGCGACCGGCGCGTGACGCTGCACGCCCAGGCGAGCGCCGAGGCCTTCTACCGGCGGGCCGGGTTCGTGGCAGTGGGCGAGCCGTATGAGGAGGCGGGGCTGCCGCACGTCACGATGGAGCGCGTTTTCCTAGGTGCGATGCAAAACGGAGCTGCTTGCGCTTGATTTGTATGGTTTTGGGTTGTAAAACCTTCTGAAGTCATTGGCGAATGTGCGCTGCACGCTTCTGATTCCATAGCGAGCACTAGATCAACCCTTGTCCCTTGCTCGCGGTTTTTGGTGTTGGGGGCGTTTATCCGGACCCGCTGCTTCCGTCCCCGCAATGGTGAAGGGGCCGGATCACCCAGCAGCAAGACAACGCCCGTGGCGCGCGGCCGGCTACCTAGATCCCAGCCAGCGGCGCTACCGCCGCGCCCTGGATGCCGTGCCGCTGCAGGGCCTGTGCGACGAAGCCCGAGGCCTTGGCCTCTTCGACGAAATCGGCCAGCAGGCGCTGAGCGGCTTGGCCCCGCGGCTTAGGCACGCCCATGGCCTGCTCGATGACCATGAAGCGCCCCGGCAGCAGGCGCAGGCCGGGCCGCTGGGCGGCATCGGCCTCCAGCTGCTGGCGCACGCCGGCCGCCACATCGGAGCCGGTGGCCAGGAAGGTTTCCACCACCGCCGGCGACGAGGGCGCTCGGACGATCTGCGCATGCGCCAGCGTGCGGCTGAGGAAGAGGTCGTAGGCGCTGCCCCGGCCCACCACGACGGTGCGGCCCGGCTGGTCCACCTGGGCGTTGTCAGTCAGCGGCGATGCGGCCGCCACCAGGTAGCTGCCTTCGATGAGCACATAGGGCGCAGAGAAGGCAATGCCCGCGCCGCGCACCGGGTCGATGGCGAAGAAGCCGAAGTCGACCTCTTCTCGCGTGACGGCCTCCACCGACTGGGCTGCGGTGTCGAACACCGCCAGCTCCAGGGGCAAGCCCAGCCGCTCGGCGAAGCGGTGGGCCAGATCGACCGAGACCCCGGCGGGCCGGCCGTCGGCCTCGCGCCGCGCCAGGATGGGGTTGCCGGTGTTGATGGCGGCGCGGATGCGCCCCGTGGGCGCCAGGGTGGTCAGCAGGTCGGGCGTGGCAGGCATGGCAAGGTCTCTCGGGCGGATGGGATGGGTGGGCGAGGGTGCCGGGCGCACAGCGTGCCGGCTTTCGCACCCGCTGTAAACAGCGCCGTTCAGGCGAGCGGGGCCCGTGGCGATGCCGCGCCCGGCCCATCGGCTCCCTCGGTGCCAGGCACGATGCCCACGTAGCGGCCGCGCGGGCGGATCACCTGCGCTACCCCAAGTTGTTCCAGGCCGTGGGCCAGCAGGCCCACGCTGCGCGCGGTGGCGAACAGGGCGAAGGCGGCGTCCGCCGGCAGGCGGTAGTGGGCCACCAGCGCGGCCAGGGCGACGTCGATGTTGGGCTGCAGGCCGGTGAGCGCGGTCACCTTCTCAATGAACCGGGCGATGAATTCCGGCGGCTCGAAGCGGGCCAGCAGGGCGGCGGCGCGGGGGTCGCCGTCCGGATAGATGTGGTGGCCGAAGCCCGCGAACGGGAGCCCTGCGGACAGGTAATGCCCCACCACCTGGTCCTCGCCCAGCCGCTCCACGTCGGCGAACAGGTTCTGCACCCGGCCTGAGGCGTCCCCGTGCAGCGGGCCCGAAAGGGTCGTCAGCCCGGCCAGCAGGCAGGCGGGCAGCGAGGCGTTGGTGGACGCGGCGATGCGCGTGGCGAAGGCGGAGCTGGTCAGCTCATGGTCCACCAGCAGCACGAGAGCGGTCCGCAGCAGCTCGGCCACCGGGGCCTTCTGCTTCCAGCCGTTGGCAAAGCGCTGGTGCAGCGGTCCGTCGCCCGGCTGCGCGCCAAAGGCCGTGGCGAGGCGGCCGACCAAGCCCTGCGCCTCGGCGTGCAGCACATGCACCATGCGCCCGCGCGTCGAATGCCCCGTGGCCGCCAGCTGCGCCAGGGCGGTGAAGGCCGCGGTGCGCCCCGCCGGGCCGTCGGCGACGGGCACGGGGCAGGCGAAGTCCACCGGCCGGTCGGCGGCCCACAGCAGCCGGGCGGCCTCTTCCAGGGTGGACGTGGCGGCCAACGCCACCGCATCCTGGCCGCGGTAGTACAGCCGCCCCCGCGCGAAGGTCGAGAGGGCGGTGGGAATGCTCGGCTCCGCGCCGAACAGCGTGTTGTTGGCCAGGGTTTCGTGCTTGCGGCCGGCCTGCTTGCGCCGCGCCAGCACGGCCACGTCGTCGGCGCGGTAGAGGCTGCGGCGGCTGTCGGCCGGGTCGGCTGCCACCTCGATCTTCTTGCGGCTGACGTATGCGTACACGGTCTGGGGCTGCACCCCGAGCTGGGTGCAGACCTCTTCCATCGTGATCCAGGAGGCCATGGTCCGGAGGCTTTCACAAAAATATATGTTGATTTTATAGATCAATATTGCTTGATTGGTCAACTGTTAATTAGGATGCGTCCATCGCTCCTGCTGACCTGTATCGCACGCCATGAAGCCTCGCATCCTCCAACTCAATCCCATCCTCATTCCCGCTGCCAACGATCAGTTGGCAGCGCTGTACGAGGTGCACAAGTACTTCGAGATCGCCGACCCCGAGGCGTGGCTGCGTGAGTACGGCAGCAGCATCGAGGCGGTGATCACGGGCGGGCATACCGGCATCTCCCGCCCCATGCTGGAGCAGCTGCCCGCGCTGAAGGTGGTGGCCGTGAATGGTGTCGGCACCGATGCCGTGGACCTGGCCTACTGCCGCACCCGCGGCCTGCCGGTCACGGCCACGCTGGGCGCGCTGACCGAAGACGTGGCCGACCTGGCCATCGGCCTGCTGATCGCCGCCTGCCGCAACCTGTGCGCGGGCGACCGCTTCGTGCGGGACGGCCAGTGGGAGCTGTACCCGCAGCCCAGCGCCATTCCGCTGGCGCGTCGCTTCAGCGGCATGCGCGTGGGCATCGTGGGCATGGGCCGGGTGGGGCGGGCCGTGGCGGTGCGCGCGGCGGCCTTCGGCTGCCCGATCCGCTACACCGATCTGCGCGCCATGGACGACATCGCCCATCCCTTCGTACCGACCCTGCTGGAGCTGGCCCAGGAGTCGGACGCGCTGGTGCTCTGTGCAGCGGCGGACCAGGCCGAGGGCATCGTCAACGCGGCAGTGCTCGATGCCCTGGGCCCCAGCGGCTTCCTGGTGAACGTGGCCCGCGGGCGGCTGGTCAACGAGGCGGACCTGGCCGCTGCGGTCACGGCCGGGCGCATCGCCGGGGCTGGACTGGATGTGTTCGTGGACGAGCCGCGCGTGCCCCTGGCCCTGCGCCAGTCCGATGCCGTGACGCTACAGGCCCACCGCGCCAGCGCCACCTGGGAGACCCGTGCGGCCATGGCCGACATGGTGCTCGCCAGCGTGGCCCAGGCCCTGGCGGGCGAACGCCCCGCGATGAGCCTGACGACCTGAGCGCGCGGCCTGGCGGCCGCGTGCCGCCCACCCCTGCGCACAAGCCGGACACAGGTGCGGCGCAGGGGAGGGCACTGCTTGAACGAAGACCACACAACGACAACGGAGACAAGACATGACCCAACGACGTTCCATCCTCATCCGCGCGCTGGCTCTGGCCGCGGCCCTTGGCGCAGTCGCGCCGGTTTGGGCCCAGGCCTCGGCCCCGGCCCCGGCCTTTCCGTCCAAGCCGGTCACGCTCGTCGTGCCGTTCCCCCCTGGTGGGGGCACCGACACGGGTGCCCGGCTGCTGGCCGAGCAACTGGGCCGGCGTTGGGGCCAGACGGTGGTGGTGGACAACAAGGGCGGCGCCGCAGGACAGATCGGCGCCGACTATGTGGCCAAGGCCAAGCCGGACGGCTACACGCTGTTGCTGGGCAACATCGGCACGCAGGCCATCAACCCGTCGCTGTACCCCAAGCTGCCCTATGACGCCGACACGGCCTTCGCTCCCATCACCCTGCTGGCCGAACTGCCGCTGGCGATGATGGTCCACCCCAGCGTGCAGGCGCGCACGCCGGCCGAGTTCATCGCGCTGGCCAAGGCCCAGCCAGGCTCGCTCACCTACAGCAGCTCCGGCGCCGGCGGCGCGCCGCACCTGGCGGCCGAGCTGTTCAAGGACCAGAGCGGGACATTCATCCTCCACGTGCCCTACCGCGGCGGCGGCCCGGCCATCGCCGACCTGCTGGCCGGCCATGTGCAGCTGTCGTTCATGACGGTGCTGGAGGCCTCGGGCCACATCAAGGCCGGCAAGCTGCGGGCTCTGGCCGTCACCGGCGACAAGCGCGTGGCGGCCTTCCCCGACGTGCCCACGCTGGCGGAAGGCGCCTTGCCCGGCTTCAACGCCATCTCGTGGATCGGCGTGCTGGCGCCGGGCGGCACACCGCCGGAACTGGTGCAGAAGATCGCCGCCGACGTGCGCGCCGTGATGGCGGACGAGGCGGTGAAGGCGCGGTTCGCGGCGCTGGGCGGTGTGCCCCGCACGACGACACCCCCGGAATTCGCCAAGCTGATCAAGGACGACCGCGCGCGCTACGCGCAGATCATCCGCAGCCGCAAGATCACCGTCGACTGAGCCGCGCCCTGGGCCCGGTTCGCACCGCCTCCGTCCGTCCGTCCGTTCGTTCGTTCCGCACCCGCTTGCCGCAGGAGCTGTCTGCATGACGTCTTTCGCCATTCCCGTGCCCGCCCCCGTCACCCTGGCGGTGGCCGGCAGCAGCGCACGGTTTCCCGTGGGCCGGGTGTTCTGCATCGGGCGCAACTACGCCTGGAGCGCGGGCGAGCCGCGTCCGGCGGAGATGCCCGCGTGGTTCATGAAGCCCGCCAGTGCCGTCGTGCCGGCCCAGGGGGCCTTGCACTGCCCGCCGCAGACCACCGAGTTCTGCCACGAGGTGGAGCTGGTGGTGGCCATCGGCCAGGGCGGGCGCGGCATCGATCCCGCACGGGCCGAAGCCGGCCACGTCTGGGGCTACGCCGTGGGGCTGGACATGACCCGGCGCGACCTGCAGCGGCAGGCCAAGGCAGCCGGCGGCCCCTGGGAGCCGGCCAAGGCCTTCGACCATTCCGCACCGTGTACCCCGCTGGTGCCGACCGCACGCTGCGGCCACCCCCGCAGCGGCGCCATCTGGCTGACGGTCAACGGCGTGGAGCGGCAGCGGTCGGACGTGGCGCAGCTGCTATGGCCGGTGGCCGAGCTGATCGCCATGCTGTCCCGTTCGGTCACTCTCGCGCCGGGCGATCTGGTCTTCACGGGCACGCCGGCCGGCGTCGACGTGCTGCACCCCGGCGACAGCGTGCGGGCCGGTGTGGACGGCATCGGCGAACTGGCCATGGACGTCACCGCCACCTCTTCGTGATTCCCTTACTGGAGCCCTGTCTTGAACCTCTCTTCTCCATCCTCCTCGCGTCCGCCGCGCATCGCCCTCGTGACCGGTGCCGGCAGCGGTATCGGCCGGGCGGTCGCCCTGGGGCTGCTCGGCGACGGCTGGACCGTCGTGCTGGCCGGGCGCCGCCCCGAGCCGCTGGACCAATTGGTCGCCGAGGCCACCGCGCGCGGCCAGACGGCGATGGCCGTGCCGACCGATGTCACCAACCCGGAAAGCGTGCAGGCGCTGTTCGACGCGATCGAGCGGCGCTGGGGGCGGCTGGATCTGCTGTTCAACAACGCCGGCGTGAATGCACCCGCCGTGCCGATGGACGAGCTGCCGCTGGACAAATGGTTCAGCGTGATCAACACCAATGTGACCGGCGTGTTCCTGTGCGCCCGGGCTGCCTTCGGCCTGATGCGGCGCCAGCAGCCGCAGGGCGGGCGGATCATCAACAACGGATCGATTTCTGCCCACGCGCCGCGGCCGTTCACGGCGCCGTACACGGCCAGCAAGCACGCGGTGACCGGGCTGACCAAGGCCATCGCGCTGGACGGCCGGGCCTACGGCATCGTGGCCAGCCAGATCGACATCGGCAATGCGCTGACCGAGCTGTCAGAGCGCATGACGCGCGGCGTGCTGCAGGCCAACGGCAGTGTGGCGCCCGAACCCATGATGGCCGCCAGCCATGTGGCCGATGCCGTGCGGCACATTGCCGCGCTTCCGCCCGAGGCCAACGTGCTGCGGATGACGGTGATGGCCAGCGCCATGCCGTTCGTCGGCCGCGGCTGAACCCGGCCAGAGACATAAACCGCAGGAGACACCTGCATCCACCAGGAGACAAAGCATGAAATCCGTCGTTCTCTTCAAGACCCTTGCCCTGGGCGCGGCCCTGGCCGTCGCCCCCGCGCTCGCCTCAGCCCAGGCGGCGTATCCCAGCCGGGCCATCAAGATCATCGTGCCGGCCCCGCCGGGCGGCGCCATCGACACGCTGGCGCGTGTGGTGGGCGACAAGATGGCGATGTCCATGGGGCAGCCGGTGATCATCGAAAACAAGCCCGGCGCATCCAATAACCTGGGCACCGATGTGCTCGCCAAGTCGCCGCCCGACGGCTACACCATCGGCGTGGTCGGGGGCAGCCACAACATCAACAAGTTCCTGTTCAAGAACCTGGGATGGGACCCTGAGAAGAGCTTCGAGCCCATCGTCTACACGCACGAGGTGCCGCTGGTGTTCGCCGTGGCGCCGCAGGTGCCCGCCAAGACGCTGCCCGAGCTGATCACCTGGATGAAGGCCCATCCGGACGAGGCCAAGGTCGCCACCTCGGGCCGGGGCAGTGCGCAGGAGATGGCGGCGGAGATGTTCCGCCTCGCCAGCGGCGCCAACATCCTGCTGGTGCCCTACAAGGGCTCCTCCGCCGCCCACCCCGATCTGCTGGCCGGCCGCACGGCGCTCTACATCGACACCATCAGCGCCATCCAGGCCCATGTGAAGGCCGGGACGGTGAAGGCCGTGGCGGTCTCCACGCAGCAGCGGTCCAGGTCGCTGCCGGAGGTGCCCACGGCGGCCGAGCAGGGTCTGAAGGGCTACGACGCGAATACCAACGGCGGCTTCCTCGCGCCGGCCGGCACGCCCAAGGCCATCGTCAACCGGCTCAACGCCGAGATCAACGCCGCGTTGAAGCTGCCCGATGTCCGCAGCAAGCTCGAAGGCGCCGGCATCGAAGTGCAGGGCGGCACGCCGGCGGAGTACGCCGCAGTCATCAAGTCGGACCTGGCCAAGTGGGGCCGGGTCGTCAAGGAAGCCGGCATCCAGCCGGAATGACAGCGCCCGGGCGACCGGGCGGCCCGGCCGCGTGCCGGGTGGTACTCAGATGTCGTCGAGCAGCGCGTAGGGCAGGGGCAGCAACGCCAGCGCGGGTCCGTCGGCACGCACGGCGTTCAGGCGTGTGGCGTCTGCAGCGCTGATCTGCATGGACACCAGCAGGTCCACGCCGCCAGTGGGTGCCGGCGCGGTCTGAACGACGGTGCCCACGGGTTGTTCGGCATCGCCCTCGGCGAACACCTCGGCGCCGACGGGCATGTCCTCCACTGAATGGGCCAGGTAGGTGCGGCGCTTGAGGGTGCCGCGGAACTGGCTGCGGGCCACCACCTCCTGGCCGGGGTAGCAGCCCTTCTTGAAGTTCACGCCGCCGACGGACTCGTAGTTGAGCATCTGCGGCACGAAGGCCTCGACCAACGGCGCGGTCAGCGTGGCGACGCCGCTGCGCACCTCGCTCCAGCGCCAGGCTTCGAGCGGCAGCTCGGCGCCCTCCGGCGCCGGCGTGCCGGCCGGCGCCACCCACAGGGCACGCGCCTGGACGTCGGCCGGGTAGAGCTGCACCACGCTGGCGGCGCCTGCGTCGGCCTTGGCCCAGGGCGCGCGCTCTGCCGGGGCCGCCCTGCCGGCCAGGCCGCGCAGGGTGAAGTCGGCGCTGGCGTCGGTCAGCTTGGCCTTCGTGCGCAGCACGAACATGGACAGGCGCTTGAGCGTGGGCGCCAGCAGGTCGGCCGAGCACACCAGCAGCACCTCGGAGGCGCTGCGCTTGAAGCCGATGAAGCTGGCCTGCATGCGGCCCTTGGCCGAGAGAAAGCCCGCCAGGCGGGCCTGGTCCAGCCCCAGCAGGGCGAAGTCCTGGGTGAGCTGGCCGTGCAGGAATTTGGCGGCTTCTTCGCCTTCGACACGGATCACGCCCAGGTGCGTCAGAGGAGGGGTCACGCCGTCCAGCGGCACAGGCAGGGTGGTGGTCATGGCTGAATTATGATGCCCGGTTCCATTCACACAGGCAGCAGGGTTGTGCGTCGATTTCTCGCATTGGTATTGGTGATGGTGCTGACGGCAGGGGCCGTGGCCTTCTGGTGGCTGCACGAGCCCATGCCCGTGCGCCCGCGCGCCGGCGTGCCCGCCAACCAGCCGCTGGAGCTGGTCATCGACCCCGGCACCACGCCGCGCGGCGTGGCGCGTGCCGTGGTCGAGGCGGGCGTGGGGCTGGATGCGCGCGTGCTCTATGCCTGGTTCCGCTTCTCGGGCCAGGACCGGCTCATCAAGGCGGGCAACTACGAGATCGCGGTAGGCACCACGCCGCGCGGGCTGCTGCAGATGCTGGTGCGTGGCGAGGAAGCCCTGCGCGCCCTGACGTTGGTCGAAGGCTGGACCTTTCGCCAGGTACGCCAGGCCCTGGCGCGCGAAGACCAGCTCAAGCCCGAGACCCGCGACATGACCGAGGCCGCCCTCATGCAGGCGCTGGGCCGTCCGGGCGTCGCGGCGGAAGGTCGGTTCTTTCCGGATACCTACAACTACGCCAAGGGCACGAGCGACCTCGCCCTGCTGCGCCGCGCGCTGCATGCCATGGACAAGCGGCTGGAGGCCGCCTGGGCGCAGCGGGCCGCGGACACGCCGCTCAAGAATGCCGACGAGGCGCTGATCCTGGCCAGCATCGTCGAGAAGGAAACCGGCCGCGCCGCCGACCGCGCGCAGATCGCCGGGGTGTTCACCAACCGGCTGCGCATCGGCATGCTGCTGCAGACCGACCCGACGGTGATCTACGGCATGGGCGAGAAGTTCGACGGCAACCTGCGCCGGCGGGACCTGCAGACCGACACGCCTTGGAACACCTACACGCGGGGCGGCCTGCCGCCGACGCCTATCGCCATGCCGGGCAAGGCCTCGCTGCTGGCAGCGGTGCAGCCGGAGCAGACCAAGGCGCTGTATTTCGTGTCGCGCGGCGATGGCACCAGCCATTTCAGCCCCACGCTGGACGAACACAACCGGGCCGTCAACCGCTACCAGCGCGGCGGCCCATGACGGGACGCGCGCAGACGGCGGCCCCTCTCTTTCATTCACCGGAATCCACAGGAACAGGAACGTCGATGGCATTGGAGCAAGCACCCGCCGAGCGCGGGCTGTTCATCACGTTCGAAGGCATCGACGGTGCGGGCAAGTCCTCGCACATCGACGGGCTGGCGCATGCCTTGCGGGCCGCGGGCCGCACCGTGGTCGTCACGCGCGAGCCCGGCGGAACGCCGCTGGCCGAAAAGCTGCGCACGCTGCTGCTGCACGACGCCATGGACCCGCTGACCGAGGCGCTGCTCATCTTCGCCGGCCGGCGCGACCACCTGCGCTGCGTGATCGAGCCGGCCCTGGCCCGCGGCGAGGTCGTGCTGTGCGACCGCTTCACCGACGCCACCTTCGCCTACCAGGGGGCCGGCCGGGGCTTCGACACCGTCGCGCTGCTGGACCTGGAGCGCATGGCCCAGACCGGCCTGGGCCCGCAGCCCAGCCCGATGCGCAACCCCGATCTCACCCTGTGGTTCGACCTGCCCCCGGCCGTGGCCGCGCAGCGGCTGGCGGGCGCGCGGGTGCCCGACCGCTTCGAGGCCCAGCCGGTGGAGTTCTTCGCCCGTGTGGCGCAGGGCTATGCCGACCGCGCCGCCGTCGCGCCCCAGCGGTTCGCCCGGCTGGACGCCGCCCAGCCCCGGGAGGCCGTGTGGGCGCAACTGGCCGACGTGCTGGTACAGCGGGGCTGGCTGGTACCGGCTGCCGGGGCGCCGGCATGAGCGACGCTGCCGCATTGGCGGAGCAGCCCGTAGCGCCCTGGATCGCGGCGCAGCGCGACCAGCTGCTGGCCCAGCGAGGCCATGCCTGGCTGCTGCAGGGGCCTTCCGGATTGGGCCAGTACCGCCTGGCTCTGGAACTGGTGCGCGCCTGGCTGTGCGAGGCGCCCACGCCCCACGGCGCCTGCGGCCACTGCACCAGTTGCCACGCCATCGACGTGCGTGCCCATGCCGACCTGTGCGTGCTCATGCCCGAGACGCAGATGGTCGCGCTGGGCTGGCCGCTGCCCGAGAAGGCACAGGCCGAGATCGACGACAAGAAGCGCAAGCCCAGCCGCGAGATCCGGGTGGAGGCCATGCGCGATGCGGTGGAGTTCGCGCAGCGCACGTCGGCCCGCGGCCGCGGCAAGGCGGTGCTGGTCTATCCCGCCGAGCAGATGAACCACGTCACCGCCAACGCGCTGCTGAAGACGCTGGAGGAGCCGCCCGGCGACGTGCGCTTCGTGTTGGCGACCGAGGCGGCCCACCAGCTGCTGCCCACCATCCGCAGCCGCTGCCTGGGCCACACCATGGTCTGGCCGCAGCCCCCGGCCATGCACGCGTGGCTGGCGGGGCAGGGCGTGGCGCCGGATGCCGCGCAGGCCTTGCTGCGCGCGGCGGGCGGCCGGCCGGACGATGCGCTGGCC
>JAEWPH010000069.1 GCA_023460715.1 Pseudomonadota bacterium | reverse complement strand
CGGGGCGGGGCCTGCGCGCAGCCGCTCCAGCGCGGCGCGGCCATCGCCCGGCAGCGCGAACCAGAGCGCGGCGACCAGGCCGGCCAGCGCTGCGTTGGCTGCGACGAAGGCCATCAGGCGGCGACGCGTGGGCGCCTGCTGCTCCAGGCGCTGGCGGGCCTGGGCGAGCGTGGGCGCCTCGGACAGGGCTTTGGTGATCTTCTTGCGGACCTCGGCGTGCATGATGGCGTCGCCGTACAGGCCGGGCAGCACGCTGGCGGCGAACAGCCATGCCAGCCCCAACCCGGCGAGCACGGGCAGCGGCAGGTCCAGCCACTGGTAGCCCAGCACGAACACGAGCAGGGCCACGCCTTCCAGCGCCGCCACGTACACCAGGGCTGCGCCCCAGAGCTGGCGGAACACCATCCAGTTGAGCGTGCACAGGGCGGCGGCCGAGTTCCAGCCGGTCAGGCGGCGGCCGGTGTCGTCTTCGCGCTCGAAGAAGGACAGATAGCGCTCGGTGTGCAAGGGTCCGATGGCGGCGCGGTACAGCGCGGGCATGGCGCCGCCCTCGGCGCGGCGCGGAGCGGCCACGGCAGGGGAGGGAGAGGCGTCTGCCGTATAGGCTGTCAGGGCTTGCATGGCCCCGGATTCTGGCATGGGTC
The DNA here is from genome assembly GCA_023460715.1 of Pseudomonadota bacterium. Classification (GTDB taxonomy): domain Bacteria; phylum Pseudomonadota; class Gammaproteobacteria; order Burkholderiales; family Burkholderiaceae_C; genus Paracidovorax. The sequence continues at coordinate 2,102 of JAEWPH010000069.1, read as the reverse complement.
GCCGGCGCTGCCGCACCCGTCGTGGGGAAAGCCCGGACCTCGGTGATCGCCAGTGCGCGGAACTTGCCGACCACGGCACGGTCTGCTGAACGGAAGGAGCGCCGAGATGCCGATGAAATTGTTGCTGGGGCTGTCAAGCAGCCGCCTGCCCGTCTCCATCACCGAACCGCAGGAGATCGACAAGCTGCGCCTGCTGCGCGCCGCGGGGCTGGTGGCTGCGCTGCTGCCCGGCGTGCGGGCGGCGGCACCCGTTGCACGCGTCCTGGCGATCACCCGCAAGGGGCGCCAGGAACTGCAAGGCCCGGCCGTCTGCGCCGCCACGCGCGCCTAGGCTGGAGTGGCTGCGCGCAGACCCCGCCCCGTCCGCCCCGGTACCGTGCCCGGCGCCTCAATGTACCGTGTGCTGCGCCAGTCCGGTGGCGTCCAGGATGTGGATGTCGCGGTTGTCGATCTGGATGAGACCCTTGGCCTCCAGGTCGTGCAGCACGCGCGAGAAGTATTCGGGCGTGAGCGACAGGCGCGAGGCCAGCGTGGCCTTGCTCACCGGCAGCGACACGCAGCGCGGGGGGGCTGGCGGAAGGGGCGCCGACGCGGCCCGGCCCGGGCTGCCGCCGGGGGCGGTGCCGGCCGTGGCGGGCGCGGCTTCCTCGGGCAGGTCGTTGAGCAGGTAGCTGATGACCCGGTCCATGCCGGAGCTCAGGGCGTAGGCCTGCACGTCGTGCACCAGGCCGTGGAGCCGGCGCGAGATGCCGGCCAGCATGCGCAGCGCAAACCGCGGCTCGCTTTCCACCTCGCGCACCACGGCGTGCTTGCCCACGCTCAGCAGCAGCGTGTCCGTCAGGGCCTGTGCATTGATGATGTAGGGCTTGTCGGTGAACATCAGCGCCTCGGCAAAGCTGACGCCCGGGCCGGCCAGTTCGATGACTTTTTCCTGCCCGGCCGGGGACAGGGCGAACAGCTTGATCTGGCCCACCACCGTCACATGGAACTCCTCGCAGGGCATGCCCACGCGGAACACGCTGTCGCCGCGGCCGAAGCGGCGCAGGCGGCAGCCCTCGGCCAGGCGCTGCAGCTCGGCCGGCGCCATCTCCTGGAACAGGGGCAGCGCCGACAGGTAGCGGGGAATATCGAAGTGCGAGGTTTCCATCATGGGCTTTCGGCTCTCTGGGATCTGCTGCATTTAAAGGGAGTTCTGCATGCATGTTTATGACCGAAGGCAAATCCTGGCCGCTGCAGCCGCCCGATTGGCCGGTGGTGTTGCTTTGGCGCAATCCGCGGGCCGGCGGCGGGGGAACTTCGGCCGGGGGCGGTGCGCCAGGCGCGGCGGCCGGGCGCTTCAGGCCCGGGTCAGCTGCGCGTAGACGCCGGCCAGGCGGTGCACCAGTTCCTGCGGCCGGTGCACCAGGGCATAGCCCTGCTGGCCGAAGAGCAGCGGCAGGTAGTCGTGCGCCGCCTGGTCGATGGTGATGCAGAAGGGCGTCAGTCCGGCGCTGCGCGCGGCCTGCACGGCATGGCGGGTGTCTTCCAGGCCGTAGCGGCCCTCGTACACGTCCAGGTCGTTGGGCTTGCCGTCGGTCAGGATCAGCAGCAGGCGCTGCCGCTCGGGTCGGCGCGCGAGCTGGGCCGTGGCATGGCGGATGGCGGCGCCCATGCGGGTGTAGTAGCCGGGCTTGACGGCCTGCACGCGGGCCTGGACGGCGCCGGTCCACGGCTCGGCAAAGTCCTTGAGGTGCTGGATGCGCACATGCTGGCGCCGCACGGAGGAAAAGCCCGCCATCGCGAAGGCGTCGCCGCTGTCGGCCAGGGCGTGGCCGAAGACCAGCAGCGCATCGCGGATGACGTCGATGACCCGCGCCTCGGGCGTGGCGTAGGCATCGGTGGACAGCGACAGGTCGGCCAGCAGCAGCGTGGCCAGGCTGCGCTCGGCGCGGGTGCGGCGCGTGAACACGGCCGGCTCGCCGTCGTGGGTGTTGCGGGCGGCGTGCACGTGGTGCCGCACCCAGGCGTCCAGGTCGATCTCTTCGCCCTCGGTGCCCGGGCGGGAGCGTGCAGGGGCGGCGCGCAGCGCCTCCAGCCGGCGGCGCACGCGCCGGGCCGTCACC
>JAEWPH010000068.1 GCA_023460715.1 Pseudomonadota bacterium | reverse complement strand
CCCGCGGCCGAGGCCGCTGCGCCCGCCGCTGCCGCGCCGGCCGCCGCATCCGCCGCCCCGGCTCCCGCAGCCGTCGCAGCCAATTGAATCCCATGGCTGCCTTGCGCAAATGGCTGTTCACCGGCCTGCTGGTGATCGTTCCCGGCGTCATCACGGTATGGGTGCTGAACTGGATCGTCGGCACGCTCGACCAGACGCTCACCATCCTGCCCGAGAGCTGGCAGCCCGACCGGCTGCTGGGCCTGCACATCCCCGGCTTCGGCGTGCTGCTGACGCTGGCCATCTTGCTGCTGGTCGGTTTCGCCGCCAGCAACTTTGCGGGCCGCAAGCTGGTATCCTGGGGCGATGCCGTGGTCAGCCGCATCCCTGTGGTGCGCTCGATCTATTCGAGCGTCAAGCAGGTGTCGGACACCTTGTTCTCCGAGACCGGCAATGCGTTCCGCACGGCCGTGCTGGTGCAGTGGCCGCGCGAGGGCGTCTGGACCGTGGCCTTCGTCACCGGTTCGCCCAGCGGCGAGATCGCAGCCTATCTGCGCGACGAATACCTCAGCGTGTTCGTGCCCACGACACCCAACCCCACCGGGGGCTATTTCGTGATCGTGCGCAAGAGCGACTGCATTGAACTCGACATGAGCGTGGATGCCGCGCTCAAATACATCGTTTCGATGGGCGTGGTGACGCCACCCGACACCACGCTCGCGGATAAATAACAAACCTTGTCGCGTCCCAAGAGGGCGCAGGAAGACTAGCCATGGCCATGCGCTCCCACTATTGCGGTCTTGTGACCGAAGCCCTGCTGGGCGAAACCGTCACCCTGTCGGGTTGGGTGAACCGTCGCCGCGACCACGGCGGCGTGATCTTTATCGACCTGCGCGACCGCGAAGGCTATGTGCAGGTGGTCTGCGACCCCGACCGTGCCGAGATGTTCGCCACCGCCGAAGGCGTGCGCAACGAGTTCTGCGTGCAGGTCAAGGGCCTGGTGCGTTCGCGCCCCGAGGGCACCAGCAACGACAGCCTCAAGAGCGGCAAGATCGAAGTGCTGTGCCACGAGCTGAACGTGCTGAACCCGTCCGTCACGCCGCCCTTCCAGATGGACGACGAGAACCTGTCGGAAACGACGCGCCTCACGCACCGCGTGATGGACCTGCGCCGCCCGCACATGCAGCGCAACATGATGCTGCGCTACAAGACGGCCATCCAAGTGCGCAACTTCCTGGACAAGGAAGGCTTCATCGACATCGAGACGCCCATGCTGGGCAAGAGCACGCCTGAAGGCGCGCGTGACTATCTGGTGCCCAGCCGCGTGCATGACGGTCAGTTCTTCGCGCTCCCTCAATCGCCCCAGCTGTACAAGCAGATGCTGATGGTGGCCGGCTACGACCGCTACTACCAGATCACCAAGTGCTTCCGCGACGAAGACCTGCGTGCCGACCGCCAGCCCGAGTTCACGCAGATCGACTGCGAAACCTCGTTCCTGAACGAGGAAGAGATCCGCGCGATCTTCCAGCGCATGATCACCGAGGTGTTCCAGACCCAGTTGGGTGTGGATCTGGGCGAATTCCCCATCATGACCTACCAGGACGCGGCCTTCCGCTTTGGTTCCGACAAGCCCGATCTGCGCGTGAAGCTGGAGTTCACCGAGCTCACGGAAGTGATGAAGGACGTGGACTTCAAGGTGTTCTCCGCGCCCGCCACCACCAAGGGCGGCCGCGTGGTCGGCCTGCGCGTGCCGGGCGGCGCACAGATCTCGCGGGGCGAGATCGATGCGTACACCGAGTTCGTGAAGATCTATGGTGCCAAGGGCCTGGCCTGGATCAAGGTCAACGAAGTTGCCAAGGGCCGTGACGGCCTGCAGTCGCCCATCGTGAAGAACCTGCACGACGCAGCCATTGCGGAGATCCTGAAGCGCACGGGTGCGCAGGACGGCGACCTGATCTTCTTCGGCGCCGACAAGGAAAAGATCGTCAACGACTCCATCGGCGCGCTGCGCCTGAAGGTCGGCCATAGCGAATTCGGCAAGAAGAGCGGGCTGTTCGAGAACCGCTGGGCACCGCTGTGGGTCGTGGACTTCCCCATGTTCGAGCACGACGAGGAAGAGGGCCGCTGGACGGCTGTGCACCATCCCTTCACCAGCCCCAAGGACGGGCATGAGGATCTGATGGACACCGATCCGGGCCAGTGCATCGCCAAGGCCTATGACATGGTGCTCAACGGCTGGGAACTGGGCGGCGGCTCGGTGCGTATCCACCGGGCCGACGTGCAGAGCAAGGTGTTCTCGGCACTCAAGATCACGCCGGAAGACGCGCAAGCCAAGTTCGGCTACCTGCTGGACGCGCTGCAATACGGTGCCCCTCCGCACGGCGGACTGGCCTTTGGCCTGGACCGTTTGATCACGCTGATGACCGGTGCGGAGTCGATCCGGGACGTGATCGCCTTCCCCAAGACCCAGCGCGCCCAGGATCTGCTCACGCAGGCCCCCTCGCCTGTGGACGAAAAGCAGCTGCGCGAACTGCACATCCGTCTGCGCAATCCGGACGCCGTCAAGGCGGGCTAAGCCCCTGTGGCCGCCGCGGCGGCTTTCCACGAAAAAAAGCAGGCCGAGGGCCTGCTTTTTTTTCGTCTGTGCCGTTGATGCGGGGCGCGTGCGAGTTTCAGCGTCAGGTCGCCAGGGAGGCGGCCGGGCCATGGGCGCCAGTGGCGTACTGGTGCAAAATTTGCTTTTGCTTACGATCTGTACCGTCGGCAGGGATCGTCCTGCCGTGAAAGGACGCCGTCGTGCCCCATACCCTGTCATCACCCGAGCTCTGGCTGCGCTACATGCCGGCCGTGCTCCATCAGCGGCAGGAACTGCGGCTGGTCGAGAACACCTGGGACCATCTGGCCCTGCTGTCATCGCTGTCCCTGCTCTCGACCAAGGCGTCCGCAGGCGGTGACCTGGCCCGGGCGCGGCACGACTTTGCTGCGCTGTCGACGGACCTGATGCGGGGGCTGGCCGGCGAGGCCCTGAAGAACCGGCTCGACGATCTTCAGGCCCGCGCGCAGGTCTGCATCGACGTCCTCGTGCGCAACCTGTTCGAACGCACCGCGGACGTCGGGTTCTTCGCCACCGATGGCGAAGTGGCTGCTTACCTCAGCGACGCCGCGCCGGAGCATCGCCCTGCCATGGAAGCGCGGCTGCGCGAATACGCCAGCAAGTACACCGTTTACAGCAACATCTACCTGTTCGATACGGCGGGTCTGCTGTGCGCCTGCCTTCACCCGGTGGAGGCCGGCAGTGCAGACGCCTGCCGCCAGGACCAGCGTTTCCTGCGCAGCGTGCTCGACAGCCAGGACGCGTACGTGGAGCACCATGCCGTGCACGGTTTCAGTGGTGTGGCCGAACGCACGCTGGTCTATGCCCGTGCGGTCGCCGCCGGAGGACGCACGGTGGGGGTGCTGTGCCTGGAGTTCAAGCTGGCCGACGAGATGGCGGCCATCTTCCGCTCGGCCCGGGAGGAGGGCACCGCACAGGCCGGCCCCGGCCGGGATGCCGTGCTGGCGTTGGTGGACCGGCAAGGGCGGGTATTGCTGTCCAGTGACCCGCTGCAGCTGCCGCACGATTGGCGCTTGGAGGAGGCCGCGGCGCAGGGCGTGCGCCCTGTGCGCCACGGCGGCCGCCGCTATCTGATGTCGGTGTGCGACACCCAGGGCTTCCTGGGCTACGTCGGCCCGGGCTGGCGCGGGCTCGCCCTGCTGCCCCTGGATACCGCGTTCGACGAGGACGGCGAGGGGGACGACGGCGCGCCCCGTACTGCGCTGGCCGCCGAGCTGTCGGGCCACGCCGACCTGCTGTCGCAGGAGCTGCGGGCCATTCCTGCCCGCTCTGCCGCCATCCAGTCGGCGCTGGAGCGCTCCGTGTGGAACGGCTTGCTGGAGCTCAACCAGCTCGGTGCGTCCAGCCACGATGTGGCTCCGCGCGAGCTGCTGTTCGCCAAGACGCTGCTGTCCGAGATCGGCAGTACCGCACGCAAGACGGCCCAGGCCTTCGCGGCTGCACTGCAGGACCTGTACGGTGTGGTCATGCGCTCTTTGCTGCGCGATGCGGACAGCCGGTCCTCGCTGGCGATGCAGATCCTGGATCGCAATCTCTACGAGCGTGCCAACGATTGTCGGTGGTGGGCGCTCACGCCCCAGTTCAGCCGCTCGCTCGCGCGGGGCCAGGGGGGCTGCGAGCAGGCCACGGCGGTGCTGGCGGAGATCAACGCGCTGTACACGGTCTATGCCTGCCTGGTCCTGTTCGACCGGCGCGGCTGCGTCGTCGCCGTCTCCCGTCCGGACCAGGCCCACCACGTGGGCACGGTGCTGGACGAGGCCTGGGTGGCGCAGTGCCTGCGGTTGCAGGACAGCCAGGCCTACGTGGTCAGCCCCTACGAAACCAGCCGCTTCTACGGGCCGTCGCCCACCTTCGTGTACTCCGCGGCTGTGCGGGAGACGGAAGGAGCGGGCACGGGGAGCGTGCTGGGTGGGATCGGCATCGTCTGGGATGCCGCCAACCAGATGCAGTCCATCCTCGCGGATTGCGCCGTGGGCATAGCCGTCGCGGACCGCCTGGCGTTCGTGGATGGGCAGGGCCGCTGCGTCTGCACCGTGGGAGCGGGAGCCGACGCCTTGGTGCCGGCGGCCTGGAGCGCCAGCGCCCAGGGGCGCCATGCCGTGTCGGCCGGTGGCCATCTGTACGGCATCGGCCGCTCCGGTGGCCAGGGCTACCGGGAGTTCCGCACGAGCGATGGCTACGATCACGGCCTCGGTTGCCTGGTGCTGCGCCACCTGTGCGAGGAGCGCGCAGGCGCGGATGCGGCGCAGGCGCTGAACGCGCACACGCCGCTCGCGCATGTCGAGCCGGCGCACCGGGTGCAGATGGCGACTTTCCTGGTCGGGCGGCACTGGCTGGGCGTGGATGCGCGGCACGTCGTCGCGGCTGCGCCCGATGTGGCGGTGCTCGGCGCCGGCAGCTTCTCGCCGCCGTTCCTCGGGTTGGCGCAGATCGGCCCGCGTGTCTGCTCCGTCGTGGATCTGCGCAGCATGGTGATGGATACGGCGGGGCGGGCCATGCCCTCCCGCGCCGCCGACCCGCAACGCCAGATGGTCGTCATCCGGGTGGCGCCGGAAGGCGGAGCCCCCCGCGAATTCGCGATGCGGGTGGACGTGCTGGGCCCCATGCTCGAACTGGACCGGCGCGAACTGCAGAGCGTGGGCATGCAGGGCCGGGCCGCCGGCACCTCGCTGATCGACGCGGTGGCGGCACTGCCGGTAGCCGGCGGTGGCTCGGGCAAGGGCATGCTGTGCCGCATTGCCGACCCGTGGCTGCAGCAGTGCGCGCAGGGGGCGTTGGATGACCAGGTTCCCCAGGACATGGATGCGTTGCTGGCCGCGGCATAAAGCGCCCGTGGCGACCTGGGAGCGCATCGCGTTGGAGCGTCACCGGGATGCGGGGATGCTGCGGACGGGCCGCATGCGTGATCGGCCTGCGGCGTCGCGGCGCGGGTGTCACGCGGGACTCGCCGCTGTGCACCGCGCCTGGCATGCCGGCCCGCAATTCCCGCTGCGCGCCTTCCGCGGGATCGTCCACCGGCGCTGAAAGCATGACGTTGCCTCGGCCTTTCAAGATTCCCGAATCGGTGCTGGTGGTGATCCACACGCCAGCGCTGGAAGTGCTGCTGCTCGAGCGGGCGGATGGCGGCGATCACTGGCAATCGGTCACCGGCAGCAAGGACACGCTGGACGAGCCGTTCGCGACCACCGCGGTGCGCGAGGTCGGGGAAGAGACCGGCATCGACGCGCGGGCGGAGGAATGCGTGCTGACCGACTGGGCCCTGGAGAATGTCTACGACATCTGGCCCCAGTGGCTGCACCGCTACGCGCCAGGGGTGGAGCGCAACCGCGAGCGGTTGTTCGGCCTGTGCGTACCGCAGGGCACGCCCGTCCGCCTGAGCCCGCGGGAGCATGTGCAGTGGCGCTGGCTGCCCTGGCGCGAGGCGGCCCTGGCGTGCTTCTCGCCCTCCAACGCGGAGGCCTGCCTGATGTTGCCGCGCTTCACGCCCCTCGCGCCGCGCTGAGCGCCCGGCCTGCGGGCGTGCCTGCCCTCCGTCCTGCCGGCGCGGTGTGCTGCCCGGCGCTCAGACCGGACGCAAGCGCAGCGTGTCGGCCGGGTCGGCCGCCTCGCCCGGGGGCGCGCTGGCAGGTCGCGGCGGGGACGGTTCGGAGGCCATCTGGGTGCGCAGGCGCAACTCGCCCGGCTTGCGTTCGTTGTCGTGCCCGAGCATGGCCCGTGTGGCGGAGGTGCCGCAGCGTTGGCGCAGTGCGTCGATGGTGGCCTGTTGGGCCGGTGCCTGGCCGATGCGTGCGGCATGGCGCGTGAGCAGTTGCTGGGCCATGTCCAGCAGCTTGGTGTTCAGCGTGACGCCCACCTGGTCCAGCAGGGCGGCGACGGCACCCTGCGGGTCGCCCGACAGGCCCTGGGCCACGGCGGCCTCGGCCATCTTGTTGACCTGCAAAAGGCAGCTCCTCACCACCTCGGCATAGGGCGGATGGGTCTGGCAGGTGTTGGCCAGCAGCTCGCACAGGCCGCGTGTGTTGGTGTAGCGCATGCCGATGCAGCGCATCCACTCGGGGCCTTCGGCCAGTTCGATGGACGTATCGGCCAGCACGGACAGCAGCGCGGCCAGGTTGCAGGCCGCCTCGAAGTCGAACGTGCTGCCGTGCATCTCGGCGGCCATGGCGCGGGTGGCGGCCACGGCCTGCGCGAACTGGCGCTTCTGGATCAGCTGGAGCGTGGTCACCACTTCGCTAAAGCGCTGCAGCCGCCGGCTGTGACCGTAGCGCTCCAGAATGCGCGCGAAGTCCGCCATGCAGCGGTCCATGCCCTTGCGGTCGTTGTCGGTCAGGTAGGAGAACGCCAGCAGCACCAGGCACTGGTAGTCGAAGAGCTTGGATTCGATCCCCAGCACCGCCGCGCGCGCCAGAACCCGCGTGGCGGTGGCGCGGTCGCCGGTGTAGTGGGCCATCATGCCGAGCTTCTGCAGCCGCACCACCGAGTCCGGCGTGAGCGTGCTGGCCAATTGGTAGGTGGCCATGGCATCGGCGAAATGGCCCATCTCGACCTGGGCGCGGCCCAGCACGTCGTAGGCGTCGGCAAACGAGGGGTCTTCTCCGATGAGGCCCTGCAGGGTGGCGATGGCCCGCGGGGCCTGGCCTGACTCGATCTGCGAGCGTGCCACGCCCAGCTTGGCCCACGGCAGGGCACGCGCCTCGATCACGGCCTCGAACAGCGCGCGGGCCTGGTCGTGCCGGCCCAGGCGCAGCAGCAGTTCGGAACCGATGCGCGCGGCGTAGAGCCAGTAAGGCTGGCGCGCCTCGAAGCGCTGGATGCAGAGGGTGGCGGCGCCTTCGAAATCCTCCCGGCCAATGGCGTCGAACACCGGGTGCAGGTGCGTCTTGCGCAGCCGCGCCAGGGCCAGCCGCTCGAACATCGCGCTTGGCGTGAACGGCTTGAGCAGATAGCCGTCCAGGGCCGATTCGGCCGCCTCGGCCACCGCCGCATACGACGCCTCGGCCGTCACCATGAAGAACACGGTGGAGAACGGCAGCAGCTGCGCGCGCCGCAGGTCGTCCAGCAGCGTCTGCCCGGACTGCCCGTCGGCGAAGTACTGCTCGCACAGCACGTAGTCGAAGAGCATGTGCTCCAGCCGGGTGCGGGCATCCTGCACGCGGCTGCACTGCACCACGCGGGTCACCCCGTACTGGCGCAGCTGCGAGACCAGGATGCTGCGGGAGGTGGCGTTTCCGTCGATGACGAGCGCCCGGGATTCCGGGACATCGGCGGCTTCTTTGGCGGAGGGCATGGCGTACGCGGCGCGCGGGGGCTCCGCGAAGTGAAGGCCGCAGTGTAGTGGGTTGGCGGTATTTTGAAACACGAAGATACATTTGTCCCTAGGGCTGAACCCGCCCACGGTGCCGTTGAACGTGGCGGCACGTGGCCCGGCCGCCGCCTCCGGCGCGGCCCCGCGGCTGGTACACAATCCGGCCATGGACTCTTCCGACATCCTGCGTGTGGCCACCTACAACATCCACAAGGGCGTTCAAGGCATGGGGCCGGCACGGCGGCTGGAGATACACAACCTGGGCTTGGCGGTGGAGCAGCTCGATGCCGACATCGTCTGCCTGCAGGAGGTGCGCAAGCTGCACCGGCGCGAGCAGCAGTACTTCCAGCGCTGGCCCGAGGTGCCGCAGGCCGAGTACCTCGCGCCCGAGGGCTACGAGGCCGTGTACCGCACCAATGCCTACACGCGCCACGGCGAGCATGGCAATGCGCTGCTCACGCGCTGGCCGGTGGTCGGGCACCAGCACGAGGACATCTCGGACCACCGCTTCGAGCAGCGCGGCCTGCTGCATGTGGAGGTCGAGATCCAGGGCCGGCGCGTGCATGCCATCGTGGTGCACCTGGGCCTGATCCCGGGCAGCCGGGTGCGGCAGGTGGCGCAGCTGCAGCGCTTCATCGAACGCGAGATACCGGCCGGCACGCCGCTGGTGGTGGCGGGAGACTTCAACGACTGGGGCCTGCAGATCAAGCGCATGCTGGCGGGTTTCGGCCTGCACGAGTACGACGAGGACCCGCGTGCCTTCACCTACCCGGCGCGGCTGCCTATGGTGCAGCTGGACCACGTCTATGTGCGGGGCCTCACGCCCGTCGGCCTGTACGTGCCGCGCGGCCGCATCTGGTGGCGCATGTCGGACCATCTGCCGCTGATCGCCGAGTTCCGGCTGTGAGGTCGCGCACGCAGGCCCGCGCCGGCGCGGCACAAGCGTCTTCCACCCCGGTGGTGTGCGAGGACCACCGCATCCGGCTGCTGCAGGGCACGCAGGAGCTGTTTCCCGCGCTGATCGCCGACATGGACGGCGCGCTGTCGGACATCCAGTTCGAGACCTACATCTTCGACGGCACCGGCACGGGCGCCGAGATCGCCGACGCGCTCATCCGTGCGGCCCGCCGCGGCGTGCGCGTGCACCTGGCGGTGGACGGGTTCGGCACCGGTCCGCTGCCCAGCCCGTGGCCGGAGCGCTTCGCCCAGGCCGGCGTGCAGGTCCAGGTGTACTCGCCGCTCGGTCCGCTCGGCCTGCTGCTGCCGCGCCGCTGGCGGCGGCTGCACCGCAAGCTGTGCGTGGTCGACGGCTGCGTGCTGTACTGCGGCGGCATCAATGTGCTGGACGATTTTCACGACCCGAACCACGGCGCGCTGGAGGCGCCGCGCTTCGACTTCGCCGTGCGCGTGACGGGTGCGCTGGTGGCGCAGGCCAGCGACACGATGGAGCAGCTGTGGTGGCGCATGCGGGCCGTGCGGGATGTGCGCCGCCGCGAACTGGCCCACGCCCTGGCCGATCTGCGCAAGGCGAGCGCCGCCCGCCTGGCGGCGCAGCAGGCTGCTGAGGCCGCCCAGGGCATGCGGGCCGCGCTGGTGCTGCGCGACAACGTGCGCCACCGCACCCGCATCGAGAAGGCCTACCTGCGCGCGATCGGCAACGCGCGGCACGAGGTCATCATCGCCAACGCCTACTTCATGCCCGGCGGCAAGCTGCGCCGCGCCCTGGTGCTGGCCGCACGGCGCGGGGTGCGCGTGCGGCTGCTGCTGCAGGGCCGCTACGAGTACTTCATGCAGTACCACGCGGCGCGGCCGGTGTATGGCGCGCTGCTGGATGCGGGCGTGGAGATCCACGAGTACTCGCCCAGCTTCCTGCACGCCAAGGTGGCGGTGATCGACGCCGATGGCGCGCATCCCTGGGCGACGGTGGGCTCGTCCAACCTCGATCCGCTGTCGATGCTGCTGGCGCGCGAGGCCAACGTGGTGGTGGAGGATGCCGGCTTCGCCCACGAGTTGCGCGCCCGGCTGCTGGACGCCATGGCCCACGCAGGCAGCCGCATGGACCCCGACCGCTACGCCGGCCGGCCCTGGCGCCAGCGGGTGCTGGACCGCGTCGCCTTCGGCCTCATGCGCATGGCGCTCTGGGTGACCGGCCAGCGCTACTGATGGCAGAAAGCCTGTTTGCTATTAAATTAATAGCTTCATGCGCTTGCTGCATAAGCGCTGGAGGCCTAAAACCCTTGTAAAGCCGAAAAGGCCTTTCGCTGGTACCATCGCCGCCATGTTCACATCTCTCGCCGCCGACCAGAGCGCTGCCACGCCCGACGAGGGCACGCCCGTTTCGGTCAAGATCCGCGAACGGCTGACCGCAGCCCGCAAGCGCTTCAATGCCAACGACAACATCGCCGAGTTCATCCAGCCCGGCGAGCTGGAGCAGCTGCTCGACGAGGTCGAGACCAAGATGCAGGGTGTGCTCGACAGCATGGTCATCGACACCGCGGCGGACCACAACACGCAGAACACCGCGCGGCGCGTGGCCAAGATGTACCTGAACGAAGTGTTCAAGGGGCGCTACGTGGCGCAGCCGCCGATCACCGAGTTCCCGAACGCCGAGCACCTGAACGAGCTGATGATCGTCGGCCCCATCACGGTGCGCAGCGCCTGCAGCCACCACCTGTGCCCGGTGATCGGCAAGATCTGGATCGGCGTGATGCCCAACGAGCACACCAACGTCATCGGCCTGTCGAAGTACGCGCGCCTGGTGGACTGGGTCATGGGGCGCCCGCAGATCCAGGAAGAGGCCGTGGTGCAGCTGGCCGACCTGATCATGGAAAAGACCCAGCCCGACGGCCTGGCCATCGTGATGGAGGCCAGCCACTTCTGCATGTCCTGGCGCGGCGTGCGCGAGATGGACAGCAAGATGCTGAACTCCGTCATGCGCGGCGTCTTCCTCAAGGACGCCGCCCTGCGCCGCGAATTCCTGTCACTCATTCCGGGAAGGAACTGACCGATGTTGGTACGCCTGCTCTATGCCAGCCGCGCGGTGGACACCTCTCCCGCCGCCATCGAGGCCATCCTCACCCAATCGCGCCAGCACAACCCCGGCTCGGGCATCACCGGCGTGCTCTGCTACGGCGGCGGCGTGTTCCTGCAGGCCATCGAGGGCGGGCGCTCCGCGGTGAGCGACCTGTACGGCCACATCCAGAAGGACCCGCGCCACAAGAACGTGGAGCTGCTGCACTACGAAGAGATCGCGGAGCGCCGCTTCGGCGGCTGGACCATGGGGCAGGTGAACCTGTCCAAGATCAACCATTCCATCCTGCTCAAGTATTCCGAGAAGCCCGAGCTGGACCCCTACGCGGTGTCGGGCAAGGTGTCGTTCGCGCTGCTCGAGGAACTGATGGCGACCGCCGCCATCATCGGCAGGGCATAGAGGCCACCCTTTGAGGCGCCACGCCTTCCCCCGCTATCGCACCGCTGCGCGGTGCGGGCAGGGGACGCCACCGGTGCACGCCGGCGAAGCGCTGCTTGCGCAGCTTGGCGGCCCTTGCACGGCGGCCCCCGGCTCGGGTCGCGCCAGTTGCAGATGCCCCGGGCGATATTCAGCCCTATTTGATCGATAGACCCATGTGCACCACACCGGGCCGCAGCCGCCAAGGCGCTGCGGCTTTTTGCATTCAAGCCACGCCGTCTAACCTGTGACCCTCAACGCCTTCGCCCTCATCATCCTCGCCGGCCTCATCCATGCGGGCTGGAACATCGCTGCAAAAAAGGCCGGCGGTGATTCGCGGTTTGCGTTCTTCACCTCGGTGCTGATGATGGTCTTCTGGGCGCCTCTGGGGTGGTGGCTGGGGCGTGACGCCGTGCCGGGCTGGGGGACGGTGGAGTGGGCCTTCATCGTCGCCAGCGGGCTGCTGCACGTGGCGTACTACGTGATCCTGCTGCGCGGCTACCGCAAGGCCGATCTGACGGTGGTCTACCCGCTGGCGCGCGGCTCCGGGCCGCTGCTGTCGTCCCTGGTGGCGATCACGCTGCTGGGCGAGCAGATTTCGGCGCTGGGCGCGCTGGGCATCCTGGGCGTGGTGGGCGGCGTCTTCCTGATCGCCGGCGGACCGGGGCTGCTGCGCGCGGCGCACGACCCGGCTTCGCGCGCGCGGGTGCACAAGGGCATGTTCTACGGGCTGCTCACCGGCGCATTCATCGCCAGCTACACGGTGGTGGACGGCTATGCGGTCAAGGTGCTGCTCATGTCGCCCATCCTGGTGGATTACATGGGCAACTTCGTGCGCGTGGCCGTGCTGGCCCCCACGGTGCTGCGCGATCTGCCCACCGCTGCAGTTCTGTGGCGCAGCCAGTGGCGCTTTGCCCTGCTGGTGGCCGTGGTGAGCCCGATCGCCTATGTGCTGGTGCTGTTCGCCATGCGCGAGGCGCCGTTGTCGCACGTGGCGCCGGCGCGCGAGGTGTCCATGCTGTTTGCCGCGCTGATCGGTGGGCATCTGCTCAACGAGGGCGACCGGGCCGCACGCATCGGCGGCGCCTTGCTCATCGCCGCGGGCGTGACCGCGCTGGCGCTGGGGTAGCCGCAATGGCCGTGCCGCCCGCCTCCGCCCCCGTATCCCCCCTGCTGCTCGGATGCGACTTCACCAGCAGCCCGCGCCGCGCCAAGCCCATCGTGCTGGCCCTGGGCCACGCGGCGGCCGGGCGGGTGGTCCTGGAGCGGCTGGAGCGCTTCGACACCTTGGCGGCTTTCGGCGCCTGGCTCGCGGAGCCCCGCGCCTGGGTCGGCGGATTCGACATGCCTTTCGGCCTGCCGCGCGGGCTGCTGGCTGCGCTGGGCTGGCCGATGGAGTGGCTGGCCAGCATGCAGCATTACCGGGCCATGGCGCGGCCACAGGTGCGCGAGGCGTTCGCGGCTTTCTGTGCCCCGCGGCCCGTGGGCGCCAAGTTCGTGCACCGGGCGACGGACGGACCGGCGGGCTCCAGCACGTCGATGAAGTGGGTGAACCCGCCGGTCGCCTACATGTTGCATGCCGGCATGCCCCTGCTGCTGGACGCGGGGGTGCACCTGCCGGGCCTGCACGAGGGTGACCGCTCCCGCGTGGCGCTGGAAGCCTATCCGGGTCTGCTGGCGCGCGAAGTGCTGGGCCGCCGCTCCTACAAGAGCGATGACCGCGCCAAGCAGACGCCCGACCGCCTGCTGGCGCGCAAGGACCTCATCACCGCACTGGAGCTGGGCAGCACGCGCCTCGCCTGGCGGCTGAAGCTCACCCATGCCCAGCGCGACGCCCTGGCGGCCGATGCCAGCGGCGATGCGCTCGACGCCGTGCTGTGCCTGGTCCAGGCGGCCTGGGCCTGGCGCGTACATGCGGCGGGCGACCCGCTGTACGGCCTGCCGCCCGGCCTGGACCCTCTGGAGGGCTGGATCGTGACGGCACCCTGGCCCCATGACGGCGCTTGATCTGCAGTGCTCCGCAAGCCGGCAGAGGGCGGGTACACCCAGCCGGCCACGGGTTTCGGGCGGTGCCGCGCGAAGCCTGCCCCCGACGGCGCCGACAATGGCGGCATGGACGCCGTTCGCAGACCTGATGCCCGTTCCAGCTGCCCCGCCGTCGGCCGCTGGAGGCGCGGCAGTGCGGGCGGCCTTGTCGCCTGTCTGATCGCACTGGGGATCGGCGTTGCCGTGGCCGCGCCTGCGCCCTGGTACTACTGGCGCAGCAAGGTGGATGGCAAGCGCGTGTGCGCGCAGGTCACGCCCGGGCCGGGCTGGGAGCGGGACAGCGCGCCGTTCGACGGGCCCGGCTGCCAGGCCAAGCCGCGCGTGTTCGTGATTCCGGCGAGGTAATACCGCGGCCGCGTGCTGGCAGCGGAGGAGCTTTAGAGCGTGATTTCCACGCTGCGGGCTTCGCAGTGCAGCGTGACGCCCAGGTGCTGGGCCAGGCAGGCCAGCGCGGGTGCGTCGATGGGCGGCGTGCCTTGGGCGCCCGCCGTGACCAGGGGTGGCAGCGCGCCGGGCTCGGGCTGGCCCTGGGCCCGCAGGCGGATGGCCGTGGGCGAGATGTCGACCGCGACCTCCGCCGGGGGCTCGCCAGGCAGCTCGCCCAGATGGTAGATGGCCCCGAGCACCACATACAGCAAGGGGTGGTGGGCCACCACGGTGTCTTCGGCTGTGGGCTCCGGGTCGGCCAGCGATTGGATCAGGACGCCGCGCAGCGCCAGGAGGGGCTTGGCGAGTTCCACGGCCTGGTGCAGCGTGGTGCGGGCAGGCTGCTGCTCCTGCACGTTCAGATCCCAGTTGCGCAGGCGGCGCACATGGTCGCCGAGTACGCCCAGTTGCTCCTCCAGCTGCTCGACACGTTCCACCGACTGCTGGGGCTGCGCGTCGCCGCCGTTCGCGAGCCGGCGCTTGAGCACGGTCATGCCCATGCGCATCACGGAGAGGGGGCTGGCGAGGTCGTGGCGCACGGCCGGCAGGGCGCGGATCAGCACGGCGTGCTGCACGCCCGCGGCCATCCAGGCCTGTGTGCTCGGGGAGAGAGACTGTGTCATGGGAACGGTTGGAGGCGGCGCGTCAACCGCGCGGCGTGGAGGACTGCAACTGCGCCACCGTGCGCTGCATCAGCCCGTCGAAGGCATCGAAGTCCAGCGGTTTGCCCAGCACGTGGTCGAAGCCCTGGAGCCCGGACTGCGGACCCGGGGCCATGCCCGTGATGGCGATGGCAACGCATTCGGGCACCCCGAGCTCCGCAGCGATGGCCCGCAGTTGCGGGGCCAAGGCCGAGCCCGGCATGTCGGGCAGGTTCTGGTCCACCAGCAGGATCTGCGCGGGCTTCTCCCGCATGCGCTGCAGGGCCTCGGCGCCATTGTGGGCCGTGCGCACCGCGTAGTCCTGCATTTCCAGCAGTTCGCGGAGCAGCTCGGTGGCGTCCTGGTTGTCGTCGATGATGAGGATCTCGGGCGGCATGGAAAGTAGCAGGGAAAGCGCAGAGGCGCTGGAACTGCTGCCATTCTCAGCGATTTGGGGCCGCGGGGGCGATGGGGCCAGGTAGGACGCTGCCGCCTCTTGGCCGCGGGCGAAGCCCCACGCACCCACCGCGTGGGCGGTCCCGCAGGGCGATGTGCTCAGGTCGGCGGCAGGGGCAGCGTGATGGAAAACACCACCTGTGGCGCCTCATGCACATAGGTGATGCTGCCGCCGTGACCCAGCACGATCTGGTGGGCGATGTACAGCCCGAGGCCCATGCCGTTGCGGTTGCGGGTGTTGCCCAGCGACGTGGCCTTGAAGGGCTTGAACAGGTCGCCCGCGATCTCGGCCGGGATTTCAGGTGCCACATTGCGCACCTGCACGATCTGGCCGCGCGGCGTGCTGAAAGCGATGACCTCGATCGGGTGCCCCACCTGCCCGTGGTGGCGGGCATTGCTGATGAGATTGGCAACCACCTGCGCTATCCGGTCGGGGTCGGCATGCACAGGCAGAGCGTCGGGAACCCGCATGTCCATGGCGATGCCGGGGTGTGCCGTGCGGGCCTCGTCCACCAGATCGGCCAGCAGGGGCACGAGGTCGAACTCCACCGGCTCCAGGTCCAGGCCCAGCTTGCTCTGCAGGCGTGACATGTCCATCACCTGGCTCACCAGCCGCTGCATGCGGCTGCTGGTGGACTGGATGCGCTGGCCGAGCTTGCCGGCCCGCTCGTCGCCCGGGTCACTCTTTTCCAGCACGCGGGCGGCCATGCTGATGGAGTGCAGCGGGTCGCGCAGGTCATGCCCCAGCACCGCCATCAGCTGGTTGCGGGCGCGGTTGAGTTCGGCATGGCGGGCATTCTGGGCGCGCACCAGCTCGTTGAGCAGATGCTGCGCGATGTCCACATCCTCGGCGCTCCAGTGTTCGGACGTGGAGCGTACGGTTTCCATCCACAGGTCGAAGGAGCCGCGCGGTGTCAGGCGCGGTCCCAGCGGGCCGGGGCGCACTTCCTTTTCCGGCCGGCCGCCCCAGTGGATGGTCTTGATCTGCTCCAGCCGCAGGAAGATCAGCCAGCTGCCGTGCATCCGGTCCAGCGGCAATGCCAGCACGCCGCACCAGGGCGCGGTGATCTGCGCCAGCTCGGGCGCCTCCAGCGGTAGCGCATGGGTGCGGTACATGGCATGGCCCTGCTGCGGCTGGGTGGTGTTGAGCCACTGGACCAACGCTTCGGCCGTGGCCTGCGACACCAGGCCCTCGCGGCACAGCTTGCTGCGCTCGGACACGATCACGCCCTCGGCGTGCAGCGAGTCGGCCAGGGGCTTGGAGAAGTGGCACAGGGCGGCGAACTCGTCGTCAGAGTGCAGCACGCTTTCCATGATGGCCGTGCGCAGTGCGGACACCTCCTGGTGGCGGTCGGCCTGGCGGCGCGCCAGTGCGCTCTGGATGTTGGCGGACAGGATCTGCGCGATCACGTCGCAGGCCATGCGCACGCTGTAGGGCACCTGCCGCGGTCCCATGTGGTGGCAGGCCAGCAGGCCCCACAGCTGACCGTTGATGACGATGGAGATGCTCATCGAGGCACCCACGCCCATGTTGGACAGGTACTCGATGTGGATCGGCGACACGCTGCGCAGCAGGCTGGAGCTGAGGTCCAGCGGCCCGGGGAAGTCCTGCTGCAGCGGCACCGGCTGCGAGCTCACGTCGGCGATCAGGCGCAGCGTGTTGGCCACGTACAGCTTGCGCGCCTGCGCAGGAATGTCGCTGGCCGGATAGCGGCGGCCCACGTACGCATCCAGCTCGGGCACGCGCGATTCGGCCACCACGTCGCCGCTGCTGTCGTGGCGGAAGCGGTAGGCCATCACGCGGTCGAACCCCGTCAGGGCGTGCAGCTCCTGCGTGGCCAGCTGCAGCAGTTCGTCGATGGAAGCGCGCGGGCGGCGCAGCTTTTCCATGGCGCGGTGGGCCTGCACGGCAAAGCCCGCCAGCTCGGCCGACGAATGCCGGCGTTCCTCGAATTCGAGCACCAGCCACGGGGCCGACACGTGCTGCACCATGTCGAAGGTACGGCCGTGCAGCGTGCATTCGAGCGGCATGGGCAGGTCGCCCCGGCCGGCCAGGGAGGCCAGGCCTTCGGTCACGGCCTCCGCCAGCCGGCTGCCGCCCTGGTCCAGCAGGGCGGTGGGCAGCGTCTGGCCGAGCAGCACGGGCACGCCCAGCAAGTCGGCCGCGTTGGCGCTGGCGCTGCGCACATGGCCGGCCGCGTCCAGGGCGAGCAGGGCGCCATGGGGCTGGATGGCGCCCGGAATATGGATGGGCTCCCGATCGCAGTTGTCGAGGGTGGGGGCCGGATAGGGCAGGCTCATGGTGTCCGGGGTCCTTGGACGTGCAGGTGGAACTCCAGGCCGGCGAAGGCGGCGTTCGCACCCAGGCAGGCCGCTGCAATGGCCTGTGGGGAATCGAGATGGGCGCGCAAGAGCGCGAGGAACGCCTTCCAGGCGGCGCCGGTGTCGGCGCCCCGGCCCTGGAAGTAGCGCAGCGGGTGCGGCGCCAGGCGGCCGGCGAGCTGGCGGTGCATCACCTGACCACCGAGCTGGGAGCCTTCGAGCACATAGGCCATGCCCCAGCGCACGGCATCAGGCGTCAGGGGGGCCTGGTCCAGGGCGTAGCGGATTTCTGTCTGGGTGGCAGCGCTGGCGTTGGCGGGCTGGCCGGTGGCGCGCCCAGCGTCCCGCAGGTCGTCGTCCAGGGCCCGCAGGCGGCGTTCGAGATCCGGCGCGAAGCGCGGCTCCTGCGCGGCCAGTTGCTGTAGCTCGGGCGCCAGGGCGGCGAGCCAGGTGCGCAGGGCGGCGGCGTGGTCGGCGTAGTCGTCCAGGGTGGCTTCGGGGCGGGCGATGCGCAAGCCGGCATCCAGGCGGGCGTGTCGCTCCTGCGTCGCCCGGCGCAGCGCGGCCAGGGCATCGCTGGCGGCGGCGGGAGGCGCGGAGCGCGGAGGCGCTTCAAGGGTGTACTGCGACACGGGATTCCTCATGGAGCCCGGCACAATCGAGGTCGAGAGGCGCGGTACAGCGGGATTTTAGGAGCAATCCAATTCCCCCAGCCACCATGTGAATCCTATGTGCGACCGTTCTGTTCCGCGAAAAACGCAGCGCTGCCGGCGGGGGTCTCCGGGGTGGCCAGCGGCAGGGCGACGGTGCGGTTGCGGCCCTGCTGCTTGGCCTGGTAGAGCGCCTTGTCGGCGCGCCCGACGAGGTCGTCCGGGACGCGGTCGACAGAGTGGGTGCAGCCCAGGCCGATGCTGACGGTGAGCGGGCCCACGGCGCCGAAATCATGGGCGGCCACGGCAGCCCGCAGCTTCTCCGCCACGGTGAGGCCTTCGCGCACATCGCGCACGTCGGGCAGCAGCACCACGAATTCCTCGCCGCCGTAGCGCGCCACGAAGTCGGTGACCCGCACGCTGTCGCTGATCAGGCGGGCCAGCTGCTTGAGCACCGCGTCGCCGGCCGGATGCCCGAAGGTGTCGTTGACCCGCTTGAAATGGTCGGCGTCCACCAGCATCAGCGCGAAGGCGTGGCCGGTGCGCTGCGACAGCTGCAGCAGTTCGGCCAGGCGCTCGTCGAAGCGGCGCCGGTTGTAGAGGCCGGTGAGAGGGTCGCGCACGACCAGGCTTTCCAGCTCGGCATTGGCGCGGTGCAGCGCCTGCGTGCGCTCGTCCACCAGCGTCTCCAGCGAGGCGTTGAGCTGCGAGAGCTGCTGCTCGCGCTCCAGCAGCGATTGCGTCATCGACTGGAAGGACTGGTTGAGCTGGTCGATCTCGGCCGCGTGGTGGCCAGCCGGGTAGGGTGGTGCGGCCTCGCGCCTTTCGATGCGCCGGGCGGCGTCGGCCAGGTGTTCCAGCGGGCGGCTGACGCGCGAGGCCAAGCGGTGCGCCAGCAGGCCGCACAGCAATGCCGTGCCCAGCCCGAGGACCAGCAACTGGTTGCGCAGCGCCCGCACGGGCGCCTGGGCCACCTGGGCGGGCTGCCGCAGCACCACGCGCCAGCCCAGTTGGGACTCGCCCGGCGACGCCACGGGCACGAGGCTGGTGAGGTAGCGCTCGCCATCGTCCCATGCCACGGAGGCGTAGTGCGTTCCCGGGTTGGCATCGGCACCGCGCGGCAGCTTCAGCACGCCGGCGTAGCGGAAGGGGTAGAGGATGTTGCCGGCCTTGTCGGCGATCAGCACCTCGGCCCGGCTCAGGGCCCCGGGGCCGCTGACGACGGCCTCGACCGTGTCGGTCACCCAGGACCAGTGCGCATGCGCGCCCAGCACCCCGCGCAGCCGGCCCTGCTCGTCCAGGATGGGCGCGGAAAAGTCGATGAAGCGCAGCGGCTGGTCCTGCCGCACGTTGGGCAGGCGCTTGGCCAGCAGCACGGCGTCGTGCACGTCGCCGACGAAGTTGCCCTTGAGCGCAGCGCTGAACCAGGGCCGGTGGTCGACCGTCTCGCCCACCAGGATGCCGTCCGTTGCCTGCGTGATCACGCCGCGGGCGCTGGTGACGCCGATCCAGGCGTATTCGTTGTGTGCGGCCTTGCGCGCATCGAGCGCCTGGCGGACATCCTTCGAGGCGAGGTCGCCGCGCGTAAACGTGGGCGACAGCCGCAGCAGGTCGATCTCCTGCGCGCGTTCGCGCAGGTTGGTCGCCAGCAGGTCGGCGGCGGAGCGGGCGTTGATGTAGAGCGCTTCGCCGCCCGATTGGGCCATCTCGCCGGTGGCGATGTGCCCCACGTAGGCGCCGCCGCCCAGCAGCGCGGCCAGCGACAGGCCACCGAACCACAGCGTGAGCTGGTTGCGGAAGCTGAAGCTGCGGCCCGTGCGGGGGGCTGGCGGTGTGGTGGACACGGCGGCTTGCGGGGCGGGCGATGGCACGGCGGCTGCCTCGGCTAGCCGCCCGTGAGCGCGCGGTAGGCCGTGCGCGTTTCGGGCGAGACCGAGTCCACCAGCTGGGCCAGCGGCGTCTGGTGGCGCGCCAGCATGCGGGCCGAGGCCACCGTCTTGGACTTGCAGAACCAGTGGCAGCTGTGCTGCATCAGGAACAGCTCGGCCGTCATCATGAAGGCCTTGTCGCGCGGGGAGCGCCCGGCTTCGTTGCGCGCCACGCGGCCGATGCCGTTGGCGTGCACGGCCACCAGCTGGCGCATGTCGAACGTGGCGGAGGGCAGCCACTGCTGCGCGAAGGGCAGGGCGAAGGGCAGGCGGCTGACCCGCGCCAGCGTGGGGTCGACGCGCGCGAATTCGGCAGCGAAGCGCTGGAACTGGTCGGTCAGCTGCTCCTCGCTGCTGGCCAGCAGACCCCAGATCTGCTCGCGGCGCGACTCGTCCTTCTCGCCCAGGGCGCGCAGGTAGCCCTGGGTGAGGGTCTCCATCAGCTTTTCGATCTGGTAGTTGCGCAGGTGGTGCCCGAGCAGGGCGATGCGCTTGCGTTGCTGCTGGGCATTGAGGACGTAGATGCCCGCGGCGAGGAGCAAGGCGACGAGAAGAAGGTCCATGGGCGGGCGAAGGCGGAAGCCGGGGGCTGACAGGAGGCGGCGAGAAGACCGGTGGGTGGGCGGCGGGTGGGAGGCCGCAGGCATTGTGCCTGCGCGCATCGTGCTACGGGGAATGTAGCAGTGTGCGCTGGCCTACAGAGGCTTTGAATGCGGTAGGAAGCTCAAAGCCATATTTAATCGGCGCAAGCCGCTATGTTTTTTGATGACCGGGCGCCTGGCCTTGCGCCTGCGGCGGGGCCGGCCATTCCGGCAGCGGCCCGCGCAGCTGCTCGAACGCCCGCGACAGCCGCAGCACGCCCAGATCGTCGAAGCGCTGGCCGGCGATCTGCAGGCCGATGGGCAGGCCGTCGGCGGTGAAGCCGCAGGGCACGGAGGCGGCGGGCTGCTCCGACATGTTGTAGGGCACGGTGAAGGCGATGTGCTCCAGCGGGCGCAGCGGGTCGTTGGTGGGCGAGGGCAGCTCGGCGGCGAAGGCCGGCATGGGCGCCACGGGCGAGAGCACGTAGTCGACCGCGCTGCAGGCGCGCACCGTGGCCACGCGGGTGGCGTGGAACTGCTGGCTGGCCTCGAACACCTGCGCGCCGGTCATGCCCGCCGCGCTGTCGGCCCAGGCGCGGATGTAGGGCAGCACGCGCGCGCGGCGCTCGGGCGGCAGGGCCTGCAGATCGGTGTGCGAGCGCATGCGCCAGAAGCGGTCCATGCCGTCCAGCATGGCGGGCGCGAGGAAGGGCGCCATCGGCACCAGGGTGGCGCCGGCCTGCTCGAACAGGTGCGCCGCCGCCTCGATGGCCGCGCGCACCGCGGGCTCCACGGCCAGGCCGCAGCCGGCGTCCAGCAGCAGGCCCAGGCGCAGGCCGCGCAGGCGGTCCGTGCCGGCGTCGAACTGGTCCCAGGCGATGGACTGCGGCGGCAGGGCCATGCTGTCGCGCGCGTCGGGCCGGGCCAGGGCCTGCATCATCAGCGCGGCGTCGCGCACGGTCCGCGTCATGGGGCCGGCGGCGCGGCCGGTGTAGGGCGGGTCGATGGGGATGCGCCCCAGGCTGGGCTTGAGGCTGAAGACGCCGCACCAGCCGGCCGGCAGCCGCAGCGATCCGCCGATGTCCGTGCCCACGTGCAGCGGCCCATAGCCCGCGGCCGCCGCCGCGCCGCCCCCGGCGCTGGAGCCGCCGGGGTTCTTGCGCAGGTCCCACGGGTTGCGCGTGAGCGGGTGGAAGGTGGACAGTCCCGAGGACAGCATGCCGTAGTCCGGCATGGTGGTCTTGGCGATGAACACCGCGTTGGCCTCGCGCAGGCGGGCAGCGGGCGGCGCGTCCTGCGCGGCAGGCTCCAGCACCGTGGCGGCCGTGCCCAGCGGCGTCGGGTCCCCCTGCGTGGCGATGTTCTCCTTGACGGTGACGGGTACGCCGTCCAGCAGGCCCTGCGGCGTGCCGCGCAGCCAGCGCGCCTCGCTGGCGCGGGCCTGTTGCAGCGCGCCCTCGGGCCGCAGCAGGTAGGTGGCGTGCAGGTGCGGCTCCCAGCGGTCGATGTGGGCCAGCACGGCCTGGGTGACCTCGACGGGCGAGAGCGTGCGCTGGCGGTAGGCGGCCAGCAGCGCGTGGGCGGGCCAGTTGTGCAAGGGTAGGTCGCGCATGGGCAGGTCGGTGTCGGTC
>JAEWPH010000067.1 GCA_023460715.1 Pseudomonadota bacterium | reverse complement strand
GTGCTGGGCAGCCGCGAACCCCTGGGCCGGCTGCGCGCCGGTGTGCACCAGATCACCGCGCCGGACGGCACGGCCGTGCCCGCCGTGGTGAGCTATGACCCGGCCTACCTGCTGCGCGCGCCCGATGCCAAGGCGGCCGCCTGGGCCGATCTGTGCCGCGCGCTGGCGCTCGTGCGCAGCGCCGCCGGCACGGCCTGAGCCGGGCTGCGACCGGCAGCGCCGGACACAGGGCGGTGCCATAATCCGCCGCTTGCAATTTTTTGGAGACAGCTCCGTGGAAACCTACCCCAGTTGGTAGCTTTCAGCTCCCGGCCGCCGACTGCCGCGGGTTGAAAGCGCCCCCGCCCCCTCGCAGACGACGCACACACACCGGGAGTGAGCCCATGCTCAACATCTTTACGCTGGCCAATGGCCGGCTGGTCCAGGAAGAAATCGATTCCCTGGAAGAACTCGCGCGGTTCCAGCCCATCTGGGTGGACCTCGAATCCCCCTCGCTCGAAGAGAAGCGCTGGATCAAGCAGCACTACGGCCTGTCCATCCCCGAGGATGCGATGGACGAGGACATCGAGGAATCCGCCCGCTTCTACGAAGAAGACAACGGCGAGCTGCACATCCGCAGCGACTTTCTGATCGACGACGACGAGCAGCCGCGCTCCGTGCGCGTGGCCTTCATCCTGAACCTGGTGAACGACACGCTCAAGAGCAAGGGCGTGCTGTTCTCCATCCACGACGAGGACGTGCCCGTCTTCCGCCTGCTGCGCCTGCGTGCGCGCCGCGCGCCCGGCCTGATCGAGGACGCCAAGGAAGTGCTGCTCAAGCTGTTCGACGCCGATGCCGAATACTCGGCCGACACGCTCGAGAACATCTACGACGAGCTGGAGAAGGTCAGCACGCAGGTGCTGTCGGGCGACGTGACCGATGCGCGCGCCGGCGAGGTGCTGAGCGCCATCGCGCGCCAGGAAGACTTGAACGGCCGCATCCGCCGCAACGTCATGGACACGCGCCGCGCGGTGAGCTTCATGATGCGCAGCAAGATGCTGAATGCAGAGCAGTTCGAGGAGGCACGCCAGATCCTGCGCGACATCGAATCGCTGGACAACCACACGGCGTTTCTCTTCGACAAGATCAACTTCCTGATGGACGCCACGGTCGGCTTCATCAACATCAACCAGAACAAGATCATCAAGATCTTCTCGGTGGCCAGCGTGGCGCTGCTGCCGCCCACGCTGATCGCCAGCGTCTACGGCATGAACTTCAAGTTCATGCCCGAGCTGGACTGGTCCCTGGGCTACCCGTATGCGCTGGCCCTGATGGTGGCCAGCGCCCTGGGACCGATGTGGTACTTCCGCAAGCGGGGCTGGTTGAAGTAACCCTGAAAGCGGTGCCGCGCTCAGCCTGCCCGGTCCGGCAAGACGATGCAGCGGGCACCTGCCCGCCAGGGGGCGCAACACCACAGGCCGCGGTGGGCGTGGTGTCGGCAAACGCGGAGCGCGCTCACCCGACGGTCGAGTGCTGCAACCACCCCGGCAGGTGTCCGAGCGGCCTATTGGAGCGGCACGCGGCCACCGCTGCTTTCAGCGATCGCCCCTGACATATAGGCACTTGGCCCGGACGGATGCGACGCCGACCAACCGGCCAGCCGCGCCCGTGGCGTCTGCTGGCTGGCTGGGGCCCGTGCGGAACCGCAGGCGCCACAGCAACGGCCCCGGGCAGAGATTTCATGCCAAATAGGCCTGCAGCGCTTATTCCACAAGCGCTTAAAGCTATTTAAATCATAGCATTCGCATGAAACGGTCCACGATGTGGTCCGCATAGCGGGCGGCCACGGTCTCGACGAACCGGGTGAAGTCCACGTGGGCGGCATCGTCCGCGCGGTCCGACACCGTGCGCACGGCGCCGAAGGGAATGCCGTAATCCGCGCAGACCTGGGCGACGGCGGCGCCCTCCATCTCCACGGCCAGCACGTCGTGGTCGGCGGCGCGCAGGGCTTCCCGCAGGGCGCGGGCGCCGGTGGCCGTGGATACGAACCAATCCCCGCTGGCGACCAGCCCGGTATGCCGCCGGGGCGCACCCGCAGGCGCGCCACCCAGCGCCGCCAGAGCGCCGGTGCCCAGGTCGAGCAGGCAGCTGTCCACGGCCCGCGACAACAGGTCCGTCACCTGCGCATCGCAGGCCAGGCGCGTGCGGCCGTAGCCGGGCAGCTCCCAGCGCGGGAACAACGGGGAGGCGTCCATGTCGTGCTGCAGGTAGTCGTGCGCGACCACCACGTCGCCCACCTGCACGCCATCGCCCACGCCGCCGGCCACGCCGGTGAAGACGATGCGCGCCACGCCGAAGCGCTCGATCAGCGCCGTGGCCGTGGTGGCTGCGGCCACCTTGCCGATCCCCGAAAGGGCCAGCACCACGGAGCGGCCGTGCAGTTCGCCGCGCCAGAATGCGCGGCCCGCGTGGGTGACGCGTTGCGGGTGCGCGAGCGCGTGGACCAGTCCGGCCTGTTCTTCGGGGAGGGCGCTGAGGATGGCGGTGGTCATGGAGTGAAGGAGTCGAGCAACGGGTGGGGAAGGATGGGCGCGGGAGAACACCGCACGCCGCGCAGCAAGCGCCCGCGGCCAGGGGTGACGGCGCGGCGGGGATTATCCCGCCGCACAGACCGCAAGACTGTGGTGACCTGCGGCTGCCATGGTGCGCACTGGCTGCGGCATGGTGATCGGCCCCCAGTCGCGCAGCACATCCACCTCGCACTCACCCTGCCCCAGCGCGCCGGATTCGACGCGGCCGAAACCGTGCAGCGCGCCTGCAGCGTCCAGAGCAAAACCATGGCTGTCGCCCAGAAAGAAATCCACGAACGGGTCCAGCTCCGGTTGCCGGCGCGGCACCCGGGGCGGGTCGTTCCAATCCCCTCGGTACATGCCACGCAAGCCGGCGCCACACACCCAGGTCGAGCCATCCTCCAGCCGATAGACCGCCAAACCGTAACCCGTCCAAAGGGCGCGCACAGGGCCCGCGAGCCCTTGGACAGCGACGGGCGCAGGCACGCGCCATGTGTTCTTGCGCGCAGCCTCGAAGCCGACCCCGTTTTCGGCCGACCCCCAGCCCAGCACCCGGCCGTCGGCAAGCACGGCCAGCGCGGAGAAGTCCAGGGCATGGATGGAGCGTACCGGCGCCAGCCCGGCGATGGGCGCTGGCACCGGGTCCGTGCGCCGCTTGCCCTGCCCCAGTTCACCCTCGTAGCCATGGCCCCAGGACCACACGACGCCATCGGCATCGAGGGCGTAGACGGTGCCCCCTGCAGGATGGGCGGCAATAGCCACCACCGGCGGCAAGCCGGCCACCCGCACCGGCGTGAGCGCCGGAGGCGGCAGCGCCAGGCTTCTGGACACGGGAATGCCCATGCATCCGCCCGCGCCCCAGGCCCAGACGGCGCCCTGTTCGTCCAGGGCGAAGCCGTTTTCGGCGCCCATCGCAATCTGCCTCACCGCCGGAAGTCCCGGCACCAGCCCCGGCGGGCACACGCCCTCCATCACGGGAGCAGGCGAGACGTTCACCGGCATGCTGGCCAGCAGCGCCTTGAGTTCGGCGTCGAACGCAGCGTCGGCGCCGGCATCTGCATCTGCGTCGTCATCGGGGTTGCCTGCGGGCACCATGCCTGGCTCGGGGGAATTGCCCGCCGGGTCCAGGTTGCGATGCCCCTGGTCACGCAGCACGGTAGGCAGCCAATAGGTTTTTTCGTCCGCAGGGCGGCCCCGCCCGAGCATGCCGCAGGTGTTCCAACCCCAGCTCCAGACACGCCCGTCGCCATCCAGCGCCAGCACCGCGGATGCATTGGCGCACACGGCCCGCACCAGCGGCATACCGGGCACCGGCACGGGTACGAGTTGGTCGTCACCGGGGCCAGCCCCCACCTGCCCGAGGTGGTTGGCCCCCAGGCCCACAGCCGCCCGCGCTGCGCCGGGGCTGCGCCCTCGGTCACTTCTTGTCGCGCAGCTCGCGCCGCAGGATCTTGCCCACGGGGGTCTTGGGCAGGTCGGTGCGGAACTCGATCACGCGCGGGCGCTTGTAGCCCGTGAGATTGTCGTGGCAGAACTCGCGCACCTGGGCTTCGGTCAGGTTGGGGTCCCTCTTGACGATGACGAGCTTGACGGCTTCGCCGGTCTTCTCGTCCGGAACGCCCACCACCGCGCACTCCATCACGCCGGGCAGCGTGG
The DNA here is from genome assembly GCA_023460715.1 of Pseudomonadota bacterium. Taxonomy (GTDB): domain Bacteria; phylum Pseudomonadota; class Gammaproteobacteria; order Burkholderiales; family Burkholderiaceae_C; genus Paracidovorax. The sequence goes on along the minus strand of JAEWPH010000067.1, from coordinate 12,090 downwards.
CGACGACGTCCTCGACCTCGTTCGGGTACACGTTGAAGCCGCTGACCAGCACCATGTCCTTCTTGCGGTCCACGATCTTGAAGTAGCCGCGCTCGTCCATCACGCCGATGTCGCCGGACTTGAAGTAGCCGTCGTCCGTCATGACCTTGGCCGTCTCGTCCGGGCGCTGCCAGTAGCCGGCCATCACCTGCGGGCCCTTGATGACGATCTCGCCGGTCTGGCCGACGGCGGTCACGTCGCGGCCCTCGTCGTCGATGAGCTTCATCCAGGTGCTCGGAAGCGGCACGCCGATGGTGCCCGTGAACTCCTTCGATCCCACGGGGTTGCAGCTGGCCGAGGGGCTGGTCTCCGACAGGCCGTAGCCCTCGCAGATGGGGCAGCCGGTCTTTTCGAGCCAGAGCTTGGCCACGGCGCCCTGCACCGCCATGCCGCCCCCCACCGACACCACCAGGTTCTTCCAGTTCACGGTGTTGAAATCGGGATGGTTCGCCAGGCCGTTGAACAGCGTGTTGACCGCCGGGAAGCTGTGGAAGGTGTGCTTGGACAGTTCCTTGAGCACCCCGGCCAGATCGCGCGGGTTGGGGATGAGGATGGTCTTGCCGCCCGTGCGCATGGACAGCATCATGTTCACCGTGAAGGCGAAGATGTGGTACAGCGGCAGCGCGCACACGCTGGTGGGCTGCTCGCCGGCCGGCACCTTGTTCATGGCCGGCTGGTTCCAGGCCTCGGACTGCAGTACGTTGGCAATCACGTTGCGGTGCAGGAGCACCGCGCCCTTGGAGACACCCGTGGTGCCGCCGGTGTACTGCAGCAGCGCCACGTCGTCGGGGTGGATCTCGGGCGCCTTGAGCGTTGCACCCGCACCGCGCGACAGCGCTTCGTTGAAGCGCACCGCGCCGGGCAGCTGGAACGGGGGCACCAGCTTCTTGACCTTGCGCACCACGTAGTTGACCACCAGGCCCTTGAGGAAACCCAGGCGATCGCCCATGGTGGCCAGCACCACGTGCTGCACTTGCGTCTGCGCGATGCAGGCCTGCAGCGTATGCGCGAAGTTCTCGATGATGACGATGGCTTTGGCGCCGGAGTCCTTGAGCTGGTGTTCCAGTTCACGCGGCGTGTACAGCGGATTCACGTTCACCACGACCAGGCCGGCCCGCAGGATGGCGGCCACGGCCACCGGGTACTGGGGCACGTTGGGCATCATGATGGCCACGCGGTCGCCCCGGGCCAGACCCAATCCCTGCAGGTAGGCGGCCAGATCGCGGCTTTGCGCGTCGGTCTCGGCGTAGCTCACGTCCTTGCCCATGAAGCTGTAGGCGACGCGGTCCGCATACTTGCGGAAGGCTTCTTCCATCAACGCGACCAGGGAGGGGTACTGCGTCGTATCGATGTCGGCCGGCACCCCTTGCGGATAGGCACCCAGCCACGGGCGTTCGTTCATGCTTGTCTCTCCAGAGTTCTATTCGTAACCAAAGGAACCTGCGCATTGTGTCCGCGCAGTGCCGCAGGCCGTGTCTGTACTTTCCCTAGAGCCTTGCGGGGAATGCGCATTCGTGCGTGCGCGCCCCGTCGAAGCCGGCACGCTCACTCCACAGCCTTGCCGATGTCCTCGACGACCTTCTTGGCATCGCCGAAGACCATCATGGTCTTGTCCATGTAGAACAGCTCGTTGTCCAGGCCTGCATAGCCGGCCGCCATGGAACGCTTGTTGACGATCACAGTCTTGGCCTTGTAGGCCTCCAGGATGGGCATGCCGTAGATGGGACTGCCCTTGGTGAGTGCGGCGGGGTTCACCACATCGTTGGCGCCCAGGATGATAGCCACGTCCACCTGGCCGAATTCGCCGTTGATGTCCTCCATCTCGAACACCTGGTCGTAGGGCACCTCCGCCTCGGCGAGCAGCACGTTCATGTGCCCCGGCATGCGGCCCGCCACCGGATGGATGGCGTACTTGACGCTGATGCCCTTGTCGATCAGCTTCTGCGCGAGTTCCTTCACGGCATGCTGGGCGCGCGCAACCGCCAGGCCATAGCCCGGCACGATCACCACCGACTCCGCCTGGCCGATGATGAAGGCAGCGTCGTCGGCGCTGCCGCTGCGGACCGTGCGCTGCTCGGCCGCGCCGCCGGCCGCAGCGGCCGAGGCATCGCCGCCGAAGCCGCCCAGAATCACGTTGAAGAACGAGCGGTTCATGGCCTTGCACATGATGTAGCTCAGGATCGCCCCCGAGCTGCCCACCAGCGAGCCGGCGATGATCAGCATGCTGTTGTTCAGGCTGAAGCCGATGCCCGCCGCCGCCCAGCCCGAGTAGCTGTTGAGCATGGAGACCACCACCGGCATGTCGGCCCCGCCGATGGGAATGATGATGAGCACGCCCAGCACGAAGGCCAGCGCCAGCAGCAGCCACAGCAGCGGCCGCGCCTCGGTGGCCGTGTAGCCGGCGATGAGCGCCAGTGCCGCCAGCCCCAGCAGCAGGTTCAGGCCATGCTGGCCCCGGAATGTCACCGGCGCTCCCTGGAACAGCCGGAACCGGTATTTGCCCGACAGCTTGCCGAACGCGATCACCGACCCGCTGAAGGTGATGGCACCGATGGCCGCGCCCAGTGCCAGCTCCAGCCGGTTGCCGTGCGGCAGCGCCGCCCCCTTGGCCGTGATGCCGAAGGCCCACGGCTCCACGGCCGCCGCCACCGCGATGAACACGGCCGCCAGCCCGATCATGCTGTGCATGAAAGCCACCAGCTCGGGCATCTTGGTCATCTCCACCCGCTGCGCCATCACCGCGCCCGCGGTGCCGCCCACCACCAGCCCGGCCAGCACGTAGCCCATGCCCGGGCCCACGCCGCCGGCCAGCTGCGCGATCAGCGCCGCCGTCGTCAGCACCGCGATCGCCATGCCGACCATGCCGAACACATTGCCGCGGATCGACGTGGTGGGATGCGACAGGCCCTTGAGCGCCTGGATGAAGCAGACGCTGGCCACCAGGTACAGCAGCGTCACCGTGTTCATGTTGAGCATCATGCGTTGCTCCCCGGCACCCGCCGCTGTGGTACGCCAGACCTCCGGGAGGCACGAAGGGCGCTCCACGCCAGCCCATGCACTCCTGCGCAGGCCGCCAAGAAGGCCGTGCCCACTCCCACGCCCACCCCTATTCCGTAGCTGGAGCCGAACAGTGCGCCCGCCGCACCCGCCAGCAGAGCGAAGCGCCCGTAATCCCAGGCGTTGTCAAACCAAGCGCCCCAGCGCCCCGCGGTCATGACGGCTCCTTCGCGGAGGGGGCCTTCTTGCGGTCCTTCTTCCTGAACATCTCCAGCATGCGCCGGGTGACCAGAAAGCCGCCGAACACATTGACGGCCGCCAGCGCCACGGCCAGCACGCCCATGGTCTTGCCCAGCGCCGTCTCGGTGAGCGCTGCCGCCAGCATGGCGCCCACGATGACGATGGCCGAGATCGCATTGGTCACCGCCATCAGCGGCGTGTGCAGCGCGGGCGTCACCGTCCAGACGACGTGGTAGCCCACATAGATGGCCAGCACGAAGATGATGAGGTGGATGATGGTGGGAGAGACGGCTTCCATGGCGAACCTCCTAAGGTGGCAATCAGGTGCTGGAGGACCAGGGACCCTGGGCCGCCTTCCTCTTGGCGAAGTAGCTGTCCACCGCCTCCAACAGCTCGCGCTGCGCGGCGTTTTGCGGCGGCTCGATCTGCGCGGCGGCGCGCATGACCGTCTGCAGGGTCTCCAGGTGGTAATCGGTGAACTTGTCCGCGCTCGGCCCGAGCACGGCCGGCAGCTCGGACACCGCCAGCGGCCGGTTGCGCAGCATGTGCCCGCTCGCAATGCACAGGGCCGACGCATCGGATTCCGCCAGGCCCAGGTGCTCGGCCAGCAGCGCCTGCACGCCCGCCTTCTGCTGCGCGCTCACGGAGCCGGTCGCCTGCACCGTCGCCAGCGCCAGCACGGCGACGACATCCACCGGATGCTCCAGCGTGTAGAGCGGCGGGGTCGTCACCTTCTTTTTCCACGCGCGCCGGCGGAAGAAGGTCAGCGGGTTGAGCCACCCCACATCGATGCCGAAGCGCCGCAACGCTTCCATGGCCATCGTGAACGTGATGACCAGCCCCAGAATCTGCAGAACGACGCCCATGGACCTTCCCTCTCTCTTGGTTTGAATCGGTTGGCGGCCAAGCCGCTGAACCGTGCAGCGCAGCCCGCCGGGTTGCGCGCTGGCATGCACGGGTGCGGCAGCATAGCCCGCTCGGTACGGCAACACAGCGTCACGCACGCTGCACGGCCCCGTCGCGGGCGACCAGGCAGGCGGCGACGATATCGTCCTGCAGGTCCACGTGGACAGCGCCCTCGGCATTGAGGATGAGCTTGAGGAAATCCAGCACATTGCGTGCGTACAACGCCGAGGCATCGGCCGCGACCAGCGCCGGCAGGTTGGTTTCGCCCACCAGCGTCACGCCGTGGCGCACCACCGTGCGGCTCGCCTCCGTGAGCGCGCAGTTGCCGCCGGGTGCGCCGTGCGGCCCTACCGCGCCGCGGCCAGCGGCGAGATCGACGACGACGGAGCCCGGCTTCATGGACTGCACCATCTCCGCCGTCATCAACAAAGGCGCCTCGCGCCCGGGGATCAGCGCGGTACACACCACCACGTCGGCCTGCGCCACCCGCAAGGCCACTTCCGCGCGCTGACGCGCCAGCCAGCCAGCCGGCATGGGACGGGCATATCCCCCCACACCCTGGGCGGCCTCGCGCTCCTCGTCGGTCTCGAACGGCACGTCGATGAAGCGCGCGCCCAGGGATTCGACCTGGTCCTTGACCGATGGGCGCACGTCCGAGGCCTCGATCACAGCCCCCAGGCGCTTGGCGGTGGCAATGGCCTGCAGCCCCGCCACGCCGACGCCCAGCACCACCACGCGCGCCGCCTTCACGGTGCCTGCGGCGGTCATCAGCATGGGAAAGAAGCGCTGGTAGCGGTCGGCGGCGACCATCACAGCCTTGTAGCCGGCGATATTGGCCTGGCTGGAGAGCACGTCCATGCTCTGGGCGCGGGTGGTGCGGGGGGCGGCCTCCAGGGCAAAGGCCGTCACGCCGGCCTGGGCCAGCCGCTCCAGGCCGGGGGCGTCGAAGGGGTCCAGCATGCCGACGAGCGTGGCACCGGGCTGCAGGGCGGCACACTCCGCGGTCTGCGGCGACCGCACCTTGAGCACCAGGGTGCAGCCCCAGGCGGTGGCGGCATCGACGAGCTGCGCGCCCACGGCCTCGTAGGCTGCGTCGGTGACGCTGGCGCGCACGCCGGCGCCGGACTGGATGCAGACCTCATGGCCCTGCGCGCGCAGCTTCTTCACCGTCTCCGGTGTCACCGCTACACGGGTCTCTCCCTCCAAGGTCTCCGCCGGAACACCGATCTGCATGATGTCTCCCCCAGGGCTGGAACGCCGGACGGGAGCCGGCGTTTGGCGAGGGAGCTTACTCCATGCCCCGGCGGAGGCGAAGATCCATGCAAAAGGCCCGGCGGCATCTGCATACCACCGGGCCTTGGTTCGTGAGCCTGCGGGCCGAGCGGCCCACAGATCAGTGCGGTGTCAGTTCACCACCTGGGCCAGCGCGCCCGAGGCGTACAGGCCGGCCATTTCCTGCAGGCCGCGGCCCTTGATCTTGGCGCCCTGGCCTTCGCAGCCGAACTCGACGTAGCGCTGCTTGCAGATCTGCTTGGCGGCTTCGCGGGCAGGCTTGAGCCATTCGCGCGCGTCGAACTTGTCGGGGTTCTCGGCCAGGAACTTGCGCACCGCGCCGGTCATCGCCAGGCGGATGTCGGTGTCGATGTTGATCTTGCGCACGCCGTACTTGATGGCTTCCTGGATTTCCTTCACGGGCACGCCGTAGGTCTCCTTCATCTTGCCGCCGTACTGGTTGATAACGGCCAGCAGGTCCTGCGGCACGGACGACGAACCGTGCATCACCAGGTGGGTATTGGGGATGCGGGCGTGGATTTCCTTGACGCGGCTGATGGCCAGGATGTCACCCGTGGGCGGGCGGCTGAACTTGTAGGCGCCGTGGCTGGTGCCGATGGCGATGGCCAGCGCGTCGAGTTGCGTGGCCTGCACGAACTGCGCAGCCTCTTCGGGGTCGGTCAGCATCTGGCTGTGGTCCAGCTTGCCGACGGCGCCGATGCCGTCTTCCTCACCGGCGTCACCGGTCTCCAGGTTGCCCAGGCAGCCCAGTTCGCCTTCCACCGTGGCGCCGACCTTGTGGGCCATGGCCACGACCTTCTGCGTGACGTCGACGTTGTAATCGAACGAGGAAGGGGTCTTGCCGTCGGACATGAGGGAGCCGTCCATCATCACCGAGCCGAAGCCCAGGCTCAGCGCGCCCTGGCACACCTCGGGGCTGGTGCCGTGGTCCTGGTGCATCACCAGGGGAATGTGGGGGTACATCTCGGCCGCGGCCAGGATGAGGTGCTTGATGAAGGGCTCGCCAGCGTACTTGCGGGCGCCGGCGCTGGCCTGCAGGATCACGGGTGCGCCGACCTCGTCGGCCGCCGCCATCACCGCCTGCACCTGCTCCAGGTTGTTGACGTTGAAGGCAGGAATGCCATAGCGGTTTTCAGCGGCATGGTCGAGCATTTCGCGCATCGAGACGAGAGGCATGGGATGGATCCGTTTCAGGTGGGTGAAGGCCCGGGGGCCCGGCAAATGCGGCAAGCGGCGCGGTGGTAACCGCTTGGTAACTCGCGGATTTTATCCGGACATCCCGCGCCGATCGCAGCGCGGGCCAAAGGTTGCCCCGCGCCAGTCGGTGAAGCAGGCAGTATGCCGCCGGTGGGGCGCCCCGAAGCTGCGCCCGTGGAGCCTTGCCCTGTAGGACAGGGCCCACACCACGATGGGGAAATGGCTCGTTACAACCCACGGGCTTGCTGCACGGAACTCTGCTGCGGGTGCAGGCACCATCTTGCTCAGGCTTGACCATCGAAAGGACCCTTGTGCCCCGGAATTCCGCGCTGCACCGCACCCCGCCACTCATCGCATCGCTCGGCCTTGCCGCTGCCCTGGGCCTCCCTGGCCTGGCCCACAGCCAGATCACGCTGAAACCGGACGGCCAATGGCGCTATCTCTTCACGGCCAGCGCCAACGCCACCACGGGCAACAGCGACACGGCCAACCTGAATGCCCAGGGAGATGCCGTACGCCTCACCGACTACGACAAGCTGAGCCTGACCGGCAAGGTCGCCTACGCCAACTCCGATGGCGCCAAGACCACGCAGCGCATGAACGCCGGTGGACAGTACAACCGGGACTTCTCGCCCCTGAACTTCGGCTTCGGCAGCGCGGACTACCTGCGGGACCGCCCATCCAACATCGCCAGCCGGTTCTCGGTGGCGACCGGCGTGGGCCGGCATGTGATCCGCGAGGAGGACCACAGCCTGGACCTGTCCGTGGGCGTGGGCTACAGCGATGACCGCTACGTGGAGCCTTCCGAAGTGGCGGACGCCGTGCGCTCCACCTACGGGCGGCTCGAGGGCGTGCTGGCCGAAGAATCCAACCACCGGCTCACCTCCAACACGAGCCTGCGCCAGAAGTTCACGTTCTACCCCAACCTGCGGGATTCGTCGTCGTACAGAGCGCAGTTCGACGTGGGGCTGAGCGTGGCGATGACGCCCACCATGAACCTGACAACCGGCGTGAACTACCGCTACAACAACGACCCCGGCACGGGCCTCAAGCGCACGGACGCCGCCCTGGTGACGGGCGTGTCGTTCCGCTTCGACTGACGGCGCAGGCGGGCGGGCTGCATCGGCCTGCCGCCGGGGCGCTCAGTGGGCGCTCAGTTCGCCCGGCAGATCTTGAGCATGTTCGTGCCGCCCGGCGCGCCCATCGGCTCGCCGCAGGTGATCACGTACAGGTCGCCCTGCTGCACGATGTTGCGGGTCTTGAGGTGGCCCTCGGCCTGCTCCAGCGCCGTGTCGCGGTCCACGCTGGTGTCCATCAGCAGCGGGCGCACGTTGCGGTACATGGCCATCTTGCGCTGGGTGGCCACCTTGGGCGTCAGGGCATAGATGGGAATGTGGATGCGGTGGCGGCTCATCCACAGGGCCGTGGATCCGCTGTCGGTCAGGGCCACCAGGGCCTTGGCGCCCAGGTGGTGGGCCGTGAACAGCGCACCCATCGCGATGGACTGGTCGATGCGGCCCAGCGTCTGGCCGATGAAATCGGAATCGCGCTCGGGGTCTTCCGCGGCCTCGGCGGCAGCGCAGATCTTGGCCATCTCTTCCACCGTCTCCAGGGGATAGCGGCCGGCCGCCGTCTCGGCGCTCAGCATCACGGCGTCGGTGCCGTCCAGCACGGCATTGGCCACGTCGCTCACCTCGGCGCGCGTGGGCACCGGGTTGGTGATCATCGACTCCATCATCTGCGTGGCGGTGATGACCACCTTGTCCATGTCGCGCGCCATGCGGATCATCTTCTTCTGCAGCGCCGGCACGGCGGCATTGCCCACTTCCACGGCCAGGTCGCCGCGCGCGACCATGATGCCGTCGGAGACGCGCAGGATCTCCTCCAGCAGCGGCACGGCCTCGGCCCGCTCGATCTTGGCGATCAGGCCGGGCTTGTGGCGGAATTCGGCCGCAGCCACGTTGCACAGCTGGCGCGCCATTTCCATGTCGGTGGCGTTCTTGGGGAAGCTCACGGCCACATAGTCGGCCTGGAAGCTCATCGCGGTCTTGATGTCCTCCATGTCCTTGGCCGTCAGCGCCGGGGCCGTCAGCCCGCCGCCCTGCTTGTTGATGCCCTTGTTGTTGGACAGCTCGCCGCCGATCTTGACGGTGGTGTGCACGGCCTCGCCGCGCACCGCGTCCACCGTGAGCACGATCAGCCCGTCGTTCAGCAGCAGCACATCGCCGGCCTTCACATCGCGCGGCAGTTCCTTGTAGTCCAGGCCCACGCCGTTGATGTCGCCCAGCTCGGTGCGCGACGCGTCGAGGATGAAGGGCGAGCCGGACACCAGCATCACCTTGCCGTCGGCGAATTTGCCGACGCGGATCTTCGGCCCCTGCAGGTCGGCCATGATGGCCACCTCGCGGCCCGCGCGCTGCGCGGCCTCGCGCACGGCGGTGGCACGGTCGATATGGTCCTGCGCCTTGCCATGGCTGAAGTTCAGCCGCACCACGTTCACCCCGGCGCGGATCATCTGCTCAAGCAGCTGCGGGTCGCTGGAGGCGGGGCCCAGGGTGGCGACGATCTTGGTGGCGCGGCGAATTTGCATGGCGGTGTGGTCTCTCATCTGGCTGTAATCGGGTTTCAATTCTGCATGAAAAGCGGTTACACCGTCTTGGTGGAGACCCCGGGCCAGCGCGGTGTTCGGCTGCCGCGCAGGCGGGCCGCCGCGGCTGCACATCCGCCCGGCTGCCGTCTTGACCCGCCTCAAAATCTTAATGAGATACATTCTCATTTGTGACACAATCGGCCGGTGAGCCAGAGAACCACCCGGCACGGCGGCGCCGCCCGGGGCCACGCGTGATCGCCACGCACGGGGTATCCAGCAGACAACCCCTTCCGACACTTCCATGGTTCACCGTCTGCACCCGCGGCCCGCCGCCCTTCCGGCCTCCGTCCTCTTCCCCCGTTCCCACGCCATGCGCCCCGCGGCCTGGGCCGCCTGCCTCGCCGTGCTGGCCGCTCCGGCGTGGGCCCAGGCGCCCGCGCCCCAGGCCGCACTCCCGGTGCAGGTCGCGCAGCTGCCGCAGGTGGACGTGGTGGAAGAGACAGAGCGCCAGCCCGGCACCCTCACCACGGTCAGCGGCGATGCGCTGGAGCGGGCCAATAGCATGAAGGACGTCGTGCGCCATCAGCCGCTGGTGGCTGCGCCCGGCACGGTGGCTGGTACCAGCCGCAACCGCAGCAGCTTCGACCGCTCGGGCACCACGGGCTACAACATCCGCGGCATCGAGGGCAACCGCGTGGGCCTGGACGTGGACGGCGTGGAGATGCCCGATGCCACCACCCGCCCCTACGTGAGCCGCGTGGGGGTCAACACCTTCGGCGCGGGGCGCGACTTCATCGCCCCCGAGATGTTCTCGTCGGCCCAGATCCAGTCCGGCACCACCCCGGCACGGCGCACGGCAGGCGGCATCGGGGGCGCGGTGAGCTTCCGCACCAAAGCCGCCAGCGACTACCTGCGGGACGACAAGCCCTCGTACCTGGGGGCCAAGATCGGCTACGACTCGGCCGACCGGTCGTGGAACGAAAGCTTCACCGGCGCGCTGCGCAGCGGCGACGCCGACGGCCTCATCGCCTACTCGCGCCGCGACGGCCACGCCAGCCGCAACCACAGCCCCACCGTGGACAGCTATCCCAACGACTGGCATTCGAACGCGCTGCTGCTCAAGGGCGGCCTGCGCGTGGACGGCAGCAACCGGCTGGAACTGTCGGCCGATCTGTACCGGCGCCAGAACGACACCTTCTTCCACGGCTGGAACAATGCCGGCACGGCCCTCACCGAAGCTTCCCGCCAGGCCAGCGACACCGAGCGCAACACCCTGCAGCTCACGCACCAGTGGACGCCGCGCAACGCCTGGGTGGACCATGCGGACACGCGCCTGTTCTACCAGGACACGGCCACCCGGGACCTGACCGACACCACCACGCTGGCCACCGGCGCCGCGGTGCGCAACCGCTCCGAGAACCGGACGCGCACCTGGGGTCTGTCCACCACCGCGGACAAGCGCATCGGCCGCCATCTGCTGAGCTTCGGCGCCAACGCCTCCACGCAGGACGTGGACCGCCCGTGGGAGGTGGAGGGCTTCATGAAGCCCCAGCCCGACACCACGACCGACCGCCTGGGGGCCTTCGTGCAGGACGAGATCATCTTCGACGCCGGGGGCCAGCGCCTGGCCGTGATTCCCGCCCTGCGCGTGGACCGCGTGAAGATCCAGACGCGCGACCTGTCCAACTTCGTCGGCGGCGTGCTCACCGAGCAGGATGTGCAGCGGCTCTACGGCAGCCCGCCGGCGACCACCATCGTCAGCCCCAGCCTGGCCGTCACCTACGACCTGGCGCCGCGCCTGCGCAGCTACGCGCAGTACAAGCGCGGCGGGCGGGCCCCGTCGCCTGGCGAGATCTTCGGCTCGTGGAACATGGCCAGCAACTACGCCACCGGCAACCAGTACGCGCTGGTGGGCAACCGCGACCTGAAGGAAGAGACCAGCGACGCCTTCGAGCTGGGCCTGACCGGCCACCCCACCGCCGGTGTGCAGCTCCACAGCGCGCTGTTCTACACGCGCTACAGCGACTTCATCGCCTACACGCGCTACACGCGCGCCAGCGCGCCGGGCCTGTTCACCAACGTGCCGGCACACATCGGCACCATCTACCAGGCAGAGAACCGCGACGAGGCCACGATCTACGGCTTCGAACTCAGCGCCCGGCTGGAGCACGGGCAGTGGAGCCCCGCCGCCCAGGGCCTGTACACGACCTGGGCGCTGGGCCTGAGCCGCGGCACGTCGCGGTCGAACTACGCCGGCGACCGCAAGGTGGACCTCGACTCCGTGCTGCCGCGCAAGGCCATCATCGGCGTGGGCTACGACGCGCCCATGCGCCGCTGGGGCCTGAACCTCACCGGCACCTTCGTGGCCGGCAAGCGGGCCGAGGCCACCAACCGCGACAGCTTCACCAACAACCCGGGCGCATCCCTGGGCGACGCCAGCACCGAACTGCTCCGCGTGCCCGGCTACGCCACCTTCGACCTGAGCGGCTACTGGCAGCTCAACCCCAGCGTGCGGCTGCAGGCCGGCATCTACAACCTGGGCGACAAGCGCTACTGGGACTACGCCAGCGCCCGCAACCTCCAGCCGGCGCTGGCACGCGACCAGCGCGACATCGAACTGCTGACCTCTGCCGGCCGCACCGTCGCGGTGTCGATGTCGGTCGCGTTCTGAACAGGCTGGCAACTCTCCGTTGATTCCCCGTCCACCCCCATGACCCCAAGGAACCCTTCCATGACGCATTCCCGCCCCCTGCCCGCCCGCCTGGGCTGCCTGGCCGCAGCGGCCCTGCTGGCGGCCTGCTCCGCCGCACCGTCCGCACCGTCCGCAC
>JAEWPH010000066.1 GCA_023460715.1 Pseudomonadota bacterium | reverse complement strand
GTGCCGGGGTGGCGCCCCGGCGCACCGGGGGCTGGACGGGCGCCGAGCCCTCGGGGCGGCGCAGCGTGGCGCGCGCCGGCTGGGAGGCATCGGCCGGCGTAGGGGCAGCGGAGGGGGCGGAAGCGGGAGGACGGGACGGCGTATCGGGCATGGGCCCTATTGTCTCGCGCCCGCAGCGACGCCGCCGTCGTGCCAGGCCAGGAAAGCCTCCACCGGCAGCGGCTTGCTGATGTAGTAGCCCTGCGCGTCGTCGCAGCTCAGCGCCTGCAGCCGCTCCAGGATGGGGGCCGTCTCCACCCCCTCGGCCACCACGGTGAGGCCGAGGTTGTGGGCCAGGTCGATGGTGGAGCGCACGATCTGCGCATCGCCGTTGTCGGTGGCCATGCCCATCACGAACGACTTGTCGATCTTGAGTTCGTCCACCGGCAGCCGCTTGAGATAGCCGAGCGACGAGTAGCCGGTGCCGAAGTCGTCGATGGACAGCTTGAAGCCCTGCTCGGACAGGCGGTTGAGCATGGCCTCGGCACGCTGGGGGTCGTCCATGATCGCGCTCTCGGTGATCTCCAGGCAGAACTGCGACGCGCCGACGCCGTGGCGCTCCAGCAGCGCGCCCAGCTTGTGACTCAGCTCCGGATCCAGCAGGTCGCGCGTGGACAGGTTGACCGAGATGCGCAGTCCCAGGCCCCGCACGCGCGGATGGGCCAGCAGGGCCGCCGCCTGCCCGAAGATCCACAGCGTGAGCTGGCGCACGAAGCCCGTCTGCTCGGCGAACGGTATGAACAGCATCGGCGGCACCAGGCCGCGCTCGGGGTGCTGCCAGCGCACCAGCGCCTCGGCGGCGGTGCCCGGCTGGCCGTTGAGCGATACCTTGGGCTGCAGGTACAGGCGCAGTTCATCGCGGTCGATGGCGCGGCGCAGCTCGGTCAGCAGCGACAGCGTCTCCGGGCTGGTCGAGTCCAGCGAGGCGTCGTACTGCTGCGCCCCGCTGAGCCGGCGCTTGGCAGCGTACATGGCGATCTCGGCATGGCTGAGCAGCGTGTCGGCATCGGCAGCGGGACCGGGCCAGCAGGCGAAGCCGATGCCGGCGCTCAGGTCGATGGTCTGGTCGTCGAAGGCCAGCGGCGTCTCGAACGCCTGGGCAATGCGCTGCGCCATCTCCCGCGCGGCCGCCGCATCGGCCTGCGGCATCAGCATGGCGAACTCGTTCCCGCCCAGGCGGGCCACCACGTCCTGCGGCGAGCGCGCCTGCTGGCGGATGCGCTCGGCCACGGCCTGCAGCAGCCGGTCGCCCATGGCATAGCCCAGCACTTCGTTCACATGCTTGAAGCGGTCCAGGTCGAGCGTCAATACCGCGAGCGGCGCAGCGGCGCTGCCGTCCTCTCCGGCGGCGATGGCCTGCATGAGCGCCCGGCGGAAGCGCTCCCGGTTGGGCAGGCCGGTGAGGCGGTCGGTGTCGGCCAGGTGCTGGATCTCCGCCTGCTGGCTGGCGATGTCGATGCGCATGCGGTCGAACGAGCGCGCCAGCGTGCCGATCTCGTCCTTGCGCCGGGTGTGGCCCATGGGCACGGCGTAGTCGCCACGCGACAGGCCGCGCGTGGCCTCGATCAGCGAGCGCAGCGGCACCGCCAGGCGCAGCGCCATGGCCCCGGTGCCCAGGGCGAACAGCAGCACGCCGCCCAGCGTGATCGCGCCCAGCAGCACCTGCAGCCGGCGGTACGGGGCCAGCACCTGGTCGACGGAGCGCAGGATGAGCGTCTGCACGTCGCCACCGACGCTGGGCAGGGGCACCGGGCGCGCCAGCAGCGTGCCGTCCCGCGTCGCCAACTCCGCCACGGGACCGCGTTCGCGCAGCACGTCCATGGCCTGCGCGGGCAGCGTGCTCACCGGCACCGTGGTGCCGCCCTGCGCCCCTGTGACCAGGACCGCCACGTCCACCGACAGCAGCTGCTTCATTTCATCGGCCAGCGCCTGGCTCACCGGAAATCCCATCAGCACCCAGCCGATCACCACCGGCGCGCGCAAAGGCACCAGCACGAACTGGTACGGCCGCCCGTCCATCACCACGATCTGGCTGCCCTGGAACTGCTGCGACAAGGCCGGGATGACCTCGGTGAGTACCGACCCGTAGCGGTCGGACCCCTGGCCCAGGCTGACCGAGACCAGGTGCATGCGCGTGTCGAGCAAGGCCGTCACCGACGCGCCGATCCGCTGGCCGTGGTTCTCCAGCACCGACTGGATGGTCTCCACGTCGCCCGAATTGACGGCCGAACGGAAGCCGTAGTCCGCCGCCAGCAGGGTGGCGCTTTGCTGCAGCCGCTCGGCGTTCTCCTCCACCAGCCGGCGCCACACGTTCTCGTCCAGGTCCAGCGCCTGCGCCACCTGGCTGCGGGCGTTCTGCTCGATGGAGGCCCGCACCACGGTGAAGCCCGCCACCTGCACGACCAGCAGCAGCAGGAGCGACAGCCCCACCAGCCGCACGATCAGGCTGCTGCGCAGCCGGGCCTGCTTCACGGCGCCGCCCCCTGCAGCTTGACCACCAGCGGCGCGGCGGCCGCGGCGGCCTCGGTCACGGTGATCGCCTGGTCGTGCGGCGCCGCGCCGACCGGCAGGCCGGCATGCCACACGCGCAGGCGGTATGCGCCGGGCGGCACCTTGTCCAGCCGGGCGACCGGCGCGGCCGCACTGGTCTGGGCGTAGAACGGCGTGTCGACCACCAGCATCCAGGCCACCATCTGGTCATGGATGTTGCAGCCCAGCACCACCACGCCGGGCTGGTCGAACAGCACGGGGTTGGCGGGGGTACCCGCGTACAGCTTGAGCTCGAATTTCTTGGCCGGAGAGAACGAGTAGACATGGTGCCGCACGGTGTCGTGGTTGGGAAAGCGCACCTCGGTGCCGACCGGGATCACCATCACGTCGGGCACGAACTGGCGCTTCTGCTGCACCATCTCCACGCCCTGGGCCGGGCGGACCAGCTTGCGCGCCTCGGCCGACTCCAGGAACACGATGGCGCCTGCCAGCGGCTTGCCGCTGCCGTCCTGCACGGCCACCTGCACGGTGGCTCCGATCGCATGCGCCGCCGCACCCGCGAGCAGCAGTGCCCCCACGGCCTGCGCCCACCGCCGCCATCCGCCCGAACCACGATGCATGACGCCCCCAAAATGTAACAACGCCCGTCGCGTGCCGCAGGCTCCGCAGCAGGTTGCACCAAAACCAGCCGCGAATCAACTGCTATTGATAATGTAGCTAACTGTGCATGCACCATGAGCGCCACGATGTCCACATGGAAAGCACTGTCATACGCCACCGGCGCGAAGGGGCTTACCATCCGCCCCGCGCGCTCGCCTGCCGCTTTGTAACAGGAGCGGGTGGTCTGCGTGCCTGCGGCCCTGTCGATGGCCGGGTATGCAGGCACTGTTTTTGCTGCGCTGCATTCTGCTTTCCCGCGTACTGCTTCCCAAGGATTCCACCATGTCGTTCGTCGCCCGTTTCAGGTCCCTGTCCATTTCATGGAGGCTCGGGCTGGGCTTTGGCGGCATGCTGCTGCTGGTGATAGCCGTAGCCGGCGTCGGCCAGCTGTCGGTCGCGCAGATGCAGGGCCAGCTGCGCGAGATGACAGGCCCCAGCGCCACCAAGATGCGGCTGGTCAACAGCATGCTGGAGAGCACCAGCGCGCTGGGCCTGCAGAGCCGCTCGGCCGCCATGCTCAACGAGGTCGATCCCAAGAGCGCCGCCGAACAGACCGCTGCCGTGGGACGGTCGATGGAGCAGTACACCCGCCAGCAGGCCGAACTGCAAAAACTGCTGGGCGACAGCCCACACGCCAGCGCCGCCGAACGCCAGTTGTTCGCCGAGATCCAGGCCCTGGCGCAGCAGGCCCGCCCTGAGCTGGATTCCGCCATCAAGGCCACCAACGACGGCGACACCGTCAGCGCCACGCTGGGCCTGATGACGCGGCTGGCGCCCATCGAGGCGAAGTGGCGCGCCAAGCTGGCCGAGATGATCGAGCTGCAGAACACGGAGAACGCCGAGGCCGTGGCTGCCGCCGAGCAGACGCAGGGCCGGGCCCGCTTGGTCAGCGGCGCGCTGGTGGCGCTGGGGCTGGCCCTGGGCGCCCTGATCGCCTGGCGCACCACGCGCAGCATCACCGCGCCCATCGGCCGCGCGGTGGTGGTGGCCGAGCGCATCGCCCGGGGCGACCTCACCTCGCAGGTGGAGGTGCGCATCCACGACGAAACGGGCCGCCTGCTGGAAGCCGTGGCCGCCATGCAGGAGCGGCTGCGCGCCCTGGTGGGCGAGATCGGCGCGGCGGCGGACTCGATCCTGCTGGCCAGCTCCGAGGTGGCCTCGGGCAACCTCGACCTGAGCCAGCGCACCGAAAGCACCTCGCGCAGCCTGCAGGAGGCCGCCTCCGCGCTGGGCGACGTGACGCAGACGGTGGGCCAGAGCGCCGATGCCTCGCGCCAGGCCAACCACATGACGGCGACGGCCTCCGACGCCGCCACGCGCGGCGGCGCCGTGGTCTCGCAGGTGGTGCAGACCATGGACACCATCAGCGCCAGCTCGCGCAAGATCGCCGACATCATCAGCGTCATCGACGGCATCGCCTTCCAGACCAACATCCTGGCGCTCAATGCGGCCGTGGAAGCGGCCCGCGCCGGCGAGCAGGGCCGTGGCTTCGCCGTGGTGGCCGGCGAGGTGCGCAGCCTGGCCGGCCGCAGTGCCGAGGCCGCGCGCGAGATCAAGGCCCTGATCCTGGCCAGCGCCACCCATGTGCAGGAGGGCAGCGCGCAGGTGAAACACGCCGGTGCCACCATCCAGGAGCTGGTGCAGTCGGTACGCCGCGTCTCGGACATCATGGGCGAGATCACCGCCGCCGCGCAGGAGCAGAGCGAGCGCATCGGCCTGGTGAGCCAGTCCATGGGCACGCTGGAGAACATGACGCAGCAGAACGCGGCGCTGGTGGAACAGAGCTCGGCCGCCGCCGACAGCCTCAAGGAACAGGCCGCGCGCCTGACGCGCGTGGTGGGCAACTTCCGCCTCACGCGCGAAGCCGCCGGCGCCCGCGACTGGGAACCGACCGACGCCACGCCGGCACCACCTGCCACGCCCGCCCTGGGCCGGGCGCCCCAGCGGCCCGCGCTGGCACGCTGAACGCCCTGCGGCGCCACCAGGACGGGCGTCGCAGGCCCAGCGGTTCAGGCCCGGTCCGGCCGGTTCACGCAGCGGCCGCCGCGGCCGCCCCATCGGCCGAAGCCTCCCGCCGGCTCCCGCGGGTGACGAAGCCGCCGCTGCGCAGCGCCTCCAGGTCCAGCACGCGCAGCCCGCCGTACTCCACGCGGATGGCGCCCTGCGCCTCCAGTGCGGCCAGCGCCTCGTTCACGCGCTGGCGCGACAGGCCCACCAGGTACGCCAGCTCCTGCTGGGTGATGCGCAGCACCTCGCCCAGCCCCGGGTAGAGCACCGGGTTGAACAAGGCGGCCAGGCTGCGCGCCACGCGCACGTCCGGGTTGGCCATGCGGTCGATCTCGCGCGCGGCGATGAACTGCCCCAGCCGCTCGTTGAGCTGGTTCATCACGAAGCGGTTGAAGCCGATGGAATGGTCCAGCAGCCAATGGAAGGTGTCGATGGGCAGGCCCGCCACCACGCTCCTGCGCAGCGCCTGGATGTTGTAGCGGTAGGGCTCGCGCTTGACGGCCGTGCCCTCGCCGAACCAGCCGCCCGGCGGGATGCCGGCAAAGGTCATGGTCTGGCCCTGCTCGTTGTCGGTGCTCATCTTGAGCAGCCCCTCGACCACGCCGAACCAGTAGGTCACCGGCCGGCCGATGCGGCAGACGTAATCGCCGGCCAGCGCATCGCCCACCAGCAGCGCCTCGACGGCGCAGGCGCGCTCGGCCGGCAGCAGCGACGCCAGCCACGGAATGCCGTCCAGCTCCCGCTCCGAGGGCGGCCGCCGGCGCTGGTGAAGGGATGCGTCCTGGTTCATGCGCGGAGCATGGCGCAGGAGAGCGCGCCTGCGGCACCGGGATTACCACGATGGCCAGCCCGTTCGCGGCGGCCGAGGCCATCGGCCGTGGCGCGCCCCAAAGCAGCACTATCAAATTAATAGCTGGTGGCGCTTATATCCATTGGGCTGGGCGGCATTTTGGCCCATGCCACCCGCGCCGTCAGCGCGACGGCATGCCGTAGCGGTAGCCCTGGAACGACCAGACGGTGCGTTCGGGTTCGATGCGCTCCAGCCGCAGCCCGGGCGCGGCCTGGTCGCCCTCGTGCAGCACCTGGCCGTTGACGATGGCCATGCGGTAGCCCGCGTTGCTGGAATAGGTCACGCCGGCGATCTGCAGGTTGGGCAACTGCGCGCGCACGGCCTGGGGCAGGTCGTCCTGCGCGAACACGGTGCCCGTCACGCGGGCCGCGGGCGCGGTCCGGTCGGGGGCGGTGGTGGTGGCGGGACCGGTCCCTGCAGCGGCGGGCCGCCCGGCGTCGTC
>JAEWPH010000065.1 GCA_023460715.1 Pseudomonadota bacterium | reverse complement strand
GTCGCCCGACGTGCCCGCCGCCCAGGCGCCGGCACAGACGCGCGCGGCCCCCACCGCGCAGACGCCGGCGCAGACCCGTGCAGCGCAGCCGGCCCTGACACCTGCCCAGACCCCTGCGGCACCGCCGTCCGCCACGCCGGCGCAGACTACGGCGTCGGTGCCATCGCTCTAAGCCGTCGCGAACGCATCGACATGGGCGCTGCACGCGCATGGCAGCGACCGGCGCTTTGGAAGCGGATGGTGGGTGTGGCCGCCCAGGCCTGCTTCAGGCAGAAAAAAAGCGCTGCCATGGCAGCGCTTTCGGTGGTGGTCCAGAGGCCGGCCTTGCGGCCCCCCGCGGTCAGAACGCGGGAACGATCGCGCCCTGGTACTTGTCCTGGATGAACTTCTTCACTTCCGGCGTGTGCAGGGCCTTCACGAGCTTCTGGATGCTGGGATCATTCGCGCGGTCCTTGCGGGCGGCGATGAAGTTGGCGTAGGGCGAGTCGGCCGATTCGATGAACAGCGCGTCCTTCGTCGGGTTGAGCTTGGCTTCGATCGCGTAGTTGGTGTTGATCAGCGCCAGGTCCACGTCGTCCAGCGCGCGGGGCAGCAGCGCGGCCTCCAGTTCGCGGAACTTGAGCTTCTTGGGATTCTTGACGATGTCCACCGGCGTGGCGGTGATGTTCTTCGGGTCCTTCAGCTCGATCAGGCCCTGCTTCTGCAGCAGGATCAGCGCGCGTCCGGCGTTGGACGGGTCGTTGGGGATGGCCACCGTGGCGCCGTCCTTCAGCGCAGAAACCGCCTTGATCTTCTTCGAGTAGCCGCCGAACGGCTCCACATGCACCTTGCCGTCCGGCACGGCGACGATGCTGCTCTTGCGGTCCTTGTTGTAGCTGTCCAGGTAGGGCTGGTGCTGGAAGAAGTTGGCGTCCAACTGCTTGTCTTCCACCGCCGCGTTGGGCTGGATGTAGTCGCTGAATTCGCGCACCTGCAGGTCCACGCCCTGGGTCTTGAGCTGGGGTTTCACGAAGTTCAGGATCTCGGCGTGCGGCACGGCCGAGGCGGCCACCTTCAAGACGACATCAGCGGCCTGTGCGCTGAAGGCGAGGGTGGCGATGGCAAAGGCGGAGAGCGTTTTCTTCAACATGGCGATCGGCTTTCAGAGAGATGGTTGCGGCGTGCAAGACGGCTCGAAAGACCGTCTGCATGGGCCACAGTGTAATTCCCTGAAATGGTGCGTTGGTCGTTTTTATTTTCATACTGATATAACGAGGCGCGCTCTTATGTGGCGGTCGGGTGGTATCAATATTTAGATGAAAACTGCCTCTAGCGCCCGTGTGTAAAGCGCAAGCAGCTATCTATTCAGTAGCACTTGGCATTCCGCGGATCAGCGCAGCACTTCCAGCAGCCGGTCCAGCCCGCCCTCGTTGATGGCCACCTTGGCCTGCGCACGCACGGCGGGTTTGGCGTGGTAGGCCACGGACAGGCCGGCGGCGCCCATCATCGGCAGGTCGTTGGCGCCGTCGCCCACGGCGATGGTCTGCTCCAGCGTCAGGCCTTCACGGCTGGCCAGTTCCTGCAGCAGGTCGGCCTTGCGCTGGGCATCGACGATGGGCTCGACGGCGCGGCCGGTCAGCTTGCCGTCGACGATCTCCAGTTCGTTGGCATAGACGTTGTCGATGCCCAGCCGCGCCTGCACCTGGCGGGCGAAATAGGTGAAGCCGCCGGAAAGGATGGCGGTCTTGTAGCCCAGCCGCTTCAACTCGGCGAACAGCCGCTCGGCGCCCTCGGTCAGGCGCAGGCCGGCACCGATGTCTTCCAGTACCTCTTCGGACAGGCCCTGCAGCAGCGCCATGCGCTCGGTGAAGCTGGCGCGGAAGTCGATCTCGCCACGCATGGCGCGCTCGGTGATGGCCGCTACCCGCTCGCCGATGCCGGCGGCCTTGGCCAGTTCATCGATGACCTCGGCCTGGATCAGGGTGCTGTCCATGTCGAACACCGCCAGGCGGCGATGCTGCCGCGGCAGATCGTCAGGTTGCCAGCCGATGTCGGCCTGGCCTTCCTGGGCCAGCGCCAGCAGCCCCGCGCGCAGCGCCTGGGGCTCGTGCGGCTCGCCGGTGACGCGCAGCTCCAGGGCGGCGCGCGTGGTCGCGCCCGGCTCGCTCAGGGCGCGGATGGCATGGATGTTCAGGCCCTGCTCGCGGCACAGCGCGGCCAGGCGGGTCAGCGGCAGATCGGCCAGGGTACGACCCATCAGCGTCAGTACATGGGCTTCGCCGGTCTCCGGCGCCGGCTGCGCCAGGGGCGCCACCTGCAGGCCCAGGGCCTGCAGCGCCTGCTGCAACGCGGCGCCAGCACTTGCCGGGCTGACCAGCAGGGTCACGGCGGCACTGTTGTCCAACCCCTGCTGCTGCAGCGATTCCAGCCGGGCACCGGCCGCGGCCAGGGCGCCGGTGAGAGCAGCCAACCAGTCGGCGGGCAGTATGCCCACGGCCTGGAGTCCGATAACGTCTTGCATGGCGATCCCCTCGCGGAAAAGCGCGCAGTCTACCCTTTCGCCCCGACGGTGCCGAGCCATGGGCACCGGCTAGCGGCGGGAGTCCACCGCCGGCCTCTTTTGCGGGCGAAGCCCTGCATTCGCCGTTTTCGCACCCCTGGCGCGCTGGTTATACTGGCCGCACATTTTTTGTCCAAAGAAACGATTTCTGTGACCCGCCCCGCGACCGTCAAGCCCGATAATTTCTTCCTGCTGATCTACCGAGCCCTGCGC
>JAEWPH010000064.1 GCA_023460715.1 Pseudomonadota bacterium | reverse complement strand
GGCCACGCCAGACGCTGGGCTGGCGTACGCCGCTGCAGGTGTATGGGGAGCATCTGGCTCGCCTGACACTGGCGCCCGAGGAGGTGATCTGAGCTTGCACTGTTGCACTTGGACTTGAAACCGCCCTCTGAAATCAAGCGCAATCAGCTATTGAATCAATAGCGCGCCATTGACCGGACAGGTGCGCCGGGACGGAGGCGGCCTGCAAAGCGCCCGCTCATGGTGCGGCGAGCCGCCGGTTTCAAGGACCTGTCTGGAAGCCATGCCGCTCTGGGAATGGGCATTCGCAGGGGCCCTCGAAATGCCTCCGCCAGGGCCTCGCGCGCCGGCCTCGGGGGCCGCCGCTTCAGACGGCTGCGTCGTCCAGGTCGCCCGTGCGGATGCGCACCACGCGCTCCACTTCGGTCACGAAAATCTTGCCGTCGCCGATCTTGCCGGTGCGCGCGGCGTTGACGATGGCGTCCACGCAGCGGTCCACGTCGTCGGACTTGACGACCACCTCGACCTTCACCTTGGGCAGGAAGTCCACCACATACTCGGCGCCGCGGTACAGCTCGGTGTGCCCCTTCTGGCGGCCGAAACCCTTCACCTCGGTCACGGTAAGCCCCGTCACGCCGCATTCGGCCAGCGCCTCGCGGACTTCTTCCAGCTTGAAGGGCTTGATGACGGCGGTGATCATTTTCATGGGTTGGCTCCTGGGATATGGGGGAAATGCGGTGTCAGGGGGCGTGGCGGTTCGTGCTGGCAGACGGGCGCCGGCTCACGCGCGGAACTTGCTCGTGATCGGGTAGCGCCAGTCCTTGCCGAAGCTGCGCCGCGTGACGCGGATGCCCACGGGCGCCTGGCGGCGCTTGTACTCGTTGAGCTTGATGAGACGCGTGACGCGTTCCACGTCGGCGCGGTCGTAGCCGTCTTCGATGATGGCCTCGATGGGCTCGTCGTTTTCCATGTAGCGCGCCACGATGGCGTCGAGCACCTCGTAGGGCGGCAGGCTGTCCTGGTCCTTCTGGTCGGGGCGCAGTTCGGCGCTGGGCGGACGGGTGATGATGCGCTCGGGGATGGGGCTCGCGCCCGTGCCGAACGGGTCGTTGGCGTTGCGCCAGCGCGCCAGGGCGAACACCTGCGTCTTGGCCACGTCCTTGATGACGGCGAAGCCGCCCGCCATGTCGCCGTAGAGCGTGCAGTAGCCCGTGGCCATCTCGCTCTTGTTGCCGGTGGTGAGCACCACCGAGCCGAATTTGTTGGACAGCGCCATCAGCAGCGTGCCGCGGATGCGCGCCTGCAGGTTCTCTTCGGTCGTGTCTTCGGGCAGCCCGGCGAACTCGGTCGCCAGCGCGGCCTTGAAGGCCTCGAACTGCGGGGCGATGGCGATCTCGTCGTAACGCACCTTCAGCCGCTCGGCCATGTCGCGGGCATCGATCCAGCTGATGTCGGCCGTGTAGGGCGAGGGCATCATCACCGCGCGCACCTTGTCGGCGCCCAGCGCATCGACCGCAATGGCCAGCACCAGGGCGGAGTCGATGCCGCCGGACAGCCCCAGCAGCACGCCGGGGAAGCCGTTTTTGCCCACGTAGTCGCGCACGCCCAGCACCAGGGCGGACCACAGGTCGACGTCCAACGACGCGATGGGCGCCACCTCTGCTTTGATTTCAATAGCAGCCTGCGCTGATTCCACCTGCGCAAACAGCAGTTTTTCTTCAAAACCCGGGCCGCGCAACGCGACGAAGCCGTCGGCGTTCAGCGCGAACGAGCGGCCTTCGAAGACCACCTCGTCCTGCCCGCCCACTAGGTGGGCGTAGACCAGCGGCAGGCCGGTCTCGGTCACGCGCTCGCGCATGATCTGCTCGCGCTCGGAGCTCTTGCCAACGTGGAAGGGCGAGGCGTTGATGCTCACCAGCAGCTGCGCGCCGGCGTCCTTCGCCTGCTGAGCGGCGGCGGGGAACCAGGCGTCCTCGCAGATCAACAGGCCCAGGCGCACGCCATCCACCTCGAACACGCAGGGCGCATGGCCGGGCGTGAAGTAGCGGCGCTCGTCGAACACCTGGTAGTTGGGCAGCTCCTGCTTGGCATAGGTCTGCTCGATGCGGCCATGACGCACCACGCTGGCAGCGTTGTGGCAGCGCTCCAGGCCGGCGACCACCGACCGCTGCGGATGGCCGACCACGATGGCCAGGCCCGGCAGCGATTGCGACGCCAGCACCACCTCGGCCAAGGCCGCGTCGCAGGCCGACAGAAACGCCGGCCGCAAGTACAGGTCTTCCGCCGCGTAGCCGCACAGCGCCAGCTCCGGCGTCAGCAGCAGGCGCGCGCCGGCAGCATGCGCGTCGCGTGCAGCCTGGATGATCTTCTGGGCGTTGCCCTGCAAATCGCCCACGACGAAATTGAACTGGGCGATGCTGATGACGAATGGCATACGGAGGGGAGAAAAGGACTCTCAAGATTATGTCATCCGCACCAAGCCAGCCGCGGCCTGCGGGGCTCTATACAGGGCGCGAGCAGGCCGGCAGAGACCGCCCGAAATCCACGCCACGACCTTTTAAAACCGGCACGGCCCAGACGCGGGCAGCCGAGCAAGGGCCGCCCCGCAGCGAGGGCTGCGTCCCCCTGCCCGCATGGCGGAGCCAGGCGAGAGCGGGGGGAAGCGCCGCAGGTGCTCAGGGGGGTGTTCCCACAGCCTCGCCCGGAACCAGGTAGTGCCCGCCGGCCACATGGTGCAGCGTGCGCAGCCCCTCGTGGCCTTCGAAGTGCCAGCGGCCGTGCGAGAAAACCCGCTCGTCAGCCCAGGCGCCGATCACCTCGCCCAGGAACAGGTCGTAGGTCTGCTGGATGTGCGGCTCGGGCAGCAGCCTGCAGGCCAGCCAGGCCACGCAACCGTCCACCAGCGGCGCAGGGCTGGCGGGCTCGTCGATCCAGGCCAGGCCGGGCAGCGTGGCGGCCTTGTCGATCTCCTGGCCCGTGCTGCCGCCGATGGCGGACGTGAGCGCGGCCTGGGCATGGCAGGGCACGCTCAGCGTGAAGTGGCCCGACGACTCGATGAGCCCCCGGGTGAAGGTGATCTTGTCGATCACCACCGCCACCTTGGGCGGGGCGAAATCCAGCGCCATGTTCCAGGCGGCGGCCATGACGTTGCTGCGCCCGCCGTGGGTGGCGCTGACCAGCACGGTGGGGCCGTGGTTGACCAGGCGCGTGGCGCGGTCGAGGGGGACGGGAAGGCGGTGGGAACTCATGCGCTGCATTGTCGGCCCGGGCGCCGCGGTGCGCGCGTCGGCGGCTGCCGCAGGGCGGCGCGGGTCTTTGCGCTGTGGCACGATGGCCGCTTCCTGGAACACCCCTGCCGCCTTGCCCTCCTCCACCCCGTATGAACTGCGCGTTGCGGACGCCCCGGCCGACGTCGACGCCGCCGCCTGGGACGCGCTGCTGGCGACCCAGCCGCAGGCCACGCCCTTCCTGCGCCACGCCTATCTGGCCGCCCTGCACGACAGCGGCAGCGCCACGCCGCAGACCGGCTGGACACCGCTGTTCTTCACGCTGTGGCGCGGCGACGCGCTGCAGGCGGCGTGCGCGCTGTACGTCAAGCCGCACTCGTACGGCGAGTACGTGTTCGACTTCGCGTGGGCCGATGCCTATGTGCGCCACGGGTTGGACTACTACCCCAAGGCCGTGGTGGCCGTGCCCTTCACGCCGGTGCCGGGCGCGCGGCTGCTGGCGCGGGACGCCGCATCGCGCACGGCGCTGCTGCGGGCACTGGTCGCCTGGTGCGGAGAGGCGGAGCTGTCGTCGCTGCACCTGCTTTTCGGGGCCGACGCCGATGTGGAGGCCGCCCGCGAGGCCGGCCTGATGCTGCGCCATACCGTGCAGTTTCATTGGAAGAATGTGGCCCCCACGCTCCCCGCTGCGCGTGGTTCGCTGCCCCCCGAGGGGGCCCCACCCGCCTTGGGGCGGCCCGGCGGCGGGTTGGATGCGGCCCCTACGCTCCCCGCTGCGCAGGCTTCGCCGGCCGACGACATGGCGATCCCGGCCTTGGCGTCACCTGGCGGTGATTTGTCCGTCGACCGGCCGTTCCACGACTTCGATGATTTCCTGGCGAGCCTGGCGCAGGACAAGCGCAAGAAGATCCGCCAGGAGCGGCGCAAGGTGGCCGAGGCGGGCGTGACCTTCCGGCATGCCCAAGGGGCGGGCATCTCCACGGACGATTGGGATTTCTTCTACCGGTGCTATGAGCGCACCTACCTGGAGCACGGCAACCCGCCCTACCTGTCGCGGGACTTCTTCCGCCGCATGCAGCGCGACATGCCCGAGGCCTGGGTATTGTTCATCGCGGAGCGCGGCGGCCAGGCCATCGCTAGCAGTTTGATAGCTGTTGGCACTGACCCTGCCTGCGCTCACAGCCCAAATGACCCTGAACCTGCGGTCGCGTTCGGCCGCTACTGGGGCGCGCTGGAGCGTGTGGACTGCCTGCACTTCGAGGCCTGCTACTACCAGCCCATCGCCTGGTGCATCGCCCAAGGCGTGCAGCGCTTCGAGGGCGGCGCCCAGGGCGAGCACAAGATGGCGCGTGCCCTGCTGCCGGTGCAGGCCACCAGCGCCCACTGGCTGGCGCACCCGGCGTTCGCGGAGGCGGTAGACCGCTTCCTGGAGCGCGAGGGCGACGGCGTGGCCCAGTACCTGGACCATCTACAGGCGCGCAGCCCGTTCAGGAAATCGCAGGCGCCGGATTAGGGCCACCGATGGCAGCCACCATGCGCTCGACGCAGGCGGCCACGGGGGGCGGCAGCGTGCGCCCTTCCAGCGCCAACACCAGCAGACGGCGCTGCTCCAGCACCGGCTCGCCGAACGGCCGGGCCACCGCGCGGCCGGCGTCCAGCAGGTGCTGCACCGTCAGCACGCCGGACAGCAGCACCTGGGGCGAACGCAGCAGCGGCAGCATCACCGAAGAGAAGTTGCTCACCAGCACCGGCGTGTAGCGCAATCCCTGCGCGCTGCAAGCCAGGTCGAACAGCTGGCGCGCCGTCACGCCCTTGCTGCCCACCAACAGCGGGTAGCGGACCACCGCGGCCAAAGTCACCGTCTCCTGCGCCGCCAGCGGGTGGTCGGGTGGCATGACGGCCATCACCGGCGCCGGGGCGGCGTGGGCCACGCGCAGGCCCAGCTCGGGCGCCACCGCGTATTTGAGGCCGATGTCGGCCTCGCCACGCAGCAGCCACTGGCTTACGTCCTCGGGCGAGCCCACCAGCAATTCGATCTGGCTGCCGGGCATGTCGGCGATGAAGGTTTGCATGAAGGCCGGCATGAACCCGGCGGCAAAGCCTTCGGTGCAGCACACGCGCACGCGCGCCACCGTCTGCGCGCCCAGGTGGCGCACCTGGTCCAGCACCGCCTCGCCGTCCAGCACCGCATGCTGAAGGTGGCCGGCCAGGCGCTGGCCGGCCGGCGTCAGCACCATGCCCCGCGATTGCCGCTCGAACAGCGGGGTGCCAAGTGCGTCCTCCAGCTTGGCGATCTGCCGGCTCACGGCCGACGGCGCGACGCACAGCCGCGCAGCGGCCTGGTTGACGGAGCCGGCCTGGGCCACCTCCAGAAAGTGGCGCATGGGAATGCTGAGCAGAAACGGGGAAGCCATGGCGGTGGTACCAAGAGGCAAAGTGGTGACGGGATTGTGGCGCGCCATGCACCTGCGTTGCATTTGAGGCAATACCCTCATGCGAAAAGAGTACTTCCCGCAACAGGCATCTGGCTTTGTACTTGCGAGGTCTCCCTGCCCCTAGGAACCCATGCAACGCAACGACGCGCTCGATCTGGCGAGCACCTATTTCGACGACGGCCGCTTCTTCGCCGACCTGCAGCGGCGCGTCGCGCTGCACACCGAGAGCGATACCGGCACCGTCCCGCCGTCCCTGGACGCCTATCTGCGCGATGAACTGGTGCCGCCGCTGACGGCGCTCGGCTTCGACTGCAGCATCCTGCCCAACCCGGCTCCGAGCGGCGGCCCGTTCCTGATCGCCCGCCGGGTGGAAGACCCGGCCCTGCCCACCGTGCTGGGCTACGGCCACGGCGATGTGACCAGCGGGCAGGACGCCGCTTGGCGCGCCGGCCTCAATCCCTGGGTGCTGACGGCCGAGGGCGACCGCCTCTATGGCCGCGGCACGGCCGACAACAAAGGCCAGCACACCGTGAACCTGGGGGCGCTGGAGGCCGTGCTGCAAGCGCGCGGAGGACGCCTGGGCTACAACCTCACCTGGCTCATCGAGATGGGCGAGGAAGCCGCATCGCCCGGCCTGCATGCGCTGTGCGAAGCGCAGCGCGAAGCCCTGCGCGCCGACGTGTTCCTGGCCAGCGACGGGCCGCGCGTGAATGCGTCCCGGCCCACGCTGTTCCTGGGCTCGCGGGGCGCGATCAACTTCACGCTGCGGCTCAAGGAGCGCCCCCGCGCCTACCACTCGGGCAATTGGGGCGGCGTGCTGGCCAACCCGGCCACCATCCTGTGCAACGCCGTCGCCAGCATGGTGGACGCGCGGGGCCGCATCACCATCGACGGGTTGCGTCCGCAGCCCATCACGCCGGCGGTGCGCACGGCGCTCGCGCGCATCGCCATCGGTGGCGGCGCGGAAGACCCGGCTCTGAGCGAAGGCTGGGGCGAGCCCGGCCTGTCGGCCGCTGAGCGGCTGATGGGCTGGAACACGCTGGAGGTGCTGGCCATGGGCGCCGGCAACCCGCAGCGCCCCGTGAATGCCATTCCCGGCGAAGCCGTCGTGCACTGCCAGCTGCGCTTCGTGGTGGGCACGCCATGGCAGCGGCTGCAGGAGATCGTGCAGGCGCATCTGGAGGCGCGCGGATTCCACGGCATCGACGTGAGCATCACGCTGGCCGGCGCAGCCACCCGGCTGGAGCCCGACCATCCCTGGGCGCAATGGGCGCAGGCCTCCATCGAGCGCACGGCGGGCCAGGCGCCGGACGTGCTGCCCAACCTGGCCGGGTCGCTGCCCAACGACGTCTTCGCAGAGCTGCTGGGCCTGCCCACGCTCTGGGTGCCGCACTCCTACCCCGCCTGCGCGCAGCACGCGCCCAACGAACACCTGCTGGCCCCGGTCGTGCGCGACGGTTTGCGCGTGATGGCCGGCCTGTACTGGGACCTGGGCGAGCCTGCAGACGCAGGCGGCGCCCCGTGGCCCGTCCGTGCAACCGCGACTGCCACCGCTGCCGCCGCGTGATGCCCGCTTCTTCCTCCTTGCCCTTCGCCGCCATGACGCCTCCTCTCTCCCGCCGCGCCTTCACTCTCTCTGCGCTGTCGCTCGCCGCCGGCGGGGCGGCGCCCGTCGTTCAGGCCCAGCCGGATGCCTGGCCCGCACGGCCGGTCAAGCTGGTCGTGCCCTTCCCGCCCGGTGGCGGCACCGACCTGGTGGCACGCGGCGTGGGCCAGAAGCTGGCGGAGCGGCTGAAGCAAGCGGTGGTGATCGACAACCGGCCCGGCGCCTCGACCATCATCGGCTCGGACGCCGTGGCCAAGGCCGCGCCGGACGGCTACACCCTGCTGCTGTCCGGCTCGACCAGCTACACCGTCAACCCGGCCCTGCGCAGCAAGCTGCCCTACGACCCGCTGCGCGACCTGGCCCCCATCCTCATCGTCGCGCGCACGCCGCTGGTGCTGGTGGTCAACGCCGAGAAACCCTGGCGGCACGTGAACGAC
Source organism: Pseudomonadota bacterium (assembly GCA_023460715.1). Taxonomy (GTDB): domain Bacteria; phylum Pseudomonadota; class Gammaproteobacteria; order Burkholderiales; family Burkholderiaceae_C; genus Paracidovorax. The sequence goes on along the minus strand of JAEWPH010000064.1, from coordinate 1,759 downwards.
CTCATCGCCGCCGCCAAGGACCAGCCCCGGTCGCTGCACTACCCCACGTTCGGTCCGGGTTCTGCGCCGCACCTGGCCGGCGAACTGTTCGCCCTGGCCGCAGGCGTGCAACTGCAGGACGTGCCGTACAAGGGCAGCGCGCAGGCCATCATGGCGCTGATGAGCGGCGAGATCGAGCTGGCCGTGGACACCGTCCCCTCCGTCGCGCCCCACATCAAGTCGGGCAAGCTGCGCGCGCTCGGCATCGTGGGGTCCACGCGGGCGAACCTGCTGCCCGGCGTTCCCACGCTGCGCGAACTGCGGTTGCCGGATGCGGTGTTCGACGGCTGGTTTGCGCTGTCCGCCCCGCGCCAGACGCCCCAGGCCATCGTGGACCAGCTGGCCCGCGAGACCACGGCCGCCATGGCAGACCCCGGCTTGCAAACGCAGCTACGCAACCAGGGCATGGAGCCTGTGGCCATCGGCGCGGCGATGTTCCGGCAGATGATGGAGCAAGAGATCAGCCGCTACCGCGCCCTCGCCCACCGGGTGTCCCTCGTGGTGGATTGAGCGCAGCCCCCTCGCAGGTGCGGGCCGCGGAGCGGCCAAGCCAAGAAAAAAGCCCGCTTGCTGCGGGCCTTTTTGTGGCGGCATCTTTCCGAACCACCGGGTGGGGCGTTGCGGCCGGTGGCCAACGCGTCAGAAGGTTTCCCAGTCGTCGTCCGAGCCTGCCGTGGGCTTGTTACGCGCAGGCGCGGGAGCCGGCATGGCCGCGGGCGCTGGCGCGGCGGGCCGTGGAGCGTGCGACCTGGACGGCGCCTTGGCAGCTGCCGCAGCAGGCTTGGCCGGCGCGGCCGGTGCCGGGGTCGGTGCAGGTCCTGAAGAGGCCAGTGCCAAAGCCTTGTCGGCCGTGGCCACAGCGGGCGCGGCGGCAGACTGCGCCGCAGGTGCAGCGGCCGGAGCCGGTGCCACGGACGCGCTCACCGACGGTCGCGCCATTGCGGCCGCCCCACCCTGCGGCAGGCGGAACACCGCTACCGCCTCCACCAGCTGCCCGGCCTGCGTCTTCAGGCTGCCGGCCGCTGCCGCACTCTCCTCCACCAGCGCCGCGTTCTGCTGCGTCGCCTGGTCCATTTGCGTGATCGCCTCGCCCACCTGGCCCACGCCCGCGCTCTGCTCGCTGCTGGCCGCGCTGATCTCGCCCATGATGTCCGTCACCCGCCGGATGGCGCTCACCACTTCCGTCATCGTCGCGCCGGCGCGGTCCACCAGCTGCGTGCCCTGCTCCACCCGCTGCACGCTGGTGCCGATCAGCGCCTTGATCTCACGTGCCGCCTCGGCGCTGCGCCCGGCCAGCGCCCGCACCTCGCCGGCCACCACCGCAAAGCCCCGGCCCTGCTCGCCCGCGCGGGCCGCCTCCACGGCCGCGTTCAGCGCCAGGATGTTGGTCTGGAAGGCGATGCCGTCGATCACGCCGATGATGTCGGCGATCTTGCGGCTGGCGTCGTTGATGCCCTTCATGGTGTCCACCACTTCGGCCACCACTTCGCCGCCCTGGGCGGCCACGGTGCTGGCGCTCATGGCCAGCTGGTTGGCCTGGCGGGCGTTGTCGGCGTTCTGGCGCACGGTGGAGCCCAGTTGCTCCATGGATGCGGCGGTTTCCTCCAGCGCGCTGGCCTGCTGTTCGGTGCGGGCCGACAGGTCGTTGTTGCCCTGCGAGATCTCGGCGCTGGCCGTGGCCACGCTCTCGGCGTTGCTGCGCACGCCGGACACCACGCGC
>JAEWPH010000063.1 GCA_023460715.1 Pseudomonadota bacterium | reverse complement strand
GCACTTGCCAATAGCCGAGCTATTGGCAGCGCACCGCGCCTTGCATCCCCTCCCGCAAACGCCGCTGCGCGGCCCCTGCAAGATCGTGAACACGTTCTAAAAGCCCGCCCGTGCCGGGGCGCGGCCTACACTCCTCGCGGGGTTGGGACATGCTCGCCGTCACAAGGGCATGCGAAGGCCACCGCATCACCGAGGAGATCCCTATGCAACTTCGACACACGCTGCTCGCCAGCAGCCTGGCGCTGGCCTTGGCCAGCCTGAGCGCCTGCAGCACCAACCCCGCGCAGCGGGACAGCATGCAGACCGGGGCCACGCCCGCCCACCCCGCGGCCGGGGCCGCCGCGCCCGCACAGCCGCCCGCTGCTGCTGCGCCCACCGCCACCCCGGCCGTGCAGCAGAGCGCTGCAGCCCAGGCCGCCGCCGCGGCGTACGCCTTCGACATGGACGTGTTCCATCCGGTCGTGGCCAGGAACGGCATGGTGGCCACCGAGCAGGAACTGGCCTCGAAGATCGGCCTGGACATCCTCAAGCAAGGCGGCAATGCCGTGGACGCGGCGGTCGGCATCGGCTTCGCGCTGGCCGTGGCCCTGCCCAACGCGGGCAACCTGGGCGGCGGCGGCTTCATGGTGGTGCACGACGCCAAGACCGGCAAGAACGTGGCGCTGGACTTCCGCGAGGTGGCCCCGCAGGCCGCCACGCGCGACATGTACCTGGACGACAAGGGCAACGTGGTCAACGGCAAGTCGCTGTACACGCACTACGCGGTGGGCGTGCCCGGCACCGTGGCCGGCATGGAGCATGCGCTCAAGAGCTGGGGCACCATGCCGCTGGCCAAGGTCATCGCGCCGGCCGCCGAGCTGGCCGACAAGGGCTTCCCGGTCAGCGAGACGCTGGCCAAGATCCTGCAGCAAGAGAAGAAGAACATGGGCCAGTGGCCCGCCACGCGCGCCATCTTCTGGAAGAACGGCGAGCCGCTGAAGGCCGGCGATGCGCTGGTGCAGAAAGACCTGGCGCAGTCGATGCGCCTGATCGGGCAGCAGGGCGCCAAGGCGTTCTACCAGGGCGCCATCGCGCAGAAGATCGCCGCGGAAACCAAGCCGCATGCCGGCGCCGTCACGCTGGCCGACCTGCGCGATTACAAGGTCGTCGAGCGCGTGCCCACCACCGGCACCTACCGCGGCTACGACATCGTGACCATGCCGCCTCCCTCGTCCGGCGGCCCGCACCTGGTGCAGATCCTGAACATGCTGGAGCCGCTGCCGCTGTCGCAGTGGGGCCCCAACAGCGCGCAGACCCTGCACTACATGGCCGAGAGCATGAAGCTGGCGTACGCCGACCGCTCCGAGTACCTGGGCGACCCCGACTTCGTGAAGATCCCGCTCAAGGGCCTGACCTCGAAGAACTACGCCGCATCGCTGGCCAAGACCATCGACCCGAACGTGGCCCGCTCCGGCAAGAGCATCAAGCCCGGCCAGCCCCAGCCGTATGAAAGCGACCAGACCACGCACTACTCGGTGGTGGACAAGGCCGGCAACGCCGTGGCGGTGACCTACACGCTGAACACCAACTTCGGCAGCGGCATCGTCGCCAAGGGCACGGGCATCCTGCTCAACAACGAGATGGACGACTTCTCGGCCAAGCCCGGCGTGGCCAACGCCTACGGGCTGGTGGGCGGCGACGCCAACGCCGTGGCCGCCAAGAAGCGCCCCCTGTCGTCGATGACGCCCACCATGGTGCTGAAGGACGGCAAGCCCGTGCTGGTGACCGGCAGCCCGGGCGGCGCCCGCATCATCACCACCGTGCTGCAGACCGTGGTGAACACCATCGACTTCAACATGAACCCGGCCGAGGCCGCCAGTACGCCCCGCGTGCACCACCAGTGGACGCCGGACGAGCTTCGCATCGAAAAGGGCCTGAGCCCCGACACCATCGCGCTGCTGAAGGCCAAAGGCCACAACGTGCAGCTCAAGGCGTCGATGGGCCGCACGCAGACCATCCAGCTGCGCGGCGGCGCGATGTACGGCTACTCCGACCCGCGCAACCCGGACGGCAAGACGCTGGGCTACTGACGCGCCCGGCCGGCCGGGGCCTCCTGCATGCCCCGGCCGCCCTCCTGCCTCGCTCCCTCAAGCCGCCTTCGGGCGGCTTTCTCTTTTTTTAATAGCAGGTGGCGCTTGCAGCGCAAGGGCTGGAGCCATTTTCTTATCTGAACCGCGTTCGCCGCGATCTCCAAGCCGCATGGGCGACACACCGCGGGTTTTCCCGTTTGGTTCGCGCATTCCTCTTGCCTACATTTCTTGCATACAAGATTTGCAATCCAACAGAGTGGAGCAGAGGCAATGGCGCGTTTCTTCAGGTCTCTTTTCGGGCAGGTCGTCCTCGCCCTGGTGGCGGGAGTCGTGATCGGGCTGGTCTGGCCCGCCACGGCGGTGCAGCTCAAGCCCCTGGGCGATGGCTTCATCAAGCTCATCAAGATGCTGATCCCGCTGATCGTGTTCTGCGTGGTGGTGCACGGCATTGCCGGCACGGGCGATCTGAAGCGGGTGGGCCGGGTGGGCGTCAAGTCGCTGATCTACTTCGAGGTCATCACCACCATCGCACTGGTGCTGGGCCTGGTGCTGGCCTTCGTGTTCCAGCCCGGCGTGGGCATGAACGTGGACCCGAAGGCGCTGGACGCCTCTGCCATGAGCGCCTACGCCGCCAATGCCGACAAGCTGGCCAGCGGCGGCTTCAGCGACTTCCTGCTCAAGCTGATTCCCACCACCGCCATCAGCGCGTTCTCCAGCGGCGACGTGCTGCAGGTGCTGCTGTTCTCCATCGTCTTCGGCATCGCGCTGGCGCTGCTGGGCGAGCGCGGCGCCCGCGTGGGCGGGCTCATCGAAGACCTGTCGCTGGTGCTCTTCAAGATCATGGGCCTGCTGATCCGCCTGGCGCCGCTGGGCGTGCTGGGCGCCATCGCCTTCACCGTGGGCAAGTACGGCGTAGGCTCGCTCAAGCAGTTGGGGCAGCTGGTGGCGCTGTTCTACGTGGCGGTGTTCCTGTTCGTGGTGGTCGTGCTCGGGCTCATCATGCGGCTGTCGGGCTTCAGCCTGTTCAAGCTGCTGCGCTACCTGCGCGAAGAACTGGCGGTGGTGTTCGCCACCACCTCGTCCGACAGCGTGCTGCCGCAGATCATGGCCAAGCTCAAGCACCTGGGCATCCGCGACTCGACCGTGGGCCTGGTGATCCCCACGGGCTACTCCTTCAATCTGGACGCGTTCTCCATCTACATCACGCTGGCCGCCGTGTTCATCGCCCAGGCGACCAACACGCCCATCAGCATGACCGACCTGCTGACCATCCTGGCGATCTCGCTGGTCACCTCCAAGGGCGCGCACGGCGTGCCGGGCTCGGCCATCGTGGTGCTGGCCGCCACGCTGCATGCGATTCCAGCGATTCCAGCGATCGGCTTGGTGCTGGTGCTGTCGGTGGACTGGTTCATGGGCATCGCCCGCGCCCTGGGCAACCTGATCGGCAACTGCGTGGCCACCGTGGCCATCGCCGCCTGGGAGGGAGACATCGATCGCGAGCGCGCCCGCGCCGTGCTGGACCGCCAGCCGCTGCCACCGTCTGATCCGCGATGAATTTGGCGGGACCGGCCCCTTATTTGTAAACAAAAGCAACGGTTTTGCGTTATATCTAGCGACTGGCTTTCCGTTCCTCATCCGCTCGCCCCGCGCCGGGGTGCGCGGGCTTCCCTCCAGCGTCGCGCCATGCTTCAAACCCTTCGCTCCAAGATCCTTGCCATCAGCACCGCCACCGTGGTCTGTGCCCTGGCCATCACCGGTGCCGCCACCTACAGCATCACCCGAACCAGCACCTTCCAGACCATCGAACAGGATCTGGACGCGATCACGGCCGGCAACACCATGGCCATCGACCAGTGGGTGGCGTCCAAGGCGCTGGCCGTGACGGCCGCGGCCGCCGCCATTGAGCAGGGCGACCCGCAGGACTACGCGGCGCACATGGGCAAGGCCAGCGGCTTCCCCATCACCACCGTGGGCTGGGAAGACAAAACCTTCAAATCCACCACGCAGACGGCCGCAGGCTACGACCCCACGGCCCGCCCCTGGTACAAGGCCGCCGTGCAGGCCGGCAAGCTCACCGTCACCAAGCCTTATGGCGACTCCAGCACCGGCACACCCTACGTAGCCTTCGTGGCGCCCATGCTGCGCGGCGGCGCCCTGCAGGGCGTGATCAGCGGTGCCGTGCCGCTGACCGGCGTGCGCGATGTGGTGGCCGCCATCCGGCCCACGCCCAACAGCCTGGGCTTCGTCGTCAGCACCGAGGGCCAGGTGCTGGCCCATGCCGACGCCAAGCTCATCCTCAAGCCCGCCGCCGAGATCTCCGCCCTGCTCACGCCCGCGGCGCTGACGGCGCTCGCCACCGCCCAGCAACCGCTCGAAGTGGAGCTGGATGGCCGGGCCAAGCTGCTGAAGGCCCGCGCCGTGCAGGGCACCGATTGGCTGCTGGTCGTGGCGCTGGACAAGGCGGAGGCCACGGCCGGCCTGCGCAGCGTGCTGCAGACGCTGGCCGTCGCCATCGTCGTTCTGGCCCTGATCGCCGCCGCCGTGTCGGCCGCGCTCACCGCCACCTCGTTCCGCCGCCTGTCGCAGGTGCGTGATGCCATGGACACCGTGGGCTCCGGCGGCGGCGACCTGACCCAGCGCCTGCCCGTGCACGGCAACGACGAAGTGGCGCAGATCGCCAAGTCGTTCAACCAGTTCGTGGAGCAGATCGGCACGGTGCTCAAGGACGTGCAGAGCGGCGTGGAATCGATGAAGACCGCCACCGACGAGATCAAGGCCGGCAACCAGGATCTGTCCAACCGCACCGAAGGCTCGGCCAGCGCCATCCAGGAAACCTCGGCCTCGCTGTCGCAACTCACCGTCAACGTCAAGCAGTCCGCCGAGGCCGCGGCCCTGGCCACGCGCCTGGCGAATGCGGCCAGCGCCTCGGCCACCAAGGGCGGCGAGGTGGTGGGCAGCGCCGTCAGCACCATGGATGAAATCTCCGGCGCCTCGTCCAAGATCGGCGAGATCATCGGCGTGATCGACTCCATCGCCTTCCAGACCAACATCCTGGCGCTGAATGCGGCCGTGGAAGCCGCCCGCGCCGGCGAGCAGGGCCGGGGCTTTGCCGTGGTGGCCGCCGAGGTGCGCAGCCTGGCGCACCGCAGCGCCACCGCCGCCAAGGAGATCAAGACGCTGATCGACGCCTCCGGCGCCAGCGTGGTGACCGGCACGGAGCGTGTGCGCGCCGCGGGCGAGACCATGGGCGAGATCGTGGAAGGCATCCAGCGCGTGGCGCAGATCATCGGCGAGATCAATGGATCGATGAACGAGCAGAGCATGGGCATCGGCCAGATCAACCAGGCCGTGGCCGAGATGGACCGCGCCACCCAGCAGAATGCCGCCCTGGTGGAGGAATCCACCGCGGCGTCCTCGGTGCTCAACGAACAGGCCCACCACCTGTCGCGCACCGTCGCCGGCTTCACGCTCGACCGCCGCGACGCGGGCGATACCCTGCGGCTGCGATGACGCGGCCTTGACCGCACGGCCCCGCTGCGCGCACCCTTTCCTTCATGAGCATCAACCAGACCCAGATCGCGCAACAGGTGGTGGAATCCATCCTGGCCCAGAAACTCGCCCCCGGCGAGCGGCTGGGCGAGCAGGAGCTGGCGGATCTGTTCGGCGTGAGCCGCACCATGGTCCGCGAGGCGCTGATGCAGCTGCAGGCGCGCGGCTTCATCGAGGTGCGGCCCCGGCGCGGCTGGTACGTGGTGGAGCCGTCGGTGGAAGACGCGCGCGATGCGTTCTCGGCCCGGCGCATCATCGAATCCGGCATCCTGGCCCAGGCAGGCCGCCCGCTGCAGTCCGTCATTCCCCGGCTGCGCGCGCACATCGCCGAGGAGCGGCAGGCCATCGACGCGGCCGATGCCGCCACGCGCTCCTTCCTGCTGGCCGACTTCCACGTCTGCCTGGCCGAAGCCATGGGGCACCGCACCCTGAGCGACATGCTGCGCGACCTCACGGCGCGCACCACGCTGGCGGCGTCGCTCTACCAATCGCGCCATGAAGCCGCCCAATCGTGCGCCGAACACGCCGCCATCGTCGAGGCGCTGGAGGCTGGCGACACGGCCCTGGCGCGCGAGCGTTTGCTGGCCCACATCGGCCATGTGGAGTCTGCGCTGAACCCCGACCAGCCCCTGGTGCGAGACCGCCTGCGCGATTCGCTCACGCCCCTGGCAGCGTCGCGCGCCGCCACCGGCGCCTGAAGCGCCACCCGGCCGCACTGCTGACGGCCGGGAAGACGCCGCCGCCCTGCCCTGCTGCCGCGTGTGCGCGTTTGCGCGTCAACCGCGCGCTGCACCACGCCCCCCTCCGCCCCCATCCCGCACGCGGCGCCGGCCCTGCCTGCCCGGCGCGCGATCACCTCGCTACCTCACTGCCTTCATGGCGGCACGGTGCCTTGCACCGCCCTCACAGGCTGCGTGCGGGTAATCACTGAGTGGCACCGGACCGGCGGCACTTGAGTGCACGCATTTTTTGTATACAAATATGGGGTGCAATAACAAGATCGCCGGCGACCCATTGCGCCGGCACACCGACCATCCGCCACGAGGAGACACCCGTGAACACAGCCGCCAGCACCGCCGCACCCGGCCTGCCCGCACAGTCCGGCAACTCGCCGCACGCAGGCACCGCGCTCATCAAGCCGGGATACGACCCGCGCCTGACCAACGAGGACCTCGCGCCCCTGAAGAAACAGACCTGGGGCCAATACAACATCTTCGCGTTCTGGATGTCCGACGTGCACAGCGTGGGCGGCTACATCACCGCCGGCAGCCTGTTCGCGCTGGGCCTGTCGAGCTGGCATGTGCTGGTGGCCCTGCTGGTGGGCATCGTCATCGTGCAGTTCTTCTGCAACCTGGTGGCCAAGCCCAGCCAGGTGACGAGCGTGCCCTACCCCGTCATCTGCCGTGCGTCGTTCGGCGTGCTGGGCGCCAACATCCCGGCCATCATCCGCGGGCTCATCGCCGTGGCCTGGTACGGCATCCAGACCTATCTGGCGTCCAGCGCCTTCATGATCCTGGCGCTGCACTTCTATCCGTCGCTGGACGCGTATGCCGACGTCACCCGGCACGGCTTCGCCGGCCTGTCCACGCTGGGCTGGGTCGCCTTCATGGTGATGTGGGTGCTGCAGGCGCTGGTGTTCTGGCACGGCATGGAAGCGATTCGCCGCTTCATCGACTGGGCTGGGCCGGGCGTCTACGTGGTGATGTTCATCTTGTGCGGCTGGCTGGTCTGGAAAGCCGGGTGGAAGAACATCGACCTGAACCTGGGCGGCGTGCGCTTCCAGGGCTGGGATGCGGTGCCGGTGATGCTCTCGGCCATCGCGCTGGTGGTGAGCTACTTCAGCGGGCCGATGCTGAACTTCGGCGACTTCTCGCGCTACGGCAAGAGTTTCGACGCCGTGAAGAAAGGCAACTTCTGGGGCCTGCCGGTCAACTTCGTGTTCTTCTCGCTGCTGACCGTGCTCACCACGGCGGCCACGCTGCCGGTGTTCGGCGAGCTCATCACCGACCCGGTGCACACCGTGGGCCGCATCGACTCGACCACCGCCGTGGTGCTGGGCGCGCTCACCTTCATGATCGCCACCATCGGCATCAACATCGTCGCCAACTTCGTGTCGCCGGCGTTCGATTTCTCCAACGTCGCGCCGCAGCACATCAGCTGGCGCACGGGCGGCATGATCGCCGCGGTGGGCTCGATCTTCATCACGCCCTGGAACCTGTACAACAACCCGCAGGTGATCCACTACACGCTCGACGTGCTGGGCTCGTTCATCGGGCCGCTGTTCGGCATCCTCATCGCCGACTATTACCTGGTGCGCAAGCAGCAGGTGGACGTGGACGCGCTCTACACCATGGGCCGGGAAGGCCCGTACTGGTACAGCAACGGCTACAACCTGCGCGCGGTGTGGACCATGGTGCCGTCGGCGCTCATCCCCATCCTGTGCGTGCTGATTCCCGCGTGGCGCGGCGCCGCCAACTACGCCTGGTTCATCGGCATGGGCCTGGGTCTCGTCATCTACACCGTCCTGAACACCGACCGGATCCGAAAGAGTTGAACACCGTGCGCATCCAGATCATCAATCCCAATACCACCTGGAGCATGACCGAGAAGATCGGTGCCTGCGCCCGCGCCGTGGCGCGGCCGGGCACCGAGATCGTCGCTGTGAGCCCGGCCATGGGGCCGGCCTCCATCGAAAGCCACTACGACGAGGCGCTGGCCGTGCCAGGGCTGCTGCAGGTAATCGCCCAGGGCGAAGCGGCCGGCGTGGACGGCTACGTGATCGCCTGCTTCGGCGATCCGGGCCTGAAGGCCGCGCGCGAACTGGCACGCGGCCCGGTGGTCGGCATTGCCGAGGCGGCCATGCACCTGGCCAGCATGGTCGGCACGCGCTTCTCCGTCGTCACCACGCTGGGCCGCACCATGGGCCAGGCCTGGCACCTGGCCGAGATCTACGGCATGGAGCGCTTCTGCGCCAACGTGCGCGCCTGCGAGCTGCCGGTGCTGGAGCTGGAAGTGCCCGGCTCCCACGCCCGCGAACGCATCGTCGACGAGTGCCGCCGCGCGCTGGCCGAGGACGGCTGCGACACCATCGTGCTGGGCTGCGCCGGCATGGCCGACCTGTGCGAACACATCGGCCAGACGCTCGGCGTGCCGGTGATCGACGGCGTGGCGGCTGCCACCACGCTGGTCGAGTCGCTGGTGACGCTGCGCCTGGCCACCAGCAAGCACGGCGAACTGGCGCGCCCGCTGTCCAAGGCCATGGCCGGCGCGCTGGCGGGGTTCACCCTGCAGCCCGCCACTGCGGCCCACAGCCGGCGCGCCGCATGACCTGGGCTGCGGTGCCGGCTGCAGCCACTCCCGATTTCATAGCTGCATGCGCTTGATTTGCTTGGCATCCGATGCAAAATTGCTTGAAAGTCCAATGAGGACAAGCGCTGTCAGCTATGGTTTTTGACAAGCCCCGCAACCTGCGAAAGCGCTGACGCGCCACAATCGGGCATGCCCCGCGACCGCCCCTCCACGCCACCGTCTCCTCCCCCGCGCGCAGCGCCCGCGCCGGCCGCCCGTGCCCGTGCCCCCCGCCCGGCCCCGCCGGATGGCGCCGCACCAGCGCCGCAGGCCGAGCGCCAGGCCTCCATCGAAAGCATCGCGCAGGACCTGGCCACGGCCATCGTCGAAAAGCGCCTGCCGCCCGGCACCTGGCTGCGCGAAGAGGCGCTCGGCCGTGTGTATGCCGTCAGCCGCACCAAGATCCGCGCCGCGCTGGTGATGCTGGCCAAGGACCGCCTCATCGAGACCATCCCCGACAAGGGCGCCTTCGTGAGCCGCCCCAGCGTGCAGGAGGCGCGCGAGGTGTTCGCCGTGCGCCGCATCCTGGAGGCCGAGGTGGTGCGCCTGTTCGTCGCCCACGCCCGCCCGGCCGACTACCAGCTGCTGGAACAGCACATCCGCGTGGAGCGCACCGCCCTGCAGGCCAGCACCACCACGGGCCGCGTGCAGGAAAAACTGCTGGGCGACTTCCACGTCGCGCTGGCCGAAGCTTCGGGCAACGCCACACTGGCGCAGCTGGTGCGCGACCTGGTGGCGCGCAGCTCGCTTATCGCCATGCTCTACCACTCGTCGAACGACCCGCACTGCTCCAGCGACGAGCACGCCGACTTCCTGCGCATCTGCCGCAGGGGCAACGCCGACGCCGCCGTGGCCTGCATGAACGAGCACCTGACGCGCATCGAGAACAACCTGGAGCTGGACACCGAGCGCATGGACCGCCAGCTGGATCTGGTGAAGGCGCTGCTGGCGTAGTGCCATCGGGTATGGCCGGGCTGGAGCGGAATGCGCCAGCCCGGCCCGCCCGTCCTCCAGCGCCGTTCAGAGCGCTTGCACCATGCGCAGCACGGCCACCATGCCAGGATCGTCCAGCCCCTTGCTCTGCTCCGCGAACATGCGCGCCCGGCCGATGCGATTGGGCTGTCCGCGCAGCGCGTCCAGCGCGGATTGCGCGCCGGCGCACGCAGCGGCCTTCAGGGCCGCCGCATCCGCAGCCGCAGGGGCGGAACGCAGAGCTTCGGCAATGGCAGCCATGCTGTCGAGCATGGTCTTGTCGCCCAGCTTGGCCCCACCCCGCGCGCTCAGCGCGTCCAGCAAGGCCGGCAGCAATGCCTGCACGGCTTGCCGGTCCAGCGGCTGCTGTGCTTGCGGCGACTTGGCCGCCACCAGAAACGCCTGCGCCAGCAGCGTGCCGAAGCTGGAGCCCGACGCCTTGGCGCAGGCCGACGCGCACGCCTTGAACACGACAGCGGGGGTATCGCCCACCGGCAGCACCGCCTCCACGTTCTCCGCGCACTTCTGCAGCGTGGTCCCCAGGTCGCCATCGCCCAGGCGCGCATCCAGCGCATTGAGCTCGGGCGCGACCTCCCGCATCGCGGCACACCAGCGCTGCAGCGCGGCCGACAGAATGAGGCTATCGAGCGGCGCCATCAGATCACCCTCCAGAAAGGACAGTCGGCCGGGTCCTTGAGCAGGCCTTCCAGCTCGCTGTCCAGCGGCATCAACGTCAGCGAGGCCCCCGCCATCTCCATGGACGTGGCGTATCGCCCCACCAGGGGCATCACCGGTGTGGCACCGTGATCGGCCAGCACCTGCGCCACCTTGCGGTACAGGATGTACAGCTCCTCGTGCGGCGTGGCCCCCAGCGAGTTCACCAGCACCGCCACGCGGCTGCCGCGCTGCAGATCCAGTTCGGGCAGCAGGCGGTCGAGCATCTCCTGCGCCAGCGCGTCCGCGGTGGGCAGCTTGCCGCGCCAGATACCGGGCTCGCCGTGGATGCCCATGCCGAACTCCACCTCGTCCTCCGCGATCGCGAAGGAGGCCTTGCCGGACTCGGGCACGACGCAGGGCGTGAGCGCGACGCCGATGCTGCGCACCGCCTGCGCGGCCTTGCGCGCGGCGGCGGCCACCTCGGCCAGGCTGCCGCCCGCGGCGGCCCGCGCCCCGGCGATCTTGTAGGCATACACCAGCCCTGCCACGCCGCGGCGCTTGTCGCGCTCGGCCGGCGGCGCACTGGCGACATCGTCCGCCACGCGCACGGCATCGACCTCGATGCCCTCGAGCTCCAGGAACTCCTGGGCCATCTCGAAGTTCATGCGGTCGCCGCCATAGTTGCCATAGAGGTGCAGGATGCCCGCGCCACCATCGGCCGCCTGGGCTGCGGCCTGGCAGTCGGCCACCCGCGGGCCGGCAAACACATTGCCGACCGCACAGGCGTCGATCAGCCCGCGGCCGATGTAGCCCATAAACACGGGCAGGTGGCCCGAGCCCCCGCCCGTGACGATGCCGACCTTGCCCGGCACCGGGCCGCCGGCCAGCGCCAGCACGCGGCCATCGTCACCCAGGCGGCGGAAGTGGTCGCCATGGGCCAGGCACAGGCCTTCCAGCGTTTCGTCCACATAGTCGGCGGGACGGTTGAGGATCTTTTTCATGGGCGGGTCTCAATCTGCCTTCAGCCGGCCTTCACGCGCAGCGGTGCTGGCCACCTTGTATTCCGCCTCGAGCACCTTGGCGAACTCTTCGGGCGTGCCGGGGTAGGCCGTGCTGCCCATTTCCTTGGCAGAGGCCACCATCTGCGGGTCTTTCACCGCCTGTGCGAGCGCATTGGCCAGCTGGCTGCGCAGTTCGGGCGGCAGGCCGGCCGGGCCCAGCACGCCGATCCAGGTGGTGCCGTCGATCTCGCCGAAGCCCTGCTGCGCCACCGTCTTCACGCCCGGCAGGGTGGGATCTTCTTGCGGGCCCAGAATCGCCAGAGGCTGCAGGGCGCCCGACTTGATGTGCGGCAGGGAGCTGGTGACCTGGTCGAAATGCACATCGATCACGCCGCCCATCAGGTCCACCAGCGCCGGGCCCGAGCCCTTGTAGCTGACCGAGGTGAAGCGGGCCTTGAGCAGGTTCTCCATCTGCAGCAGGGCCAGCTGGTTGGGCGTTCCGGGGCCCGAGTGGCCGGCACTGAGCTTGCCGTCTTCCGACTTGGCATAGGCCACCAGATCCGCCAGGGTCTTGAACCGGGCGTCGTTCTTGCGCGCCAGCAGAACCATGGAACTCTTGTTGACCAGGGCCAGCGGCGCGAAGTTGCTGCGGCTGTAGGCGGTCTTGATCATCTCCGGCAAGGTCACGATGACGCCGGCCCCGCACAGCAGCAGCGTGTAGCCATCGGGCTGCGCGCGCGACACGCCGATGGCGCCGATTGCACCGCCGCCACCGCCCCGGTTGTCGATGACCACCGGCTGGCCGAGCACCTTGCCGAGCGATACGGCCAGCAGCCGGGCCACCAGATCGGTGTTGCCGCCGGGTGCGAAGGGCACCACGATGGTGACGGGTTTGTTGGGAAAGCCCTGCGCCCAAGCAGGCAGGCCGGCGGCCAGGGCCCCCATGCCGGCCAGGGTGCCGGTGCGCAGCAGTTCGCGACGATTCAAAGGCATGTTGTCAGTCTCCAGTCTGTAGTTGTGAAGGGGCCCGGGCAGACCCTGCCCAGGCGCGGGCGCCGGGGGGCTTATTTCTCGAAACGGAGCACGGCTTCCAGCGCAGGCCGGATACGGGCCAGCTGCGCTTCGGTCGTGGCAGGCATGGGCGCGCGGGGCAGGCCGGCGTCGCAACCTTGCAGGGTGATGGACGTCTTGATGTTGGCCGGCAGGTTGTCCGCCACGATGGTGTTCCAGTAGGTCAGCATGGCCTTGTGCATCTCGAACGCCTTGGCGTGGTCACCCGCCTGCACGGTCTCCCACAATTTGACGCACACACCCGGAATGGCCGCGGGCGTGGCGGCAATGGTGCCGTGCGCCCCCAGGGCGAACGAGGAGTACAGCAGGGCATCAATGGCCGAATAGATCTTGCAGCCCGCTGGCGTGCCCAGCAGCAGGTCGGCCATCAGCTTCAGATCGCCCTGGCTCTGCTTCACTCCCTGCACGCCGGGCAGCTCGGTCATGAGGCGGATCAGCTGCGCCGGGGTCAGGTAGTTCCAGGGAACGACGTTGTAGATGATGACCGGCGTATCGACCGCCTCGGTCAGCGCCTTGAAATGCTTGTAGGTCGCCTCTTCATCGGGCTTGAACAGGTAATGCACCGGCGTGACCTGCAGCGCCGCCACGTTCAGATGCTGGATGGCACGGGCGCGATGGATGGCGTCGCGGGTGCTGTTGGAAATGATGCCCGCCACGATGGGCACGGCGCCGGCGACCTCCTCCACCGTGATCTCCATGACGCGCTTGAACTCTTCCAGCGTGAACGTGTGGCCTTCACCGCTGCTGCCGCCTGGGCACACGCCATGGACGCCCTTGTCCAGGTTGAAGCGGATGATCTGGCGGAAGGCGGCTTCGTCGATCTCGCCCGAGGCGGTGAAAGGTGTGACGAGTGGCGGAATGACGCCGGTAAGTTCTAGGCCCATGAAAACTCCAGAAGAAGGGGAAGCAGAAGGAGAGAAAAGCGATCCGTCACAGCTGCACTGGTGCGAAAGCTGCCGATGCCACCCTATGCTACGACTAACATGTCAGACAGTTATCAGAGTTATCCCTGACATGTCAGTGAATGCTTTCCGGGCCGACAGGCTTACCATCCAAGGCATGACTCAGACCCCGGGCCCCTTGCCGCCCTCCCCGCCTTCGGCGCCGATGACCCAGCGCAACCTGGCCTACCAGGGGTTCCGCCAGCAGATCATTGATGCGCGCATCCGGCCCGGCCAGTTCGTGTCGCAGCGCGAGCTCATGGAGTTGCTGGAGATGCCGCTGGCCGCGGTACGCGAAATGATTCCCCGCCTGGAAGCCGCCGGCCTGATCAGAACGGTCCCCAAGCGCGGGCTGCAGGTGGCCAGCGTCGACATGAAGCTCATCCGCAACGCTTGGCAGGTGCGCGCCATGGTCGAGCGCGAAGCCGCCACCCATTTCGCACGCACAGCCAGTCCCGCCACCTTGCAGGGGTTGATCGCGCAGCACCGGGAGATCCTGGAACGCGGCCTGGCCAGCGCGCCGGATGCGGCGCTGGAGAAGGACGCGCAGGCGGTGGACTGGGGCCTGCACGACCTGATGGTGGATTCGATTGGCAACGAGATCCTGTCCGAGATCTACCGGGTCAACAGCCTGCACGTACGGCTCATCCGGTTCGATGCCGATTCGCTGCGGCCCGTGCAGATCGTGCCGGCCATGCGCGAACATCTTGAATTTCTGGAGACGCTCGCCTCTGGTGACCAGGACGGCGCGGTGGAGCGGGTGATGGCGCACCTCGCCAGTTCCAAGCAGCGGGTGCTGGAGGTCATGCTGCAGATCAGCCGACAGCCGGCCAGCGGCTGACCCCGCGGTCCCGGCGCGCTAGCTCGCCGCGGGCCTTCCAGGCGGCGGCTTGGGCTGCAGCGCTGCGAATCCGTTATCCTGCGGGGCTCAGGTTTTTCCCGTGGTCCTCCATGTTTTTCACTCTGGTTGGCGGTCGCTTCCGCTTGGCCGCCGCCACCGATCTCCGATCGGCGTGTCCCACGCCCCCACCCGCGGGCGCGCTTCCTGCCTGGCCACCCCGCCCGGCACGGGCACGGCATGCGTTCACTGCACGCGCAAGCAGCACCAGAAGCACCGACCTGCCCTTCCGCCGCCACGGCGATGGCACCCGCTGAAGTCCGAACCGCGTCCGTCAGCGCTTTTTCTTGAAAAGACCCCTATGACCCAGCAACTCTCCGCCGCCGAAGCGGCCCTGCGCGAAGCCGCGCTCGAGTACCACCGCAGCCCCGTGCGCGGCAAGATTTCCGTCACCCCGACGAAGCCGCTGTCCAACCAGCGCGACCTGTCGCTCGCCTATTCGCCGGGCGTGGCCTACCCCTGCCTGGACATCCAGGCCGACCCGTCGCTGGCGGCGGAATACACCTCGCGCGGCAACCTCGTGGGCGTGATCACCAACGGCACGGCCGTGCTGGGCCTGGGCGACATCGGCCCGCTGGCCGGCAAGCCGGTGATGGAGGGCAAGGGCTGCCTGTTCAAGAAGTTCGCCGGCGTCGATGTGTTCGACATCGAGCTGGCCGAGCGCGACCCGGACAAGATCATCGACATCGTGGCCGCGTTGGAGCCGACGCTGGGCGGCATCAACCTCGAAGACATCAAGGCGCCCGAGTGCTTCTACATCGAGCGCGAACTCTCCAAGCGCATGAACATCCCGGTGTTCCATGACGACCAGCACGGCACGGCCATCATCTCCAGCGCTGCGCTGCTGAACGGCCTGGAACTGGTGGGTAAGGACATCGGCGCTGTGAAGGTCGCCGTCTCCGGCGCCGGCGCCGCCGCCATCGCCTGCCTGGACGTGATGGTGGGCCTGGGCGTGAAGCGCGAGAACATCTACGTGGTGGACTCCAAGGGCGTCATCTATGACGGCCGCGGCCCGCTGGACGAATCCAAGGCCCGCTACGCGCAGAAGACCGAGGCCCGCACCCTGGCCGACGTGGTCGACGGTGCCGACGTGTTCCTGGGCTGCTCGGCCCCCGGCGTGCTGACGGCCGAGATGGTCAAGACCATGGCCCCCAAGCCGATCATCCTGGCCCTGGCCAACCCCGAGCCCGAGATCCGCCCCGAGCTGGCCAAGGCCATCCGCCCCGACTGCATCATCGCCACCGGCCGTTCGGACTATCCGAACCAGGTGAACAACGTGCTGTGCTTCCCCTACATCTTCCGTGGCGCGCTGGACTGCGGCGCGACGAAGATCACCGAGGCCATGAAGCTCGCCTGCGTGCGCGAGATCGCCGATCTGGCCAAGGCCGAGATGAGCGACGAAGTGGCCGCCGCCTACGCCGGCCAGGAGCTGTCCTTCGGCCCTGATTACCTCATCCCCACGCCGTTCGACGCGCGCCTGATCCTGCGCATCGCTCCCGCCGTGGCCAAGGCGGCGCAGGAATCCGGCGTGGCAACGCGTCCCATCGAAGACTACGACGCCTACCGCGAAAGCCTCACCCGCTTCGTCTACCAGACCAGCATGTTCATGCGCCCCGTGTTCGCTGCCGCCAAGGCCGCGCCGCAGCGCGTGGCCTATGCCGAGGGCGAGGACGACCGCGTGCTGCGCGCCGCCCAGGTGGCCGTGGACGACGGCCTGGCCAAGCCCATCCTGATCGGCCGCCCCGCCGTCATCGAGACGCGCATCAAGAAGGCCGGCCTGCGCCTGCAGCCGGGCAAGGACGTGGAGATCGTCGATCCCGAGGACGACCCGCGCTTTCGCCAGTACTGGGAGGAATACCACGCGCTGATGGGCCGCGACGGCATCACGCCCGAGACGGCCAAGGCCGCCGTGCGCCGCTCCAACACGCTGATCGGCGCCTTGATGGTCCGCCTGGGCGATGCCGACGCGCTGCTGTGCGGGCTGGTGGGCCGCTTCGACCACCACCTGGAACACGTGCGCCACGTCATTGGCCTGAAGGACGGCACGCCCGGCTTCGCCACCGTGAACGCGCTCATGCTCGACCAGCACACGCTGTTCATCGCCGACACCTACATCAACGAAGAGCCCACGGCCGAGCAACTGTCGGGCATTGCCCAGCTGGCGGCCGAAGAAGTGCAGCGCTTCGGGCTGCCACCCAAGGTGGCGTTCCTTTCGCACTCCAACTACGGCTCTTCCACGCGCCCCTCCGCCCGCAAGATGCGCGCCGCGCGCGACCTGTTCAAGGAAGCCGCGCCGCACATCGAGTGCGACGGCGAACTGCATGGCGACGCAGCCCTGTCGGAGAGCGTGCGCAAGAAGTCGCTGATCGAGACCACCCTGGAAGGCGCGGCCAACGTGCTGATCTGCCCCAACCTGGACGCCGCGAACATCCTGTTCAACGTGCTCAAGACCACGGGCAGCCATGGCACGACGATCGGCCCCATCCTGCTGGGCGCTGCCGCGTCGGCGCACGTGCTGACGCCTTCGTCCACCGTGCGCCGCGTGGTCAACATGACCGCGCTGGCTGCGGCGAACGCCGCTGCCGACAAGCTAGGCAAGGCCGGCTGAACGCCGGGGCTTTCGGGCAGGCCGCCAACGGAGCCTGCCTATAATTTTGCCGGGCGACCGACGCACGCGTCCTTCGCCTGGCAGTCCCGCACCGGGTACGCCGCGTTCATCGCGGCGTTTTTCATGGTGCAGCTCCCCCAGGAGCCCGCGGACCGTCCTCCGTGCACTCCGGCCGCAGCAGCGGCCCGCACATCCCCCGCGCCACCTCACCGGTGGCACCGCAGACGCAGCGCCTTCGGGCGCGGCGGGCTGCTTTCTTTCCTTTGTCTCACCGCACTTTCACAGGACTCTTTTCAGGATGCGACTCTCCACTGCCTTGCACACCACCGGTCTTCTTTCCGCCATCGCCCTGGCGTTTCCCGCCGCCGCCCAATCCGACGTGTCCGTCAGCGGCTTCGTGGACGGGGGCGTGTTCCGTGACTTCGACAAGACGAGCAAGGCAGGCACCATCCAGCGCAGCAACCTGGCCTTCCAGGGCATCGAAGACCTCGGCGGCGGCATGCAGGCGACCTTTCGGCTGAGCACGCGTTTCGACATCGACACGGGCACGCCCGAGGGCGAAGGCGCCAAGCCGTTCTGGCACGACGAATCCACCGTCGGCCTCAAGGGCGAATGGGGCGCCGTGCGCCTGGGCCGGGCCCTCAGCGCCATGTGGGCGCAGGACTGGCAGTTCGATCCCTGGGCCAATTTCAACCGCATCTCGTCGCCGGCCTGGTACTTCTGGCATGCGCAGACTCCCACCGACCGCGCCAGCAACAACGGTTCTCCTGAGTACGGCCGCATGGCCAACGGCGTGTTCTACGACTCGCCCACCCTCGGCGGCTTCACGGTGCACCTGAGTGCATCGCCCGAGCGCACCACGGCCCCTGGCAGCCGCGGCCGCGGCCATTCGGCCTCGCTGAACTACAGCCAGGGCCCCGTGTCCGCCATGCTGGCGCACGAGCGCAACGGCAGCGGCGACCGCGATCTGTTCGTGGCCGGCAAATACGACTTCGGCGCCTTGGCCGTCATGGGCGCGTACGACGATTCACGCACCGCCGGCCCCGAAGTGCGCGCCCGTGCGGCCACGCTGGGCGCCGCCTACACCGTGGGCGCCACGGTATTCAAGGCGGGCTATGGCCGCCAGCGCATCGGCGATGCCACGAACCATTTCGCGTCGCTGGGCGCAGACCACGCGTTGTCCAAGCGCACCACCGTGTACGCCAGCCTGGGCCACCAGCGCTATGAGGACCAGCCCTCGCGCACGGCGTTCGGCGTCGGCATCGGCCACGCGTTCTGACGCGGCACCCCGGCGCGCGGCCGGCACCGCGCGCCGCATGAGCTTATGCCGCAACTTGTCCGAGGGACTGCCTACGATGCGCCGCAACCCGCATCCGTATCTGCATCTCTCCGTAGGACCTCGCCATGGCATTGCGCTCGCGCTTTCTCTCCCGCCCGCACCCGCGGGCTTTCCCCTGGGCGCTGGCAGCTGCCGTGTGCGCTTCAGCGGCCCTGGTCGGCTGTGCGACGGCGCCCTCACCGGACGCTGAGCCTGCAAAGGCAGAGATCCACGCACGCCTGCCCGGCGCCGTGGGCGGCATCACCACGCTGCCGAGCGGCCAACTGGTCATCAACTACCACCCGTTCTACGACCCCGCCCAGAAGGTCGGCCTGCTCAACGCTACGCGCGATGGCACCACGCCCTATCCCAACGCCGACTGGCAGACCTGCCGCAATGCCGATGGATCGCAGAAGGCGCCAGACACCTGCCTGAACTGGGTGCTGGGCCTGCACACCGATGCCAACGGCATCCTGTGGCTGCTGGACTCGGGCCAGGCCGAGCCGCGCATCACGCCCAAGCTCGTCGGGTGGGACACGCGCACGAATGCACTGCACCACATCATCCCGATTCCCGCCCCGGCCTCGCTGCCCGAGTCACAGCACAACGACTTCGTGGTGGACCTGAAGCGCCAGGTGATCGTGATCGCAGACGAGGGCATCGCCACCGGTCCGCGCGGCGAGAAGGCAGGGCTGGTGGTGGTGGACCTGAAGACCGGCGGCAGCCGCCGCGTGCTGCAGGGCCACGACAGCGTGCTGCCCGACTTCACCCGGCCCGTGACCGTGGACCAGGGCCTGCCCACCGCCAAGCAGATTCCCATCTTCGTGGGCGTGGACGGCATCACCCTCGACGCGCAAGGCGAGTGGCTGTACTACGCACCCCTCAACAAGGGCCAGGTCTACCGTCTGCGCATGAACGACCTGGTGAACCCGGCGCTCGGCGCCGAGGCGCTGGGCGCCCGCGTGCAGGCCTATGCGGCCAAGCCGAACACGGGAGGCCTCAGCATCGACACCGCTGGCAACCTGTACCTCACGGAAGTGGGCGAGCGTGCCATCGGCGTCATTCCCGCGGACACGCGCACCTACCGGCGGCTCGTGTCCGACCCGGGCATGGTGTGGCCTGACGGCGTGGTGTACGCGCAGGACGGCTACCTGTACACCGGCGCCGCCCAGTTGCCGCTGGCCGCGCCGCTCAACGGCGGCAAGGCCGAGAACGCCCCGCCCTATCTGCTGTACCGCCTCCGGCCGCTGGCGCCCGGTATTCCCGGGTTCTGAGCCTCTTGCCGAGGCGGTCCGGCAGCATCGTCACTCGGGCTGGATCTTTCCCTTTCGGATCACGTCCGTCCACTTCGCCATTTCCACCTGGATGCGCCGGGCAAACTCCTCGGGAGTGCTTCCCACGGGCTCAAAGCCCAGGGAGGTGAGCTTGGCGCGCATCTCGCCTTCGCGGATCGACGTTCTGAGTGCCTTGCTGACTCTGTCCACCACCGCTGCGGGCACGCCCTTCGGGGCGATGAGCCCGAACAGCGGCATGGTGTCCACGCCCGGCAAGCCGGCCTCGCCGAACGTGGGAACGTCGGGCAATTGCGGCGAACGCTTGGCACCGGTCACTGCCAGCGCACGGAGCTTGCCGGCCTTGATGTGTTCGGCCAGCGTGGGCACCGTCGCAAAGGCGAACTGGACCTGCCCGCCCAGCAGGTCGGAGATGACCGTGCCACCGCCTCTGTAGGGAATGTGCGTGACCTGCAGGCCGGCCTGCTGGGCCAGCTGTTCTCCGGCCAGGTGAGGGCCACTGCCCACCCCTGCCGATCCGTAGGCCAATGTCTGGGGCTCGGCCTTGGCCTTGGCAATAAAGCCCGCCAGGTCCTTCACCGCCACCGAGGGGTGCGTGACCAGGACGAACTGGGCAGTGGCGATCAGGCAGATCGGGGTGAAGTCCTTCTGCGTGTCATAGCCCAGCCGCGCGCCGAGCAGCGCGGGGTTGATCGTGAACGTGCTGTCCACCATGCCGAGCGTGTAGCCGTCGGGCGCGGATCGGGCCAGTTCCCGGGTGCCGATGGTGGTGCCCGCCCCGCCCTTGTTGTCCGCAATGAACGACTGCCCCAAGGCCTGCTGCAGCGCCTGGCCGGCCAGCCGACCCAGGTTGTCCGTGGCACCGCCCGCCGGATAGGGAATGATCAGCCGAACCACCTTGTCCGGGTACTGGCCCGGGTTGGCCAGGGCCCACGGGGCGGCAGTGCCCGCGGCGAGGCCTGCGCAGAGTTGGATGAAGGTGCGGCGGTTGTTGTGCATGGGGGTTGTCTCCTTCGGGTAATGGGTTCGGGGGCGGATCACTGCGAATAGGCGCCCTGCGCCAGCGCGTCTTCCGGGTCGGCGCCAAGGCCCGGCGCGTCCGGTACCTGTATCCAGCCGCGTTCGATGGGCGCCGTTCTGGCGTAGGGAACGTGGGCCAGTTCGACGTACAGGCGCTCTAGGGACACCTCGGCATCCTGCGCGGCGATCAGGTGCAGGCTGGCCAGGAAGCCGGGGCCGAAGAACGCGACCTGGGGGGCGCAGGTGACGCGGCTGCCCCGGCACGCCTGCGAGATGTCCCATGCGGCCGTGAGCCCGAGCTTGATCACACTGGGCTGGACATACTGCACGGTTTCCTGTTCGACCATGCGCCGCAGCGCATGGGCGCAGCTGGCGTTCTCGCCCACGGCCAGCGGCACTGGCACCTTTGCCTTCAGGGCGGCCAGGGCCTGGTCGTTTTCCGGCATCCAGACCGGCTCCTCGATCCAGAACGGCTGGTACGGCAGCATGGCGGCGATGGCCCCCTCCGCCTCGTCGGGCAGCCACGCGCAGTTCGTGTCCACCATCACCGGAACGTCGGGCCCCACCGACTTGCGCACCGCGGCCACCGCCTCGGCCGTGCGCTCGTGCAGCTTGATCTCGGTGTAGCCGTCATTCAGGGCCCGCTGGCTCACCTGGTCGAGCAGAGTCGCATCCGCGTAGTACTGGAGCAGCGATGCATAGACCCGGACGCGGTCGCGCCGCTTGCCGCCCAGGAGCTGGTACAGCGGTAGGTTCTCGCGCTTGGCGCGCAAGTCCCACAGGGCGATGTCCAGGCCGGCGAGCGCATGCACCACCGGGCCGGAGCGCCCCAGATTGTGCAGCGTGCGCTGCAGGGTCGGCAACAGGGCCGGATCGCCGGCATCCTTGCCGCATGCCAGGGGCGCGATCAGCGTTTCGAAGATGGCTTGCAGCGCGCGGGGCTCCACGCAGTACGACTCGCCCCAGGCCACGGTGCCGTCCTGCATCTCCACCCGCACCAGGGCGCTGTCTAGCTTGTCGCGCGGCCGGCCGGCAAACAGCGGCGGCGGGCTCCAGTGGTGGAACGGAAGGCGCATGGGAATGCAGCGGACGGAGACGATGGTGTTGGCGGTCATGCGGATGTCGAGGGCAGCAGGAGGCAATGGGACCATCTTCGCGAGCGTGAGCACCGTGGTCAAATAGATAGAACCACCGTCTTCATACAAATTCCATATGCTCAACCGGCGCGAGCTATCCCTTTTGCGGGCCATGTACCAACAGGGCACGGTCACGGCGGCAGCGGCCTCCATCCACATGACCCAGCCCGCGGCGAGCGCGCTGCTGCGCGACATGGAGACACGGCTGGGGTTTGCGCTCTTCAGCCGCGAGCAACGCCGCCTGCAGCTGACCAGCCAGGGGCGCTCCTTGATCCCGGAAGTGCTGAACGCGCTCTCCGGCATCGAGGCCGTCGACCGGCTTGCCAACGACATCCGAAAAGGGGCGACCGAACGGCTCACCGTCGGGGCCGTGGCCGTGGCCTCGTCGATGCTGCTGCCCGAGGCGCTGGTGCATGTCCGCGAGGCCTACCCCCGCATCACCTTCGCGGTGCGCACCGGGTCGGCCCTGGAGATCGTGGAGATGGCCGTGGACCATCGCATCGACGTGGGCATCGTGATCGGTTCCTCCGCGCCGAATGAACGGGTCTTCAAGGAGCAGCTGGCGGCCGTCAGCCTGTTCGCGGTCTTCCATCCCGCGCATCCCCGGGCGCAGGCCAGCGACGTCACGCTGGGCGAAGTGACGGGCCTGGGGCTGATCGCGCTGTCTCCGGCCCTGCCCGCCGGCCGGGCGACGCAGCAGGCGATCCAGCAAAGCGGGCTGGTCTACCAGCCCTTGATGGAGGTGGCGCAGTCCTTCACGGCCTGCGAACTGGCGGGCCAGAAACTGGGGGTGGCGGTGGTGGAGTCGCTGGGCGCACGCTACGCGCAGCGGATGGGGCTGATCGCCAAGCCTTTGCTGACCATGCGGGATTCCGAGCTGGCGATCGTCGCCCCCAAGGACCGGCCGCTGGACGGTGCCGGCCTCTGCCTGACCGATGCGCTGAAACGATGCATCCGGTCGCAGGAGCTCAGGCTGTGAGCCTGCCATCGCTGCATCGGCAGTCCCGGCGCGCCGCCATGGGCCGGTAGAGGCTGGTGCCTCCCAGGCCCCCGGGACCTTCCCGATTGCACCAAGGCGGTGAGCCCCTCATCATTCTGCGCACAAGGGGATGGTCAATCTGTATACAAAAACGGGCATCAATCTTGCGAACCTCAGCGTGACTGCGCGCAAGCCCGCCCTTCGCGCTCCTTTCCAACGCCTTGATTGAATGGAGTTCCGCATGAACAAACGATCCCTGCTGCAAGCCGCCGCGGCCCTGGCCTGTGCCGGCGCCTTCTCCCTGGCCCATGCGCAAACGCCCACGCCCATCAAATTCCAGCTGGACTGGCGCTTCGAAGGCCCGGCCGCGTTCTTCCTGCAGCCGGTGGCCAAGGGCTACTTCAAGGACGCCGGCCTGAATGTCACCGTGGATGCGGGCAACGGCTCCGGTGGCGCCGTGCAGCGCGTGGCCTCGGGCACCTACGACATGGGCTTCGCCGACCTGGCGGCGGTGATGGAATTCCACGCCAACAACCCCGACGCGCAGAACAAGCCCGTGGCCGTGATGATGGTCTACAACAACACGCCGGCCTCGGTCATGGCGCTCAAGAAGAGCGGCATCACCAAGCCGTCGGACCTGGCCGGCAAGAAGCTGGGCGCGCCGGTGTTCGATGCCGGCCGCCGCGCCTTCCCCATCTTCGCCAAGGCCAACAGCGTGGGCAACGTGCAGTGGACGGCCATGGACCCGCCGCTGCGCGAAACCATGCTGGTGCGCGGCGACGTGGACGCCATCACCGGATTCACCTTCACCTCGCTGCTGAACCTGGAGGCGCGCGGCGCCAAGGCCAGCGACGTGGTGGTGCTGCCCTATGCCGACTACGGCGTGAAGCTCTACGGCAACGTGATCATCGCCAGCCCCAAGCTGGTCAAAGAGAACCCGCAGGCGATCAAGGCCTTCCTGAAGGCCTTCACCAAGGGGGCCAAGGAAGTCATCGCCAACCCCGGTGCCGCCATCGCCTACGTGAAGGAGCGCGACGGCATCGTCAACACCGCGCTGGAAACCCGCCGCCTGCAGCTGGCCATCGACACCGTGGTGAACAGCCCCGACGCCCGCGCCGAAGGCTTCGGCCAGGCCGTGCCCGGCCGCCTGTCGCTGATGGCCTCGCAGGTGTCGGATGCCTTCGCCACCAAGTCGCGCGTGAAGGCCGACGAGGTGTGGAACGGCTCGTTCCTGCCGCCTGCGGCCGAGCTCAACATCCTGCCCAAGAAGTAAGCCGTACTACGCCCTGGCTGCACCCAGCAGCCAGGCCCGCGGACGGGCAGAGGCCGCCGCGCCTCTTTGCTCCTCATTTAATAGCTGCTTGCGCTTATTGCATAAGCGCCAGAGGCACATTGGACCCATAACCCCATGCAGGCCGACGAAAACTTCTTCGTGGACTTTCGCGATGTCTGGCTCGCCTACAACGACGAGCTGCTCGCCCAGAACCACTTCGCCGTGGAGGCCATCAACCTGCAGGTGCGGCCCGGCGAATTCATCGCCATCGTCGGCCCCTCCGGCTGCGGCAAGTCCACCTTCATGAAACTGGCCACCGGCCTGAAGATGCCGTCGATGGGCAAGATCCGCATCGACGGCCAGCCGGTGACGGGGCCGCTCAAGATCTCCGGCATGGCCTTCCAGGCGCCGTCGCTGCTGCCCTGGCGCACCACCGTGGACAACGTGCTGCTGCCGCTGGAGATCGTCGAGCCGCACCGCTCGCAGTTCAAGGCCCGGCGCAAGGAATATGTGGACCGCGCCCGCGCCCTGCTGCAGAAGGTGGGCCTGGGCGGCTATGAAGACAAGTTCCCGTGGCAGCTCTCGGGTGGCATGCAGCAGCGCGCCAGCATCTGCCGTGCGCTGATCCACGAGCCCAAGATGCTGCTGCTGGACGAACCCTTTGGCGCGCTCGATGCCTTCACCCGCGAAGAGCTGTGGTGCATCCTGCGCGACCTGCAGGCCGAGCAGCAGTTCAACGTCATCCTGGTCACGCACGACCTGCGCGAGAGCGTCTTCCTGGCCGACACCGTGTACGTGATGAGCAAGAGCCCGGGGCGCTTCGTCGTCAAGCGCGACATCGAACTGCCGCGCCCCCGCGAGCTGGAGCTCACCTACACCAAGGAATTCACGGACATCGTGCTGGAGCTGCGGGGCCATATCGGCGCCCTGCGCAAGTCCGGCGGGGAGATCACGCAATGAATGTGCAACATCGCAAACAGGTCGAGCGCTGGTCGCCGTGGGTCCTGCTGTTCGCCGTGATCGTGCTGTGGCAGGTGATCTGCGCAGGCTTCAGCGTCTCGGAGTTCATCTTCCCCAGCCCGCTCGCGATCTGGAACCAGTTCGTCGAGTTCAAGTGGATCATCGCCGGCCATGCCTGGCGCACCTTCTGGGTCACCATGGCGGGCTTCGGCATCGCCATCGTGGTCGGCGTGCTACTGGGCTTTCTCATCGGCTCGTCGCGCCTGGCGTACGCCGCCGTCTATCCTTTGATGACCGCTTTCAACGCCCTGCCCAAGGCCGCCTTCGTGCCCATCCTGGTCGTGTGGTTCGGCATCGGCGTGGGGCCGGCCATCCTCACGGCCTTCCTCATCAGCTTCTTCCCGATCATGGTGAACATCGCCACTGGCCTGGCCACCCTGGAGCCCGAACTGGAAGACGTGCTGCGCGTGCTGGGCGCCAAGCGCTGGGACGTGCTGGTCAAGGTGGGCATGCCGCGCTCGCTGCCCTACTTCTACGGCTCGCTCAAGGTCGCCATCACGCTGGCCTTCGTGGGCACCACGGTGAGCGAGATGACCGCCGCCAACGAGGGCATCGGCTACCTGCTGATCTCGGCCGGCTCGTCCATGCAGATGGGCCTGGCCTTCGCCGGGCTGATGGTGGTGGGCGCCATGGCCATGGTGATGTACGAACTGTTCAGCGTGCTCGAAAAACACACCACCGGCTGGGCCCACCGCGGATCGAATCAGTGAGCATCCCCCTGCGGCGCTGCGGGGCGGCCCTTGCTCGGCATCCCTCGCTTGCGCCGCGCCGGGGTGGAAGATCACCAGCCTTGCCGGGCGCCCTCGAGACAGAGAACCATGCTCCTCACAGCTGATCAGATCGAACGCCACCTGCGCCGCGCCAACGCGGTGGCGCAGCGCGCCCTGGGCATGGGCCGCCACCCGTTCGGCGCCCTGCTGGTGGCGCCGGACGGCGAGACCGTGCTGGCCGAGCAGGGCAACATCGACACCGTGAACCACGCCGAAAGCACGCTGGCGCGCTCTGCCGCCGCGAACTACCCGGGCGCATACCTGGCCCAGTGCACCCTGGTCACCACCTTCGAGCCCTGCGCGATGTGCGCAGGCACGATCTACTGGGCGGGCATCGGGCACGTGCTGTACGGAGCCGAAGAAGCCGCCCTGCTGGCGCTGACCGGCAACCACCCGGAGAACCCCACGCTCAGCCTGCCCTGCCGCACAGTCTTCGCCAGCGGACAGCGCGCCACGGAGGTGACCGGGCCGGTGCCGGCGCTGCAGGAAGCCATCACCGCGGTGCACCGCGACTTCTGGCGCTGAGCGCCGGGCCCGATGCCGCCCGCCCCGCCCCGGGGGCCCGCCGCTATACTGCCGGCCCCGTGGACAGCAGGATCTCAGCATGCGGTTGACAGTCTTTTGGCGCCGGCTGGCGTATGTGGCATGCGCGGGCCTCGCGGCCTGCGGCAGCAACCCGCCAGCGAGCGCACCGCTGGCTGCCGCCCCTTCCGCGCCCACCTCCGCAGCGGCCGAAGGGGCTGCGCCGGTGCGCATCGGCCTCGCCCTGGGCGGGGGCGCTGCCAAGGGCTTCGCCCACATCGGGGTGATCAAGATGCTGGAGGCCAACGGCCTGACCCCGGCCACCGTGGCGGGCACCAGCGCCGGCAGCGTGGTGGGGGCCCTGTATGCCAGCGGCATGAACGCCTTCGAGCTGCAGGAAAAGGCCGTGGCGCTGGACGAGACCCAGATCCGCGACCTGCAGTTCTCCTCCGGCGGCCTCGTGCTGGGCCAGAAGCTGCAGGACTACGTGAACGAACAGGTGCGCCGCAAGCCGCTGGAACAGCTGGCCAAGCCCTTCGTGGCCGTCTCCGCGCGGTTGGAGGATGGCGAACGGACCGTGTTCTCGCGCGGCAACACCGGCCAGGCCGTGCGTGCCTCCAGCAGCGTGCCCGGCGTGTTCCAGCCGGTCGCCATCGGCGCCTACCACTACGTGGATGGCGGCATCGTCAGCCCCGTTCCGGTGGACGCCGCGCGCCAGCTGGGTGCCGACATCGTCGTGGCCGTCGACATCTCCAACAAGGCGCGGGGTGCATCGCCCAGCGGTCTGCTGGGCACCGTGGGCCAGAGCATCGCCATCATGGGCCAGAAGCTGGGCCAGGCCGAACTGGCCCGCGCCGACGTCATCATCCGCCCCAAGGTGCTGGACATCGGACCCACCGATTTCGCGCAGCGCGCCAATGCCATCCTGGAAGGCGAGAAGGCCGCTCTGGCCGCCATGCCGCAGATCCGCGAGCGCATCGCGCGGCTGCAGGCCGAACGCGCCCAGGCCGCGCAACTGGCACGCCAGCAGGTACAGGAAACGCAGTACCAGGCCTGTCTGGAGAACCGCTCCCGACTGCAGAAGCTCGCCGGCATGGCGGGCGTGGACACTTCGTCCTGCACCGCTCCGCGCTGACGCCATGCCCCGCTTCGCCGCCAACGTTTCGCTGCTCTACAACGACCTGCCCTTCCTTGACCGGTTTGCGGCCGCTGCCGCCGACGGCTTCCAGGGGGTGGAGTGCCTCTTCCCCTACGCCTGGCCGGCGCAGGAGATCGGCCAGCGCCTGCGCGATGCCGGATTGCAGCAGGTGCTGTTCAACGCGCCGCCGGGCGACTGGGACGCCGGCGAGCGGGGCACGGCCTGCCACCCGGGGCGGGAGGGCGAGTTCCGCGACGGCATTGCGCTAGCACTGGACTACGCGCGCACACTGCAGTGCCCGCGCATCCACGTCGTCGCAGGCATCGTGCCGCCCGGGGCCGCGGCGGCCGAGGTGCATGCCACCTACGTGGCCAACATGCGCCACGCCGCGGCGCAGGCCGCGCCGCACGGCATCCAGATCCTGCTGGAGCCCATCAATGCGCGGGACATGCCGGGCTTCTTCGTGGGGCGCCAGGCGCAGGCCCATGCGCTGGTGGCGGAGATCGGTGCGCCCAACGTCCGCGTGCAGATGGACCTCTACCACTGCCAGATCAGCGAAGGCGACCTGGCCAGCAAGATCCGCCAGTACCTGCCCACGGGGCGCGTGGCTCACGTGCAGATCGCGGGCGTGCCGGAACGCCATGAGCCCGATGTCGGCGAGGTGAACTATCCCTACCTCTTCGAACTGCTGGACGGCCTGGGCTACGACGGCTGGGTTGGCTGCGAATACCGGCCCGCCCGCGGGGCCGCACCGCGGGCCACGCAGGACGGCCTGGGATGGCTGCCGCGCCGCGCGCCGTAGCGGCAGCGGGCACCTCGGCCCTTGACCGAAGGGCCGCGCGTTGCGCCGGCCGTCAGTAGCGCGGCGGCTGCATCTGCAGCAGGATGTTTTTTCCGGTGGCAGTGACGCGCAGCGTGCCCGCATTCCACTCCAGCCAGGACAGGTCGATCAGTTCCTCGATCATGATTTCGTCGATGTCACCGGCACGGCGCTGTGCCAGCGACTGTTCGACGCCGGGGAGTGCGGTGCGCAGCTCGCCACGGCGAATCTCGGAGATGGGCGAGAGGTTCATCTGAAGCCTTCCATGCGAAAGAACCCAGCCTAGCAGGGAACCCTTCGCTGTGGCGCCCCCGTGGACGCGGCGCCACACTCCCAGCGCGATTTTCAGCGATCGACTACACTGTGGCCTTGCCCTGCGCTTTGCTCGCTATCGCAGTGCTCGCCTGACACGCCGACGGTTCTGACACCTCCACGGCCTGCGCCCACTCCACTGCGAACGCAGTCCGGTCGGCCGTCATCCTCCAGCCCCGAGCCCATCCCGCCCCTCCTCCCCGTTTCGGAGCGGCACCGTTCGACTTCGGTCGCCCGCCGGCGCAGCGCGCCGATTTCCCTCATCCCCCGACGCTGGCCCCTCTGTGGCGCAGCGCCGCACGACTTTTCTCTGCAATGCACCCTGACACCCGGGTGGTGGGCAAGTACCTTGTCACCCCCCTCGCCAAGATCTCGGACACGGGCGATTACCTCGCTTCCGTGTCCCTGCGCCGCGGCATGCACGACCGCATCTTCCGCTTCGTTCCGCGCTTTGCCTGCCCCATCGGCGCCCTGCACTATGCACAGGCCCAGGGGCACGCCATGGCCATGGCTACCCAGCCCGCCTGAGCCGCGCGGCCTCCACAACACCGAACCCAAAGGAGCCCTCATGGCCAAAGAAGAACTGATTGAAATGCAAGGCAAGGTCGACGAAGTGCTGCCCGATTCGCGCTTTCGCGTCACCCTGGAAAACGGCCACCAGCTGGTGGCCTACGCCGGCGGCAAGATGCGCAAGCACCGCATCCGCGTGCTGGCCGGCGACCGTGTGTCGCTGGAGCTCTCGCCCTACGACCTGAACAAGGGCCGCCTGACCTTCCGCCACATCGAGGCCCGCACCGGCCCACGCCCGCCCGCGCGCCCCGGCGCCCGCTGAGCGCATCGCGCCCGGCTCCCTCTCTTTTTCAGCTGCCTCCCTGGGTGGAGGCGGCGCATTCACCTTCCGAAAGAAATTCATGGACAACAAACTCTACGTGGGCAACCTCTCCTATGCGATGCGCGACGACACGCTGCTGCAGCAATTCACCGCGTACGGCGACGTGCAGTCCGCCAAGGTCATGATGGAGCGCGACACCGGCCGCTCCAAGGGCTTCGGCTTTGTCGAAATGGGCACGGCTGCCGAAGCGCAAGCCGCCATCCAGGGCCTGCACGGCCAGTCGGTGGACGGCCGGGCGCTGACGGTGAACCTGGCCCGCCCGATGGAGCCGCGCTCCGGCGGCTTCGGCGGAGGCAACGGTGGTGGTGGCTACCGCGGCGGCCGCAGCAGCTACTGAGCCCGGGCCAGCGTCCTCCGTGGACGCAGACGCTCTCCCCATGAAAAAGCCGGCATTGCCGGCTTTTTTTGTGGGGGCCTGCGCGTGCTGGCCCCGCTCCGCAGTTTACCTACAATGCTATGCTTTAGATAGCTTTATGCGCTTACTCCATAAGCGCTTGCGACCGATTTGACTCAATACCGATTGGAGAAGTTGGCGCTGATGCGCTGGCGCAGGTATTCGGCCCCCGTGATGGGCGGGTACTTCTTCGCCGGGCCTTCGATCAGCGCGTCCTCGTTGGCCTGCGCGAAGAACGCCAGGCTGTAGCGCGCACCCTGGTACTCGTGCGGCAGCGGGTTGCGCACGCGGTGGAAGTTGCTGGGCAGCTGGTCGTCGCTCCAGCGCGTGAGCATGTCGCCGATGTTGCAGGTGATCACGCCTTCGGCCGGCTCCACGCTGGTCCATTGGCGGCCTTCAGCCTCCTTGCCCGGCAGCACCTGCAGGCCGCCCTGGCCGGGGCGCTGGAACAGCAGCGTGAGGCAGTCGAAGTCGGTGTGCGCACCGGCGCGCCACAGGCCCAGTTCGGCCTTCAGCGCCGGGTCGACGGCGAAGTAATGCAGCATGCGCAGCGTGCTCTGGTAGGCGGGCACCGACGGGTCGTGCGCACGGGTGAAGAACTCCGCATCGAAGCCCATCTTCCAGGCAAAGCACGACAGCAGGCGCATGGCCACATCCCAGCACTGGCGCTCGAAGGCCAGCGTGGCCTCGCGGAAGCCGGGGAGTTCGGCTTCGGTGGGCCACAGGCCGTCCATGCGCGGGCGCGTGACCTGGTAGGACTCCTTCTGATCGGGCGTGCGCGTGGACGGGCGGATCTGCGCCTTGTGCTCCCACCCGGCATTGCGCGCCAGCGGCCACTGCGCCTTGGTCTCGCGCGGCAGCTCGAAGAAGGTCTCGGCGCGCGCAAAGGCGGCGCGGATATCGTCCAGCGCAATGCCGTGGTTCGTCACCTGGAAGAAGCCGATGTCCACCGAGGCGCTCCACAGCTGTTCGGCGATCTCTTCCTTGCGCCGCTCGAAATCGGAGATGTCGATGCGCCGCACCTCGCGGGTGCTGGTTTCGCCGTCCAGGGCTCCGCCCATGCGGGATTCCTTTTCAAGCTCGCCCAGGACATCGGGCGCGACGGAGGGTTCGTAAACGGAAGGGGCGTTGGCGGTTGGCATCAGGGTTCCTCATCGATGAACCAAGGCCCGCGGCCGGCACAGGCCAGCACGGCGGAGCTCTTGAAGGGACGATGGCGCCGGGCGGAACGCCGCCCCCCAAAGGGCGAGCGCACCGGCCGCCGGCGCCGGCTTCAAGAGCAATGACCCGCCACCCCGCCCGGTGCGGGGCCGCACCAGGGAGCTGCGCTGAACGCTTCTACTCTTGGTCGCTGGGCAAGCAATTCACGCGCCAGCCCGACGCGCTCCGGTGCCGAGAAGCCGCTGCCCGGGGTTTCCGCCGTTCGCCCTGCAGGCACTCCCCAAAACGGCGAACGCGTGCACCAACCCAGGCCCCTGCCGTGCACCGGCATTGCGCCCCAGCCCCACGCAGCGCGCCGACGCATTGCGCTGCCGCAAGCCTGCACTCCCCTGAAATGCCGTCCGCATCACGACCCGGCACGCTTCATGCAAAGCCCATGGCGAGTAGAAGCGTTCAGCGCTGCCACCCACACCGTGGTGGCGCCCGGAAATTGCTCAGTTCGATCCGGCCCTGCGGTCTCTGCCCCGCGGGCCGGCCCCTGTCCGAACCGGAGCCTTCCGCCATGCAACGACGCCACTTTCTCTCCGCCGCCCTCGCCGCACCGATCGCCGGCCCTCTCGCCACGGCCGCCACCGCAGCCGCCGGCCTGGCCGCCCCCGCCGTGGTGCGGGCCCAGGGCGCGCTCACGCCGCTCAAATTCACGCTCGACTTCCGGGTGACCAGCCAGACCTCGCCCTTCTTCCTGGCGCTGGCCCAGGGCTACTACAAGGACGAGGGCCTGGATGTGTCCATCGACGTGGGCGCGGGCTCGGTCGCATCCATCACGCGCGTGGCCAGCGGCGCCTACGACCTGGGCCTGGGCGACATCAGCTCGCTGGTGGAGTTCCATGCGCAGAACCCCGACACGCCGGTGCAGGCCATCTACCAGTACTACAACCGCGCGCCCTTCGTCATCATCGGCCGCAAGGACCGCGGCATCACCACCGACTTCCAGTCGCTCAAGGGCAAGAAGGTGGCCGCCGCGGCGGTGGAGGCCACGCGCCGCTGCTGGCCCATGGTGGCCCGCGCGCTCAAGACGCCGCCCGAGCTGTTTGACTGGGTGACCACCGACTTCAGCGCGCGCGACAACGTGATGGTGCGCGGGGATGTGGATGCCGCCACGTACTTCCACGACTCCGCCGTCTCGCTGTTCGCACGCGTGCCGCCCAAGGACCTCTCCGTGCTGGAGTACGGCAAGGCCGGCCTGAACCTGTACGGCAATGCCGTGCTGGGCGGCAAGCTGGTGCAGGAGCGGCCCGAACTGGCCCAGGCCTTCCTGCGCGCCAGCAACCGCGCGCTGCGCGAAACACTCGCCCAGCCCGACGCCGCCTTCGCCGCCATCAAGGCGCGCGAGCCCATCCTGAACATGGAGGTGGAGCGCGAGCGCTGGGGCATCACGCGCCGCTACCTCGCCACGGCGGAGACCCAGTCCATCGGCCTGGGCGCGGTGCAGCCCGCCGTGCTGGCCCAGCAGATCGACGAGGTGGCGGCCGTGTTCAACCTGGCGCGCAAGCCGGCCGCCGACCGCGTGTTCAACCCCGCGCTGCTGCCCGCGGTGGCCGACCGCAAGGTGGCCGCAGCATGAGCGGCGCCGCACTCCCGCAGGAAGTGGCCCTGGACGAGCGCGACGGCCTCTACCTGCGCCAGGCCATCGCGCTGGCCGACAAGGCCCGCGCGCGCGGCAACCGCCCTTTCGGCGCGGTGATCGTGGGCGCGGACGGCACGGTGCTGGCCGAAGCCTGGAACGCCAACGGCGAGACCGGCGACTGCACCGCGCATGCCGAGACCAGCGCCGTGCGCATGGCCAGCCCCCGGCATGCGCGCGAGGCCCTCGCGCAGGCCACGCTGTACTCGTCCGGCGAGCCCTGCGTGATGTGCGCGGGCGCCATCTTCTGGGCCAACATCGGCCGCGTGGTCTACGGCATCGACGCGGTGCGGCTGCGCGGCTTTCGCGGCGAACGGCTCGACCAGCGCGACGCCGAACTGTCCTGCCGCGACGTCTTCGCCGCCTCGCCGCACGCCATCGAATGCATCGGCCCCGCGCTCATCGAGGAAGCCTCGGCCTCGCACCGGGGCGCGTGGAACGTGTGAACCCCTCCGGGGACCGCGCACGCCTGCAGGCCTGACAATCGGCGCTGGGCCACCCGCCCCCGCCACCGGAAACACCGCCATGTCCCTTCCCATTCTCGATCTGCAAGACGCCCTGGCGCTGGGCGGGCCGCGCAGCGCCGAGGTCGCCGCGCAGATGCGCGAGGCGGCCATGGCGTCCGGCTTCTTCTACGTGCGCCACCACGGCGTGGACGCCGCGCAGATCGCCCGGCAGTTCGCGCTGGCACAGGAGCTGCTCGACGTGCCGCGCGCCACGCGCGAGGCGCTGGCCATGCACCACTCGCCCTCCATGCGCGGCTACGAGCTGATGGGCGCGCAGTCGCTCGACCTGGCGGCGCGGCCCGACCTGAAGGAGAGCTTCTACTGCGGCATGGCCTACCCGGAAGACCATCCGTACGTGCGTGCCGGCTACCAGACCTACGGCCACAACCAGTGGCCCGCCGAGGTGCCCCACGCGCCGGCCGTGTGCGAGGCCTACATCCAGTCGCTGCTGGTGCTGTCGCGCCGGCTCATGCAGCTGCTGGCGCTGTCGCTGGACCTGCCGGAGACCTTCTTCGACGCCACCAGCGACCACCCCATGATCACGCTGCGCATGATCCGCTACCCCGCTCACCCCGAGGGCGCGGACGAGCGCACCTTCGGCGCCGGCGCCCACACCGACTGGGGCGCCATCACCATCCTGGCGCAGGACGCGCACGGCGGGCTGGAGGTGCAGATGCCGCGGGGCGACTGGGTCGAGGCCACGCCCGTGCCCGGCTGCTTCGTGGTCAACCTGGGCGACATGATTCCGCGCTGGACCAATGGCCTGTACCACTCCAATCCGCACCGCGTGCGCAACCGGCATTCCGGCGGCGCGCCGCGCTATTCCATTCCCTTCTTCTACGAGCCGGACTACCTCGCCCGCATCGAGGCCGTGCCCGGCACCGTGCCGGCCGGCGAGACGCCCCGCTACGCGCCCTGCACGGCCGGGGAGCACCTGGTGGAGATGTACCGCCGCACCTACAACAAGCCCGTGGCGACCACCGCATGACGCCGCGCATGACGCCCCTCTTCCGGAGCTTTTGCCGCGGCATGGGGGCGCAGGCCGCCTGCCCTGCAGGCTCGATGGCGCCGCCACCGCGGCCAGCACGGTAAGTGCCGCAAGCCCTGCGCCCGCTGCGCGCTGGCCCCGCCCCCTGCGGCCCTTCGCCACGCGCTGCGTCTTTTAAGCCAAAATGGCCTACAGCGCCCGAAATACGGGCGCATGCAGCTCCCAATTCAATAGCAAACACCGATGACCTGGCACGCCCGCCTGCAACTGGACTACCGCCGCGAGACCGATCGCACCGTCGCCCGCCACGAGCACAGCGGGCCGCTGCGCATCCTGCAAAGCCTGTACCCCGAAGGCGACGCCGTCTGCCACAACGTGCTGGTGCACCCGCCCGGCGGGCTGGTGGGCGGGGACACGCTGGACATCAACCTGCGCGTAGGCCCCGGTGCGCACGGGCTGGTGACCACGCCCGGCGCCACGCGTTTCTACCGCTCGCTGGGCGAGCTGGCCCTTCAGCGCACGCATGCCGTGCTGGAGCCGGGCGCGCGCCTGGAATGGCTGCCGCTGGAAGCGCTGTGCTACGACGGCTGCCGGGCCGAGAACCGCCTGACGATGGAGGTCGCCCCGGGGGCCGAGCTGATGGGCCTGGACGTCACGGCCTTCGGCCTGCCCCATGCGGACCAGCCGTTTCGCCGCGGCAGCTTCCAGCAGCACATCGAAGTGCCGGGCCTGTGGCTGGAGCGTGGCCGCGTCGATGCCGCAGACGCGCTGCTCATGGACGGCCAGCTGGGCCTGGCCGGGCACCGCTGCATGGCGTCGCTGTTCTTCGTGGCCGGCGAGGCGCTGAGCCGCGAGCGCCGCGAAGCGGCCCTGGACAGCGCCCGCGCCGTGCTGGATGCCGACGCGCTCGTGGCCACGGCGGGCGCCACCTGCCCCAACGGCCAGGTGGTGGTCGTGCGCGTGCTGGCGCCGGTGGTGGAGCCCGCCATGGCCCTGCTGCAGCGCGTGTGGGCCACCTGGCGCAGCACCCTGTGGGGCTTGCCCGCACAGCGGCCGCGCATCTGGTCGATGTGAACGGTGGCGGGCAGCGCCAGGGTCAGGCGATCAACGCGTCCAGCGCGGCGAAATCCACCGGCTTGCCCAGGCGGGCATGGAACGGGCCGCTCCGCATGGCCCGCAGGCGGAGAATGTTGCCCGACAGCGCGATCAGCCGGGGCGGCTGTGCGGCATACTCCGCCAGAATCAGGTGCGCGGCCTGCTCGCCGTCCATTCGCGGCATCTCCAGATCCATGATGACGATGTCCGGCTTGTGCCGCCTTGCCTGGTCCACGGCCTCCATCCCATCGTAGGCGACAGCCACGGATTGAACACGCGGGTCTTCCTCCAAGATAATCTTGAGAAGTTCTGCGGCTTCCCGCTCGTCATCGACTATCAGTAGGTGCAGGCCGTTCATGTGTTTTATCTCTTCGTGGGACGGCTATGCGCCTTGCAGACTTTCTGGACCGTTACAGAGACGCCATCGTGGACGAGGCCGCGGAATTTGCGAAATCCTTGCCCAGCCTGAAGAACGCCACGGATGAAACGTTGCGGGACCACTTCGCGCAATGTCTTGAAGCCATTGCAACGGACATCCGCGCACCGCAGAGTAGGACACAGGCTATTGAAAAGTCGCAGGGCAAGGCCCCGCGCGGCCCCGCCACCACGGCGGCCGAGGAACACGGCGTGGCCCGTGCCAACAGCGGCCTGACCACCAGCCAGCTGGTGTCCGAGTACCGCGCCCTGCGCGCCAGCGTGCTGCGGCTCTGGCTGGACCACCATGCCGACAGCGGCCACATCGTGGACGACATCACGCGCTTCAACGAGGCGGTGGACCAGGCGCTGGCCGAATCCATCGTGCGCTTCGAGGAGCAGGTGGACTCGTGGCGCCACATCTTCCTGGGCGTGGTGGGGCACGACCTGCGCACGCCGCTCAATGCCATGGCGCTGACCGGCGAAGTGCTGCGCATCAAGACCCCCGAGGCCCTGCACAGGCATGTGGACGTGGTGGCCAAGGGCACCAAGCGCATCGGCAGCATGCTCGACTCCCTGCTGGAATACAGCAACAGCCAGGTGGGCACGCCCATGCCGCTGGCCAGGGAGGAAGCCAGCCTGTGCGCCGTCTCCGAGGACGAACTGGAGATCGTGCGCGCCGCGTTCCCCGAGGCGCAGATCGACCTGCACTGCGAAGGCCCGGGCAACGGCGTGTTCGACGTGTCGCGCGTGCGCGAGGCGCTGTCCAACCTCGTGTCCAATGCCGTGCAGCACGGCACCGACCGCAGCGTGCAGGTGGACGTGCGCGAAGATGGCGATCAGCTGGTGGTCACCGTGCGCAACCGCGGCGAGATCCCCGAGGCGGCGCTGCCCGGCATCTTCGAGCCCATGAAGCGGGGCCAGGGCTACCAGACGGGTCACCGCACCAACCTGGGCCTGGGCCTGTTCATCTGCAAGCAGATCGTCGATGCGCACGGCGGCCAGATCACGGCCTGCTCGGAGAACGGCATGGTCGAAGTGACCATGAAGCTGCCGGCCAGCGGCGCGCAGGCGTAAGAGACAAACAAGACCGGCCGGCCAGCCTCCGGGCGTGCGCATCGGCAGCACGACCCGACGCCCTGGCTAGCCTGGCCCCGGGTTCATCACTGCGTGCAAGAGCGAACGCGCCGCCCGCCTCAGCGAAATGCGTTCAGCGCCGACGCCGCAGGCAGCCCGTGGGGGCCACGCTCAGGTCGTGCTTTTCCACCGGAAGGAATTCCTGCGCATCGGGCACGTAGTCCCAGCGGGTGAGCAGGCGCTGGTGCCGGTCGCCGGCGGCCGAGGGCACGCGTTCGAGCGTGACCAGGCTGTTGGGCGCATTGGCACGCAGCCGCACCGAAACGGCCGTGCCCGCCTGGGCGGACCACAGCCCCGTCATCGGCTCCACCAGTCCCGGCTCGTGCGCATGGCCGGACAGCAGCAGTTCGGCCCCCGCGGCGCTCCAGCGCGTCAGCGCCCGGTCGGCGCGGTGCGGGCGGTGGCGGCGGTCTTCCTCGTGCGCGGCGGCCAGCGGGTGGTGGCTGACGACGATGCGCCAGTCGTCCTTGCGGGTGGCGGCCAGGCGCTCAGCGATGGCATCGATCTGCTGCGGCGAGAGGCTGCCGCGCTCATGCCGCCACCAGCGCGTGGTGTTCACGGCCATGACATGGAAGCCGTCGGCATGGCAGGTGCCCTCCAGATCGTCGCCCCACCAGCGCGCGTAGCGGCGGTAGGCCTGGCCGGCCAGACGCTCCCACCAGGCGAACAGGGGCACGTCGTGGTTGCCGGGCACCACCAGCCGGTGGGGGATCGGCAAGGAGGACAGGAAGGCATGGGCCTGCTCGAACTGCTCGGGTGTGGCCCGCTGGGTCAGGTCGCCGGAGACCACCAGCACCCCCACGCCCAGCCGCGCGGTCAGGCGCGTCACGGCCTCGCAGACGCGTTCGTCGTGGGCTCCGAAATGCAGGTCAGACAGGTGCAGCAGAACGCTCATGCGCGCGTCCCCGTCACGCGGGCGCCAGCCCGCCGGCCGGGGCGGCAGGCGGGGGCTCATCGGCGGCCACGGGCGCGGCTGCGGTGTCGGGTTCTTCGTCCTTGGCAGCGGCGGTAGGCGCCACCAGCCACAGGGGGCGCTCACCGGTGCGGAACTGCAGGGGCGGCGTCATCCATTCGCGTTCGCCGTCGAAGGCCACCTTCACGCGCTGCGGCTTCCAGCTGGCCGGCTCCACCACCAGCTCCGAGCAGGCCAGGCTCACGACGGCATCGTCGCGCTCCAGCTGGCCCACGGCGGCGTTGAGCACCGTCATGGCCGTGGCGTCGCGTTCCTGCGGCTTGAGCAGCACCACGGCGAGCTGCCCGTCCTCGGCCACTGCGCTCGCCTGCGGAATGCCCACGCGTTCGAGCTGCAGCGGGTTGTTGCCTACGAACAGGGTCGAAGCGAGGTACTCCTTGCGCTCCAATGGCGCCTGGGGTTCGCTTCGCACGGCCACGCTCCAGCGACGGGCCGAGCTGTTGCGCAGCACGCTCCAGATCGACGATGCGATGGCCACCCAGCGCGTGCGGCCGAAGCGGCGCGAGGCCCGCTCGCGCTCGTCCAGCAGGCGCGGATACATGCCCAGGCTGGCGTTGACGAGGAACATGCGGTCGTTCACGAAGCCGACGTTGACGGGCCGCATGTCGCCGCCCTCCAGGGCTTGGATGATGTCCTGCACGGCGGCCTCGGGGTCCAGCGCCAGCTGCTGCTCGCGGGCGAAGTAGTTGAACGTGCCCATGGGCACCACGCCCATCGGAACGCCCTGTTTCCACGCGGCGGTGGCCACGGCGTTGATGGTGCCGTCGCCGCCGGCCGCAACGACCAGCCCTCCATCGGCGTGCGCCTTGCGGGCGGCCTCCTGCGCCAGCGCCACGATGTCGGCACGCTCGGCCGGCACGTGCCACTGCACGGCGCGGCTCTGCAAGGCCACCACGCCTTCCAGCTGTGCACGCAGCAGATCCAGATCGGCGCCGGGCCGCAATGGCACGACGATGTGGATGGTGCCGTTGGCATCAGGGGTGGGAGGCAGGTAAGGCGTTTGCGTCATGGTGGAGAGCGCGGCAATCGGCTCGGTGCGCCACGGGGTGGCGGCTGGCCGTGATTGTGGGAGCCCCCCCTATGCGAGGGCGACAGCAGGCAGGCCCCGGCCCTGTCAGCCAAGGCCGACAAAAGCCCCCAGGGCGCAGTGCGGCGCGAGGCACGTGGAGACAATGCGCAGATTGACCCACTTCCCAGGCCCTGCCTCGGCCTTCGCTGATCTCGCCCATGCCCTTTGCTTCGCTCGCCCGCTCCCACTCGCCTCGCCTTTCACGTTGTCCTTGCCGCCCAGTGCACTACGTCGTAGGAGAAACCGCATGAGCACCGCCGACATCCAAGCCTGGGGCACCTGGGCCGGCCAGCACCCGGTGGCGATCTGGACGGTGGGACTGGTGCTGGCGCTGGCCGTCACCTTGTCCGTGCGCGCCGCCGCGCGCCAGGCTGTGCCGCGCTGCGCGCCCTGGCTGCAGCGCCTGCCGCGGCCGAATGGCCCGGTGGCCCTGGCCGGCACCATGGCGGCATCGGCCGTGCTGGTGCTGGCCTGCGCGCATGCGCTGGCGCTGCTGGCCGAACAGTGGGGCGGGGCCTCCACCGGCTGGGCGGTGCTGGACCAGAGCCTGGCCGATACCTTGCGGGCCACGGCCTCCGTGGGCACGCTGACCTTCTTCGCGCGGCTGACGCATGCGGGCGACACGCTCACGCTGGCGGTGCTGGCCGTGGTGGTGGCCGCTGCGCTGTGGTGGCGCGGCCACCGCATGCTGGCCACCGGCTGGGCCGTGGCGCTGGCGGGCAACGGGCTGCTCACGCGCGGCTTCAAGCACAGCTTCGAGCGGGTCCGGCCGGTGCACACGCATGAGATCTCGGTGGCGGACGGCTTCAGCTTCCCCAGCGGACACAGCAGCTCGTCGATGGTGGCCTACGGCATGCTGGCGTACTTGGCGCTGCGCCTGCTGCCCGCGCGCTGGCACCTTCCAGCGCTGCTGCTCGCCGCGGCCACGGTGTTCACCGTGGGCTGGAGCCGCGTGGTGCTGCAGGTGCACTTCGCCAGCGACGTGCTGGCCGGCTGGCTCACGGGCGGCGTCTGGCTGGCCTGCTGCCTGCTGGTGCTGCGCGGCGCGCGGCACTGGCACCGCTGCCGCACGGTGGTTGCGAGCTAATAACGCATTCCGCCCGAAGCTCAGCGCGTGGCGCTGCGGTGCGCTTGGCGATCGCTCGCCACTGACCACGCGAACACGCCCAGGCCGGCCAGGCCCAGCAGCACGCCCACCCAGCCGGTGGACGTCCAGCCGTAGCCGGCGGAGATCGCCACGCCGCCGAGCCACGCGCCCAGGGCGTTGGCCGCATTGAAGGCCGAATGGTTGAGCGCCGCGGCCAGCGTCTGCGCGTCGCCGGCCACGTCCATCAAGCGGATCTGCAGCGCCGTGCCGATGGCCACCACCGTCCCCACCAGGAACACGGCCACGGCCGCCGTCGCCACGTGGTGGGCGGCGAACACGAAGGTGCCCATCACCAGCACCGACCAGACCAGCATGCCGCCGATGGTGGGCATCAGCGCCTTGTCGGCGAAGCGCGGGCCGACGAGGTTGCCCGCCACCATGCCCAGGCCGAACAGCGCCAGCACGAAGGGCACGCCCGCCAGCGGCATGCCGGCCACTTCGGTCAGCGTGGGCTTGATGTAGCTGAACACCGAGAACATGCCGCCGAACCCGATGGCGCCGATGCCCAGCGTGAGCCACACCTGCTTGCGCCGCAGCGCGCCCAGCTCGCGCAGCGGGCTGGCGCCGGCGTCCGCCGGCATGGCCGGCACGTAGGCGCGCACCATGGCCACGGCCGCCAGGGCGATCAGGCCGACGAAGACGAAGGCGGCGCGCCAGCCGAAGTGCTGGCCCAGCGC
>JAEWPH010000062.1 GCA_023460715.1 Pseudomonadota bacterium | reverse complement strand
ATGTGGCCCAGCACGCCTGTCAAGACTTCTTGGGAGTCCGCACCGGTGCCGCCACGGTCCTGGCCAGGACCGTGGGTGCCGGGACTGCCGGCACCGGTTTCTTCTTGGGCTTTTTCAGTTCCCGGTTACCGCGCTTTTGCTCTTTTGCCGCCATGAAGTGCTCCTGCTCTTGAGATTTCAGCCCGCTATTGCGAGCGAAGGGTGCGCAGCCGTTCGACAAGAAGCGGCTGGCGAGTGCGTCAGGAAAGGAAGGGGATCTGCAAGACGCTGGCGTCAATCAGCGGGAAGCGGAGTGGTCCGCCCATTCGGTAACAACTACATATAGTGGCATGCGGCTGCATTTCAAGGCTCATTCCTCGCTTGAGCCTCCCTCCACGCTTTGCCCATCCCTCGGCCCTGAGCTGCGTGGATTGCCTCCGGGCTGGCGAGGTTGTACCGGTCTTGCTGCGTCCATCGGATGTGCCATACGCAGGCCGGAATAGCGTGCACTGCATTGAGTGCCGGCGGCTGGCCGGCAAAGCTGAGCAGTGCGCTTGCAGGTCGTAGGTACGCAGGCTGAACTCTACGTACGTGCCACTACGAAAAGCCCGCATGAAGCGGGCTTTAGGAATTTGGCCGTGGACTCTTACGCGACCCACGCTTACGGCAATTCACATGCAGGACTGATCTTCTACTTTTTTCGTCGCGAACAATCGTGCGACGCGCCGGTTGGATGCGGCTTGCCTGGCCAGGCACCAGCGAGTTGTATGCCTGCTGGGTTGACTCATAGTAGCACATCGCTGCCGAAAGGTGTTTGGGGATTGAGCGCGCGCTCCTGCACCCGCTATCTCTTCGGGTATCTGCCATGTCATCGACATGGCCTCTTCTGGCACTGCCGAGCCAACTGGGATCGATGCGGCAGGCTGCGCACAAGGCGCAGCGGCTGACCCAGTCGGCGCTGACCGGCCGACTCGGCCTGAGCTAGGCGTGGCTTCTTGCTCGTACACCAGCGGCCATTGCCGAAGTGCAAGCGGAATTGCCACAAAACTTCTCACCGCGTGTCTGCGATGCCATCCTAGGCGGGCTTGAGCAGCCGGCCAGAACACTCGGTGGGATGCCGCCGTAGGCAGGCGAAGAGCAGGGCGTTCCAGGGCAAGTTTGAGCGCGCTAAGATGCAACCTGATCGACGATAAGGCCGAAAGTGTCGACGCCGCGCAAATCGCTCCATAACCCGCGCCAGCCTTAAGCGAGCTTTTTTGACGGTAAATGCCGACGGTAAAACTTACGACGATCATCGCAAATTCCTTTAACCACGCGGGCTTGCGAGACCTGTTGATGATCGAGTGGGAGTGAACTGACGGCTACCGGGCAGCCCAACGCATCGGGCCTGGCGTCGTGCTAACGGTATGACGACGCAATCCCGGTGCCAACGACTTTGTCAGGCCTGTCATGCCGCGCCAAACGAAATTTACCCTGGATCCCGGGTGGCTCTTTCTGCCGCTCGCGTCCTGGTGGCGGCCGGGCTGCCGGAAGATCTGTGGAGCCAGGGAGACCGCGGAGTCACCGCCGACGCGTATTTCCGCTTTTGGCACGCCCTCGAGCCCGCAGTAGGTGGTACGGCCTTTCCCGTGCGCCTGATGGCGGGTTTCTCCGCCGAGTCGTTCAG
The DNA here is from genome assembly GCA_023460715.1 of Pseudomonadota bacterium. Taxonomy (GTDB): domain Bacteria; phylum Pseudomonadota; class Gammaproteobacteria; order Burkholderiales; family Burkholderiaceae_C; genus Paracidovorax. The sequence continues at coordinate 9,135 of JAEWPH010000062.1, read as the reverse complement.
CCCCCGTTGTTTGCAGCGCTGTGTAGCACCCATCTGGCGCAGGCAGTGCAACGGCTGTCCTGATACAAGCCACTCGTGACGCTCATGCGCCTTGATGTGGAGGTGGGACGCGCCGGGGAGCTGACGATCGCGCCCCGTTGGCTCGTGGGTTCGGCGGAGGTCCCGGACTCCCTGCAGGTGACCGAAGTCGCCTTCTTCCTGAGGCTCGCCAGGCTGGCCACGCGAGAGCCTGTGACCGCATTCCGTGTGCGGTCGCCGGCGCAGGTTCCGTTGGCAGACCGTCCTCAGTACGACAGATTCTTCGGTGTGCCGGCGGAGTACGGCGAGGCTGCCTGCATCGCCTTCAGCCCCGAGGCTGCCGTGCTTCCCTTCGTCACAGCCAACGACGGCATGTGGCGTGTCTTCGAGCCGGACTTGCGGCGGCGTCTGAGCCAATTGGATATGGATGCACCGGTGGCGGAGCGCGTTCGGTCGCTTCTTCTGGAGCTGATCCCCAGCAATGCGGCAACGGTCGATGTGGTCACTCGGCGCCTTGGAATGAGCAAGCGGACGCTGCAGCGCCGCCTGGAAGCGGAGGGCGCCAGCTTCCGTGCGTTGCTCAATGCCAGCCGCGAAAACCTGGCATGCCACTACCTGCGCAACACCACCTGTCGGGTGGAGAGATCGCCTTTCTCCTGGGATTCGAAGACCCCAATTCCTTCTACCGAGCGTTCCAGGGCTGGACCGGGCAGACACCCGAAGGTGTCCGTCGAGCGATGTGATCGCTGGCGGCACCGAGGCGGGGGAGAGGAGGCCATTGGGCTGCCGCGGTCTGCAGGTGCAACGCGGTTGCGGTGCAGCCTGAATGAGCGTGACGGTGTGGGGAGCCGCCTGGCACGCATGACAGGCAGCTTGGCGCATACCGCAAGGGCCGGTGCTCGAGGTGGCTTCTACAGTGACGGGCGAGAAAGGTCGCGGCTGCCCTGGCCGCCTCCGGCTCTTTGTCCCAGAAAAGGATCCGTCTATATGAATGCCAAAGTCGCGCTGGTCACCGGCGCATCGTCCGGAATCGGCGAAGCCACCGCGCTCAGGTTGAAAGAGCAGGGTTGTATCGTCTATGCCGCAGCGCGGCGTGTCGACCGCATGCGGTCGCTGGCACGCGCTGGCATCCATATGTTGAAGATGGATGTGACCGACGACGCGTCGGTACAGGCCGGTGTGGATGCGGTGGCCGGCGGGTCCGGGCGCATCGATGTGCTGGTCAACAACGCAGGCTACGGCTCCTACGGTGCAGTCGAAGAGGTGCCACTCGCGGAGGCCTGCGCCCAGTTCGACGTCAACGTGTTTGGCGTTGCCCGCCTGACGCAGCGGGTACTGCCGCACATGCGTGCGCAGCGGTCAGGAACCATCGTCAACATCACTTCGATGGGCGGCAGGATGCACACGCCGCTGGGTGCGTGGTACCACGGAACCAAGTTCGTCCTGGAAGGCTTCAGTGACTGCCTGCGCCTGGAAGTGGCGCCGTTCGGCATCGACGTCGTGATCGTCGAGCCGGGCGGTATCAAGACCGAATGGGGTGGCATCGCTGCCGCGAAGCTCCTCGAGGTGTCCGGTCGCGGAGCCTATGCGGAGCAGGCGAGCGCGATGTCCGAATGGATGGTGGGCGAGGCCAGTCGAAAGCAGTTGTCGCCCCCCGAACTGATTGCGGACACGATCGGCAAAGCGGTGGCGGCACGCCGTCCGAAAACGCGCTACGCCATTGGCTTCGGGGCGAAGCCTTTGATCTTTTTGCGGCGTCTGCTGTCCGACCGCGCATTCGACAACCTGATGCGCAGCGCTGCGGGCTTTCCACGCTAGAGCCGACGTTCGCGAAGGACCTCCGGACGCGCCAAGCGTCCGCCCGAAGGATCGCGCGTTTTCCCACCGCTCCGACGCTGCCAGTGCGGTCGGCACTGTGAACGGCTGCCACTCGGGTCTGATCCGCCGGAAGGGTTTCGGCGAAGGGTCAGTCTTCCCCGTCCAACACTGCTGGCTTTCTTGCCGCTGTACGGCGATCGATGGGGTTCGACGAGCTACCTCCCGAATTGCTGGGCGGCCCTTCAGTGCCCGAATAGATTTTGATCCATCTCACGCATTGGTATTACCAATACAAGAAGTGGTAGAGGGTTGCGCATGTTATTTGGGGGTTTTCCCTGTGCTTTGGTGATGAATGTTTGCGGGAAAATTCCTACATTCCAGCAGTTGGTTTGTATTGGTAATACCAATATTCAACCCAGGAGGAAATTTCTATCCCGGGGCGGCCGCCACTTCATGAAAGCAGACGCCCACACATCAGCTGCTGCGCGCGAGCACGGTAGCCCAGGGAGTGGCTTTTATCCGGGCGGCTTTCGCCCATTCACCCGAGTCCGCATCGCCATGCAACCCATCTGGCAACAGAACTACGACCCCGCCGGGAACATCTGGATTTCCGCGCTGGTGGCGCTCATTCCCATCGTCTTCTTCTTCCTCGCATTGACGAAGCTGCGGCTCAAGGGCTACCAGGCCGGCACGATCACGGTGCTGCTGTCCTTGGGCGTGGCGCTGCTGTTCTATCGAATGCCGGTCAGCGCGGCCCTGGCGTCTGCGGTCTATGGTTTCTTCTACGGCCTGTGGCCCATCGCGTGGATCATCGTGGCCGCGGTGTTCCTCTACAAGATCTCGGTGAAGACGGGTCAGTTCGACGTCATCCGCTCGTCCATCCTGTCCGTCACGCCCGACCAGCGGCTGCAGCTCATCCTGGTGGGCTTCTGCTTCGGCGCGTTCCTGGAAGGCGCGGCCGGCTTCGGCGCGCCGGTGGCCATCACGGCCGCGCTGCTGGTGGGCCTGGGCTTTCGGCCTCTCTACGCGGCGGGCCTGTGCCTGATCGCCAACACGGCGCCGGTGGCCTTCGGCGCCATGGGCATCCCGATCATCGTGGCCGGGCAGGTGTCGGGCGTCGATGCCTTCGCCATCGGGCAGATGGCCGGGCGCCAGCTGCCGTTCATGACGGTGATCGTGCTGTTCTGGCTCATGGCGATCATGGACGGATGGCGTGGCGTCAAGGAAACTTGGCCGGCCGTGCTGGTGGGTGGGGGCTCGTTCGCCATCGTCCAGTTCCTCACGGCGAACTACATCGGGCCGGAGCTGCCGGACATCACCTCGGCCATCGTGTCGCTGGTGGCGCTGACTCTGTTCCTGAAGGTGTGGCAGCCCAAGCGGATCTTCCGCTTCGATGACGAACAGTCCGCACCAGGCTCTGCACCCGCAGCGGCCACCGGTGTGTCCAGCGGCGTGCCGCTGACGACCGGCACGGTGCTCAAGGCCTGGTCCCCGTTCATCATTCTCACCGCCGTGGTGACGGTGTGGAGCATCAAGCCGTTCAAGGCGCTGTTCGCGGCGCAGGGCGCGCTCGCCTCCACGGTGGTCAACATTCCCGTGCCCTTCCTGCACAACCTGGTGGAGAAGGCGCCGCCCGTGGTGGCGGCGGCCACGCCCTACGGTGCGGTGTATTCGCTCAACTGGCTCTCGGCCACGGGCACGGCCATCCTGATCGCCGCGCTGATCACGATCGCCTCCACGCGCCTTTCTCCGGCCAAGGCCGTGGCCACCCTGGGCGAGACGTTCAAGGAACTGGCCGTCCCGATCTACTCCATCGGCATGGTGCTGGCGTTCGCCTTCATTGCCAACTACTCCGGCCTGTCCGCCACGTTGGCGCTGGCTCTGGCGCACACGGGCCATGCCTTCACGTTCTTCTCGCCCTTCCTGGGCTGGATCGGCGTCTTTTTGACCGGCTCCGACACCTCGGCCAATGCGCTGTTCGCCGCACTGCAGGCCACCACCGCGCAGCAGCTGGGCCTGCCCCAGGTGCTGACGGTGGCTGCCAACACCACCGGGGGCGTGACGGGCAAGATGATCTCGCCGCAGTCCATCGCCATCGCCTGCGCCGCGGTGGGCCTGGCCGGGCGGGAGTCGGACCTGTTCCGCTTCACGGTCAAGCACAGCCTGGTGTTCGCCGCCATCATCGGTGTGATGACCACCCTGCAGGCGTACGTTTTTCCGTGGATGATCCCGGGGCACTGAAACCGCACACCCGAGGATCCCATGCGCCTGGCTGACCACGTCGTCGAGAAACTGCTTGCCCTGGTGCAGGCCCGCGGGCTGCAGGCCGGCCAGCGCCTGCCGGCGGAGCGGCAGCTCGCCACCGAACTGGGCGTATCGCGCACCTCCATCCGCGAGGCCATCCAGAAGCTCACCAGCCAGGGCGTGCTGGCCAGCCGGCGCGGAGACGGCACCTATCTGCAGACATCGTCTTCGGCGGAGTGGCTGCAGCCCGCGGTGGTGCCTCTGGCGCGCCTCATCGACTCCGACCCGCACTACCGCTACGACGTGCTGGAGACCCGCCACGCGCTGGAAAGCAGCACGGCCTGGCTGGCCGCCCAGCGCGCCACCGCCCAGGACAAGGACCGCATCCAGCGCTGCTTCGAGGTGATGCTGCAGCACCAGCAGAGTGGCAACGCCGAACTGGCGGCGCGGGCCGACGCCCAGTTCCACCTCGCCATTGCCGAGGCATCGCACAACCTGGTGCTGGTGCAGGTGATGCACAGCCTGTTCACCATGGTGCTCTCCACCGTGGAGCGCAACCGGCACGACATGTTCCGCCTGAGCGAGCCGGTGACCATGCAGGCGCTCACGGCGCAGCACCAGGCGCTGATGCAGGCCATTCTCGACAGCGACCCGCAGCGCGCGCGCCAGTGCATCGGCGAGCACCTGGAGCACGTGCGCACCACCATCCAGCGCCTGGACGAAGACCGGGCGCGCCGCGAGCGCTCCATGCGGCTGCCACTGGATGTGGCTCCGCTGCTGCCTCCCGAACCCACACGACAACCATGATCATTTCTTCCATTGCCGACTACCGCGAAGCCGCGCGCAAGCGCCTGCCGCCCTTTCTCTTCCACTACATCGACGGCGGTGCCTATGCCGAGCAGACGCTGAGGCGCAATGTCGAAGACCTGGCCGCGGTCGCGCTGCGCCAGCGTGTGCTCAAGGACATGAGCCGGCTCGACACCAGCATCGAGCTGTTCGGAGAGAAGCTCTCCATTCCCGTGGCCCTGGCGCCCGTGGGCCTGACGGGCATGTACGCCCGGCGCGGGGAAGTGCAGGCTGCGCGCGCGGCCGACCGGCACGGCGTGCCCTTCACCATGTCCAGCGTCTCGGTTTGCCCGATCGAGGAAGTGGCGCCCAAACTGAGCCGTCCCATGTGGTTCCAGCTCTACGTCCTCAAAGACCGCGGCTTCATGAAAAACGCCCTGGAGCGCGCCCAGGCGGCGGGCTGCACGGCGCTGGTGTTCACGGTGGACATGCCTGTGCCGGGCGCGCGCTACCGCGACGCGCATTCCGGCATGAGCGGCCCGAACGCAGAGCTGCGCCGGTATTGGCAGGCGTTCACGCACCCCCGCTGGTCGTGGGACGTGGGCGCCATGGGCCGTCCGCACGACCTGGGCAACATCTCGACCTACCTCGGCCAGCCCACGGGCTTGGCCGACTACATGGGCTACCTCAGCGCCAATTTCGACCCCTCCATCTCGTGGAAGGACCTGGAGTGGATCCGCGCCTTCTGGAAGGGCCCGATGATCATCAAGGGCATCCTCGACCCAGAGGACGCCAAGGACGCGGTGCGCTTCGGCGCGGACGGCATCATCGTTTCCAACCACGGTGGCCGCCAGCTCGACGGCGTGCTGTCGTCGGCCAGAGCGCTGCCGGCCATCGCGGACGCGGTGAAGGGACAGATCAAGATCCTGGCCGACTCGGGCATCCGCAATGGCCTGGACGTGGTGCGCACCATTGCGCTGGGCGCCGATGCCGCCATGATCGGGCGCGCCTTCGTCTATGCCCTGGCCGCCGCCGGAGAGGCCGGCGTGAAGCACCTGCTGGAGCTGCTGGAGAAGGAAATGCGCGTGGCGATGACGCTCACCAGCGTATCCAAGGTCTCCGACATCTCGGGCGACCTGCTGGTGAAGGCCTGATGGCAACCCTCTGAGCGGCTGTGCCGTATCCCGCTGCCTCTGTTACCGGTGCGCGGGGCAGGGCAGGGCGACCGCTGCCCGGTACCGGCAGTCCTGAGGCGGCGCCTGCAGGCCCGGGCCGCGCCCTATCGAAGATTCGCGTCCGCAAGGCACGCAACGGATGGATGGAGACATGACATGACTGATGCATCGGCCACGGCCGTTCCGCGCGAAACGCTGCTCGGCCAGCTGCGCGCTGCCGTGGGCGCCGCCCATGTGCTGACCGACGACCAGGCGACGCGGCGCTTCCGCAAAGGCCACCGCACGGGCGAAGGGGCGGTGCTGGCGGTGGTGAGGCCGGGCACGCTGCTCGAGCAGTGGCGGGTGCTGCAGGCCGCCGTGGCGGCCGGGCGCATCGTCATCATGCAGGCAGCCAACACGGGTCTGACCGGCGGTTCCACGCCGGACGGCGCGGACTACGACCGCGAGATCGTGCTGGTCAACACGCTGCGTATCACCGGCGTGCAGGTGCTGGGCGGCGGCGAGCAGGTGGTCTGCCTGCCGGGCGCCACGCTCGACCGCCTGGAGCAGGCGCTGGCGCCGCTCGGGCGCGAGCCGCACTCGGTGATCGGCTCATCGTGCATCGGCGCCTCGGTGCTGGGCGGCATCTGCAACAACTCCGGCGGCGCGCTGGTGCGGCGGGGCCCCGCCTACACCCAGCTGGCGCTGTACGCGCAGGTGCGCGAGGACGGCGCGCTGCAGTTGGTGAACCACCTGGGCATCGCGCTGGGCGATACGCCCGAGGAGATCCTCACGCGGCTGCAGAGCGGGGACTACACCGCAGCCGACGTGCTGCACGATCCGCAGCGCGCGGCGTCCGACCCGAACTACGGCGAGCATGTGCGGGCGGTGGACGCCGACACGCCTGCGCGCTTCAACGCCGATCCGTCGCGCCTGTTCGAGGCCTCCGGTTCGGCCGGGAAGCTGTGCCTGTTCGCCGTGCGGCTGGACACCTTTCCCAAGGAGCCCAGCACCGTGTTCTACGTTGGCAGCAATGCGCCCGATGACCTCACCGCCGTGCGCCGCCACCTGCTGACGGCGTTGCCGCGCCTGCCCATCGCGGGCGAGTACATCCACCGCACGGCCTACGACATCGGCGAGCGGTACGGCAAGGACACCTTCCTGCTGATCGACCGCTTTGGCACGGCGCGTGTGCCGGCCGCATTCGCGCTTAAGAGCCGGATCGACGGCTTCTTCGAGCGCTTCGGGCTGCGGGGCGTGACGGACCGCGTCATCCAGGGCCTGACCCATCTGCTGCCTAGCCACCTGCCGCCGCGCATGGGGCAGATGCGTGAGCGCTACGAGCACCACTTGCTGGTGCGGGTGTCCAACGACACGGCGGACGCCACGCGCGATTTCCTGGCGCAGCACTTCGGCCCCAGCAGCACCGGCGGATTCTTCGAGTGCGATGCGGACGAAGGGCGCAAGGCGTTCCTGCACCGCTTCGCCATCGCGGGCGCCGCCATCCGCTACCGCGAGGCGCACCGCGCCAGCGTGGAAGACATCGTGGCGCTGGACGTGGCCTTGCGGCGCAATGACCGCGATTGGGTCGAACAGCTGCCGGCGGACGTCGGGGGCGATGTCATCCACAAGCTTTATTACGGGCATTTCTTCTGCCACGTGTTCCACCAGGACTACATCGTGAAGAAGGGCGTGGACCCGCTGGCGATGGAGCACCGCATGTGGGCGCTGCTGGATGCGCGGCGGGCGGAGTACCCGGCCGAGCACAACGTGGGCCACCTCTACGTGGCCAAGCCGGCGCTTGCCGGCTTCTACCGCGAGCTGGACCCCACCAACACGTTCAACCCGGGGATCGGGCACACCTCCCGCCTGCAGGGCTGGGAGGCCTGCTGCGACGCGCCGGCCGCATGGCCCAAGGGCTATTCGGAACCGTGAACGGAAGAGAAGGTGTCGTGGGCCGCCGGGCCCGCGGCGCGCGAGCTGGCCGACGACGGGTCAGCGCGCTGTGCGCGGCGCGCCGTACGCCGTGACCACGTAGGTGGACAGGTCGAAGCCTTGCTCGGCCGCGATGGCGACCAGGCGTTCCTGGATCAGCGGGTCGTGGAATTCGCGCACCTCGCCCGTCACCGTGCACACCAGGTGGCCGTGGTGTTCCTCGCCGTCGTTCAGTTCGTACACGGCCTTCTGGTGCCCGAGCATGCTCTTCTTGAGCAGGCCGGTCTGCTCGAACTGCGCCAGCACGCGGTACACGGTGGCCAGGCCCAGGTCGATGTGGCGGTCCATCAGGTGGCGGTAGACGTCTTCCGCGGCCAGGTGGCGTTCGTCGCTGGTGCGGAACACTTCCAGCACTTTCAGGCGGGGCAGGGTGGCCTTCAGGCCGGCGCTCTGCAGGTCGGGCGGCGGAGGGGACATGGCGTGCGGCAAGGGGATGGGGTCTGACGCCGGTTCATCGCAAAAAAAGCCTGGCTACGCGAGCACGCCCGTTGGCTGGCAAAAACGACCTTTCGGACTATGGCAGTCCTGGAGTCGCCCCACGATGAAACTGGTCGGCGGTGACCGGGGACTGGGCGCCCTGGTCAGCGATTGACGGCAGTGTAGCATTGAATGAGAATGGTTATCAATACAATAGGTAAAAATTTGGGATGAGGCGTGGAGCCCGGCAGGGGCTCACGCAGCGCCTCACCCTGTTTCCATCGCCCACAAGGAGCGCGCATGACAACCTCCCCTTTCGAGCACCTGCTGGATGAACACCGGGCGCTGCTGGCGCACTACGGGCGGGCCCAACTGCGCTGCACCCAGTTGGTGACGGCGCAGGCGCACGCCATCGCGCAGATGCAGGCCGAGATCGTCCGGCTGCGGGCGCAGGTGTTGGTGCGGGAGACCGCGCTGGCCTGGGAGCGTGAAGACCGAGCGGCCTTGCTGGCCCAGTTGCCGGGGTTGCCGCGCCGCCGGGTGCTGGCACGGCAGGTGGAAGGGCTGGCCGCGCGCATCCATGACCTGGCCCGCGATGTGCTGCACTGGCAGTGGCGTGCCGGCGCCCGTCCGCTGCCGCTGCCAGCGTCGTCCGCGCCATCGGGCGTGCAGCCCGCTGCCGCTGTGCCGGACGGTGCTGCCC
>JAEWPH010000061.1 GCA_023460715.1 Pseudomonadota bacterium | reverse complement strand
GCGGTGGTCGGCGGCCTGGCCGGCAAGGCTGCGGCCGAGTCGGTCAACCCCACGGCAGAAGACGCCTACTGGCGCGAAAGCTACCAGCGCGAGCCCTACTATTCCGGCGATCGCACCTACGACGAGTACCGCCCCGCCTACGAACTGGGATGGAGCTCGGTCGGCCGCTATGAAGGCGACTTCGACACCGTGGAGCCGCACCTGGCCCGCGACTGGGGCCAGGCTCGCGGCACCAGCGGCCTGGAGTGGGACGAAGCCCGCCCGGCGACCCGCGCCGCGTGGGAGCGTGCCGGCTCCGGCACCACGACGGCCACCGCCGGCGCGGGCCTGGCCGCAGGCGCAGCGACCCTGGGCGCCGCTGGAACCTCCGGCGCGGGCGCCACGGTGGGCAGCATGACGCAATCGAGCACGGGTAGCGACAGCGCCATCGTCGACAACGACGACGTGGTCGACGTGCTGGACGATCTGCTGGAATCCTGCCGCGACGGCGAATACGGTTTCCGTACCTCGGCCGAGCACGCTGAATCGCCCGAACTCAAGGGCATCTTCCTGCGCCATGCCAGCGAATGCGCTGCCGCCGCAGCAGAGCTGGAGCGCGAAATCCGCAACCATGGCGGCGAGCCCTCGTCGGGTGGCACGGTCTCTGGCGCACTGCACCGTGGCTGGGTTTCGGTGAAGGCCGCCATGACGACCCGCGATGACAAGGCCGTGCTGGAAGAGTGCGAGCGCGGCGAGGACGCCGCCGTAGCCCGCTACCGTAAGGCGCTCAAGGCCCCGCTGCCCGCGTCGGTCCGGGCCTTGGTGGAGCGCCAGGCGCAAGGCGCCCAGCGCAACCACGACGAAGTGCGCGACCTGCGCAACCGTTACCAGGCCGCAGCCCGCTGATACAGCGGATGGCGCAGATGGCGCGGTGCCGGTGATGGCCTCTTGACTCATCACCCTGCCGCGCTCCCTGGCAAAAAGCCGCTCCTCGGAGCGGCTTTTTTTGTCAGCTGGTGGAATGTCCGCGGGTGGGGGCTGCAGGCCGCAATGCGGACCGCGGCCCTCCAGGCGCTACCTCAGCCGAGCGTCACTACGACCGGCGTGTGATCGCTGGGCTGCGGGTTCTTGCGCGGCGCCCGGTCGATGGTGCAGGCCTGCACGCTGCCCTTGAGATCGTCGCTCACCAGGATGTGGTCGATCCGCAGGCCGCGGTTCTTCTGAAAGCCCAGCATGCGGTAGTCCCACCACGAGAAGCTCTTCTCGGGCTGATCGAACATCCGGTACGCGTCCGTCAGCCCCAGTTGCAGCAGCTCCTGGAAATGCGTGCGCTCCTCCACGGTATGGTGGATGGTGTCCTTGAGGCCCACCGGGTCGAAGGAGTCGCGGTCTTCGGGCGCCACGTTGAAGTCGCCGACCAGCACCAGGCGCGGGTGCGCCAGCAGCTCTTCCTTCACCCAGCGGTGCAACGCGGCCAGCCAGAGCATCTTGTATTCGAACTTTTCCGTGCCCGGCGCCTGGCCGTTCACGAAATAGCAGTTGATCAAGCGCAGCGGGCCCTGCGGCGTGTCCAGCGTGGCGGCGATCACGCGGGCCTGCGCATCCTCGTGGCCGGGGATGTTGCGCACCACGTCGCGCAACGGGGTGCGGCTCAGGATCGCCACGCCGTTGTACGTCTTCTGCCCAAAGGCCACGGCGTGGTAGCCGGCGGCCTCGAAGGCGTCGTGCGGGAACTTCTCGTCCACCAGCTTGAGCTCCTGCAGGCCGATGGCGTCCACCGGGTTGGCCTCCAGCCAGGCCAGTACCTGGGGCAGCCGCACGGACAGGGAGTTGATGTTCCAGGTGGCGATTTGCATGGGGCCGCAGTCCGTTGAGAAAAACGGGAATTTTAATGATGCGCTGCTCCGTGCTGCTGCCCAAACACAGCCGGGGAGCCCGCCGCTTCCGTGCGCTCCCCGTTCCCGGCTCCTGTCATGACGTCTGGCAGGTATAGCTTTCTGCTGCCGTCAGGTCGCCGGAGCCCCGGTATTTGGGAAAGCTCGGGTACTTGCACAGCGGCCGGGACTGCTGCACCGCGCGCGTGTCGGGCGCCAGGGTGCGCGCCACGATGTTCTGCGCAGACGGCTTGGTGCCGCTTTCACGCCACCGCGACACGGCGTCGACCAGATCGACGGTGTCCGGGCCCACGCCGCCGGAGCAGTGCTGCACCCCGGGCTGGAGGAAGAATTCCAGGGACTGGTCCCGCGCGGCGACGCCGCCCACCTTGTTGGCCACCTGTTCTACATACCGGATGGAGGCCTTGTAGCTGATGGCCCAGTCGTGGGTGCCATGGGCGAAGACCATCTTCCCGCCCTGCTGGAAGAACGGTCCCAGATCGGGCGTGGCGTCCAGGGTCGTGGCGGCCAGTTGCAGCCCGGCGCGGTAGCGCTCGGCGTCGAAGGTCAGCGGGTTGAAGTTGGGGTCGCCGGTGACCCAGTAGTTGACGAGGCCGGTCCCGAACTGGAACTGCAGGCCCACGCCCCCGATGGCCGTGCCGGTGACCCACAGGGGCCAGCCGATGTCTTCGCCGCCTGGGCCCCAGCCCGGGTAGATGCTCGTCCCGTCGGGCCGGCGCAATTCGGCGTACATCGTCTGGGCGGTGCTCACCTCCGCATCCGTCAGGCAGTCGGGTCCGTCGCCGGCCGTGCAGCGCAGCACGGCGGGGTCGAAGTTGCAGGCCTCCTGGTTGCTAACGATGCCGTCCGCAGCGCCATCCAGCCGGTCGCACTGGGCCACGACGGTGCGGCCGATCAAGCCCGCCTTCGCGCTGCTGACGCGTCCGCCCGGCGCCGCCAGTGCCTTGCCGTTGGAGACGAAGGCCTGGAACAGTTCGGTGAACGAGTAGGCTGGCGCCCGCACGACGATGCCGTCGAAATCGGTGGGAAAGCGCGTGGCGGCGACCAGGGCCTCGCGCCCGCCGTTGGAGCACCCCTCGAAGTAGCTGAAGGCGGCGTCGGTGCCGTAGCGCTTGCGGATCAGCTCCTTCGCCACTTCGCTCACGGAATGCACCGACAGGTATCCGAAGTCTGCCTGCGCGGTGGGGTTGTTGAGAAATACCGAGGCGTCCAGCCCGTTGCCCTGGCGGCCCCCGTCAGAAGCCACCAGCACATACCCCGCCGTGGAACCGCTGGGCGAATAGGGCGTGATGGCAATGCTGCCGTTCCAGCCGCCGCCGCCTGCATAGAGCATCTTGTTGTTCCAGGTGCTCGGCAACTGCACCTCGAAGTTGAGCGTGCCGTGCAGCGTGCCGGTGACCTTGCAGAACTCGGCTGCCGTGGCCGTTGCCGCGACCAGCGTGGCCGCGTTCAGCGTGGCGCCACCGACCGAAGTACCCGCAAGTGCTGCGCATTGCTGCGCGGCAGACGCCACGGGCGGTGCGGGTGGCGGGGCATCGTCGTCGTCGCCTCCGCAGGCCGCGAGCAAGACGGACGCACAGGCCGCGACGGCGGCGCTGCGCGCGGGAAATCGAGGGTATTTCATGGTTTGTCTCCGTTGGGTTGGGCCTCTTACACTGCGTTGGCTCCGACAGCTGCTTCTTCTTGTTCTGAAAAAATTCTAGGCATTCGCCCCCGGCAAGAAAGTCCTTGCAAAGACACGTGGCGGCAGTGAGGCACCGCTGCAGAAAGTCATCCGAATGACAAACCATGTCCAGACCATCGCGATGCTGCGGGCCACCGCGTGGGCGCGTGAGCTCACCGACGAGCAGCGCGAACGCGTGGAGCGTGAGACCCAGGACAGGACGTTTGCAGCCGGTGCCGTGGTGTGCGAGCGGGGGACGCTGGCCGCGCACTGGTTCGGCGTGGTGGAAGGCATGGTGCGCGTGGACCTGCTGGCCGCCGACGGCCGCAGCACCACGCTCAGCGGGATCTCTTCCGGGGGCTGGCTGGGCGAGGGGTCATTGCTGAAAGGGGAGCTGCGGCCGTACTCCGTGGTGGCCGTGCACGACAGCCGGATGGCGGTCATGCCCAGCAGAACCTTCCATTACCTGCTGGGCGACAGCCTGCCGTTCTGCCACTTCATGATCCACCAGCTCAATGCGCGGGTGGGGCAGTTCGTCGCCCTGGCGGAGAGCTACCGCATGCACGACATCAGCGCGCGCGTTGCCAGTTGCCTGGCCGAGCTGTTCAACCCGCAACTGAACCCGAACGCCGAGAAGGCCTTGCGCATCTCGCAGGAAGACATCGGGCGTCTGGCGGGCGTCTCGCGGCAGATCGCGCACCGCGCCTTGCACGAGCTGGAGAACGCCGGGCTGCTGCAGATCCGCTATGGCACGGTGGATGTGCTCGACATCGATCGACTCAGGCGCTTTGCGCGCCATGGCGACGACCTGGGCGCACCGCCGCCGCCGCAGCCTCCGGCGCGGGCCGCTCACTCGACCTTGCTGTAGGTGACGAAGCTGTAGTCCAGGCCCGTGGCCGATACGCCGCGTGCGCGCTGCACCTCGCGCCATGCGGGGCCCAGCACCGGGGCATGGGCATCGCCGTCGTAGTCGCGGGCGATTTCCGTGGCCTCCACGCGCTGCGCCAGCGGCAGGGCCTGCGCGTAGATCTGCGCGCCACCGATCACCCACGCCGTGGCCGGGTGTGCGGCCGCGGCCAGCGAGAGGGCCTCTTCCAGGCTGGCGGCGCGCTGCGCGCCGTCGGCCTGCCAGTCCGCCTGGCGGGTCACGACGATGTTGGCGCGGCCGGGCAGGGGGCGAAAGCGCGGCGGCAGCGAGTCCCAGGTTTTGCGGCCCATGATGACCGGGTGGCCCTGCGTGAGCGCGCGAAAGTGCGCCAGGTCTTCCGGCAGATGCCAGGGCATCACGCCGTCCTTGCCGATCACGCCGTTGGCGGCGCGCGCATAGATCAGGGCGATTTCCATGGACGTTGCCGTGCTCATACCGCCACCGGTGCCTTGATGGCCGGGTGGTGTTCGTAGCCCTGCACCTCGAAGTCCTCGAACTGGTAGTCGAAGATGGAAGCGGGCTTGCGCACGATGCGCAGCGTGGGGTACGCGAACGGCGCGCGCGACAGCTGCAGCGCCACCTGCTCGGCATGGTTGCTGTAGATGTGGCAATCGCCGCCGGTCCAGATGAAGTCGCCCACTTCCAGGTCGCACTGTTGCGCCACCATGTGCGTGAGCAGGGCGTAGCTGGCGATGTTGAACGGCACGCCCAGGAAGATGTCGGCGCTGCGCTGGTACAGCTGGCAGCTCAGTTTGCCGCGCTGGCCGGGCGCCTGCGGCGGGGCCACGTAGAACTGGAAGAACGCGTGGCACGGCATCAGGGCCATCTTGTCCAGATCGGCAACGTTCCAGGCGCTGACGATGATGCGGCGCGAATCGGGGTTCTTCTTCAGCGTGTCGATCACCTGGCTGATCTGGTCGATGTGGCCGCCGTCCGGCGTGGGCCAGCTGCGCCATTGCACGCCGTAGACGGGCCCCAGGTCGCCGTCCGCGCGCGCCCATTCGTCCCAGATCGTCACGCCACGTTCCTTCAGCCAGTGGTTGTCGCTGGAGCCGGTGAGGAACCACAGCAATTCCACGATGATGGATTTGAGGTGCACTTTCTTGGTCGTCACCAGCGGAAAGCCTTCGTTCAGGTCGAACCGCATCTGGTGGCCGAAGACGCTTTTCGTGCCGGTGCCCGTGCGATCGCCTTTGGCCACGCCGTGGGTGGCTACGTGGCGCATGAAGTCTTCGTACTGGGAGCGGATGGGGCGGGCGTGGTCGGTCATGACGAAGGCGGAAGGGCTGAGGGCGAAACGCGCGATTTTAGGCCGTGGCGCCGGGCAGCGCAGGCGGCGGTAAGCTAGCCCCTTTGCCTGACCGTTGACCGAAGGAATTCCTGCCATGCGTTCGTCCCCGCCTCTTGCCCCGTACCGTTGCGCGCTGCTGGCCGGCCTCTCGTGTGCAGTGCTTTTGGCGGGCTGCGGTGCTACGGCGCCTGCAACGCCCGCCGCAGCGGCTGCCACCGCGCCACCAGCAACGGCAACGTCTGGCACGCCGGCCGCGAACCGCTGGGCCAGCCTGGAGGCGCAGGTGGGGCGCCGCCCCTCCGGCGGCACAGACTTCCTGCGCACAGGGCCGCTGGCCGAGCGGCTGCGCGGCCTGATGGGCGAGGTGAACTACCCCGTCCTGCTGGACAACCTGGGCGTCAGCGGCCCGCTGCAGCGCGATGGAAAGCTGCTGTTCATCACCGGCAACCGGCCGCACCGGGGCGACGCGGAAGAGGCGGCCGTGGTGATCAACCCCGCTGCGGATGCGGTACGGGTGTGGCTGCTCACCGGGGGCGAGGAATGGGACGTGCAGGACCAGGGCGCGCCGGTGCCCCTGCCGGCCGAGGTGCTGACGATGCGGGAGAACGCGCGGCGCTGAGGGCGAGGTAGCGGGGCGGCGGCCCCGCTGTGGGCATTCAAACCGCAGGCAGCACCCGCCCCGGGTTCATCAGCCCCTGCGGGTCCAGCGCGCCCTTGATGGCGCGCATCATCGACAGGGCCACGGGCGACTGGTACTTCTGCAGCTTGTCCACCTTGAGTTCGCCCACACCGTGCTCGGCGGAGAACGAGCCGCCGAACTGCGCCACGGCCTCGTAGACCAGGTGATTGACGCGGTCCTCCTGCTCGCGCAAGAAGGCCTTGGGGTCGCCGTCGGCGGGGGCCTGCACGTTGTAGTGCAGGTTGCCATCGCCCAGGTGGCCGAAGTTGACCAGGCGCACACCGGGGATCTCGCGCTGCAGCAGCGCGTCGGCGTATTCCACGAAGGCCGGAATGCGCGGGATCTGCACCGAGATGTCGTGCTTGATGTTCAGCCCTTCCTCGGCCTGGGCCAGCGGAATGTTCTCGCGGATATGCCAGAGCTGGTGGGCCTGGGCGATGTTCTCGGCCACCACGGCATCCTGCACGCAGCCGGCGTCGAACGCCGTTTCGAGCAGCGCCTCGAAGCGCGCGCGGGCGTGCTCTTCGGATTCGCTATCGCTGTTTTCCAGCAGCACGCCGTAGGGCACGTCGTCCTGGTCGATGAAGGGCACGCGCAGCTGCGGCATGTGCTTGGCGACCAGGCTCAGGGCAAAGCGGCCCATCACCTCGAAGCCCGTGAGGCCTGCGCCCAGATGCTTGTGCGCCAGGGCCAGCAGTTGCACGGCATGCGCCATCGACGGCACGGCGGCCCAGGCCGTCAGGCTGGCGGCGGGCTGGGGGTAGAGCTTCATCGTCGCGGCGGTGATGATGCCCAGCGTGCCTTCGCTGCCGATGAACAGGTCGCGCAGGTCGTAGCCCGTGTTGTCCTTGCGCAGGCCCTTCAGCCCATCCCACACCTCGCCGTGCGGCGTGACCACTTCCAGGCCCAGGCACAGGTCGCGTGTGTTGCCGTATCGCACGACCTGGGTGCCGCCGGCATTGGTCGCTAGGTTGCCGCCGATGGTGCAGCTGCCCTCGGCCGCCAAGCTCAATGGGAACAGCAGGCCGGCCTTCTCGGCCGCCTCCTGCAGGTTCTGCAGGATGCAGCCGGCCTCGACGGTCATGGTGAGGTTGTCGGTGTCCACGCTGCGCACGGCGTTCAGGCGTGTCAGGCTGAGCAGCACCTGCGTGCCCGTCGCGTCGGGGATCGATCCCACGGCCAGGCCGGTATTGCCGCCCTGGGGTACCAGGGCCGTACCGTTCGCGGCGCAGGCCTTCACCACGGCGGCCACCTCGGCCGTGTTGCCGGGCCGCACCACGGCCAGCGCCTTGCCGCGCGAGCGGCGGCGCCAATCCTGTTCCCACGCGGTGAGGTCGCCCTCGGTCAGCACATGGGGGGCGCCGACGATGGCGCGCAGTTGGTCGATGAAGGGCTGGGTCATGGCGTGAAGTCTCGGTGGTCGATGCGCAGCGATCCATGGCGTGGAAAGCGCTGTGCGAAGCCTGTGAGCCTAAGGCCAGACTAGACTCAAGGCAATTTGAATAATTCGCAGGGTTATGCCGGTGCTTCCGAATAATGTCAGCCTGCGCCAGCTGCGCGCCTTCCAGGAGGTGGCACGCAGCAGCACATTCGCCGCCGCGGCGCGCCAGCTGCACATAACGCAGTCGGCCCTGTCGGAGTCCATCCGCCAGCTGGAAGAGGCCGTGGGCGTGCGGCTGTTCGACCGCACCACCCGCTCGGTGGGGCTCACGGCCGGCGGCAGCGCGTTCCTCGAAGACGTGCAGCAGTCCCTGGCGGCGCTGGAGCAGGGGCTGCGCCGCATGGACGACCTGGCCTCGCTGCGCGGGGGCGAGGTGCGCATTGCCGCGGCGCCTTCGGTGCTGGCGGCCATCGTGCTGCCGGCACTGCCCGCCCTGCAGCGCAGCCACCCGCACATCCAGGTGCAATTGTTCGAAGAGGTCGCCAGCACGATCACGCGGCTGGTGCGCGAGGGGCAGGTGGACTTCGGCATCAGCGGCTGGCACCCCACGGCGCAGGGCCTGGAGGCGCAGCCGCTGCTGCGCGACCCTATGGGCCTGCTGGCGCGCGCGGACGATCCGCTGCTGCAAGGGCCCACGCTGCAGGCGTCGCAGCTGGCGGGGCGCGACTGCATCGGGCTGACGGAAGACACGGCCATCAGCCAGTTGCTCCAGTCCGGTGAGAGCCTGCCCGACAGCGTGCGGCGGCCGCGGCTGCGCGTTTCCCACACGCTGCTGCTGTGCCAGGCGATCCGCCTGGGGCTGGGCGTGGCCGTCATGCCTGCGCTGACCGCGCAGCACCCGCTGCTGGGCGATTTGCGTTTCCGTCCGCTGGCAGCGCCGCACATCGCACGGCGCATCATGCTGCTGCAGCGGCCGCGGCGTTCCCTCTCACCCGCGGCGCGGGTGTTCTTCGATGCGATCGCCCTGCAGGCGCGCACCGTGGCCGGCTACCCGGGCATCGCACTGGACGGGGCGCAGGGCGCGGAGTAACCCGCCCCCTCTACCCGTCCCTTTACCCCTCCGCTACCCAGCGGACGGCGTGCCCGCCTGGGCGGCCGCGCGCGCATGGCGCTGGCGCAGCCGCACGTGCAGCGCGCAGGCCGTGAACAGGCCCAGGCACAGGATGACCTCCACCAGGGCCAGCCAGTGGCCGGGGGCCGGGTCGCTCCATGCGCGCACGACACCTTCCGTGAAGTACAGCCACACCACCAGGCTGACCCAGCGGTAGGTGTACATGCGCCGCTTGAGCAGCCCGGCCAGCGGAACCGCCAGCGGCAGGGCCTTGAGCGCCAGCCACGAGCCGCCCGGGCGCAGGGGCGCGAGCCACAGCTCCCACGCCAGGCTCAGCACGATGAGGCCCAGCAGGCTGCCCACGGCCAGCCAGCGCGTGGCGGCGACGTCGGTCGCGGGGGAGAGGTCGGAGGGTGCGTTCATGGAGCGATGCCGCCGGGGGGCGGCGGCGGGATTCTTTGGGTGCGGGCCCGGCGGGGCGTTGCCGAATCGGGGATCATATCGGCCATGTCGCAGACCCTACAGTCCACCGCCGCACGCCTGGAAGCCTGGCTGGTGGACCTATCGCACTTCCCCTGGCGCACCACCGCGCACACGCTGCGCGAGCGCTTTCGCGAAGACCGCCTGGGCCTGACGGCCAGCAGCCTCACCTTCACCACGCTGCTGGCGCTGGTGCCGTTCGTCACCGTGGCGCTGGCGGTGTTCACCGCGTTTCCCATCTTCGGGAAGATGCAGTTCGTGCTGCAGCGCTGGCTGGTGGACAGCCTGGTGCCGGACAGCATCTCGCGGCCCGTGCTGGGCTATCTCACCCAGTTCGCGGCCAAGGCCAGCGGGCTGGGCGTGGCGGGGTTCTCCATCCTGCTCGTCACCGCGCTGGCGTTGATCCTCACCATCGACCGCACGCTCAACAACATCTGGCGGGTGCGGCAGCTGCGGCCGCTGGGGCAGCGGGTGCTCATCTATTGGGCGGCCATCACGCTCGGGCCGCTGGTGCTGGCGGCCAGCCTGGCGCTGACGACCTCCATGGCCTCGGCCGCCTCGCGCGGCATCGGCGAGACGCTGCCGGGCAGCGCGCGCTTCCTGTTCGACTCCATCGAGTTCTTCGTGCTGGCCGCCGGCATGGCGGCGCTGTACCGCTACGTGCCCAACACGCAGGTGAGTTGGCGCCACGCCTGGGCGGGCGGGGTGTTCGTGTCGGTGGGCATCGAGGTGGCCAAGAAGGTGCTGGGGCTGTACCTGGCCTCCGTGCCTACGTACTCGGTGCTGTACGGCACCTTCGCCACGCTGCCGATCCTGCTGCTGTGGGTCTATGTGGCCTGGGTCATCGTGCTGCTGGGGGCCGTGGTTGCCGCCTACCTGCCCAGCCTGCTGGCGGGCGTGGCGCGGCGCCCCAGCGGGCCGGGCTGGACCTTCCAGCTGGCCGTGGAGGTGCTGCTGCAGCTGCACCGCGCCCGCCATGGCCCTGAGCGGGGCTTCACGGCGCCGCAGCTGGCGCAGCGGCTGCGCGTGGATGTGCTGCAGCTGGAGCCCGTGCTGGAGGCCCTCACGGCGCTGGACTGGGCGGTGCAGGTGAACGAGACCGCGTCCGGCGCGCTGGACACGCGGCAGTCGCGCTATGTGCTGGTGGCCGACCCGGCCGCCACGCCGCTGCAGCCGCTGGTGCAGCGGCTGCTGATCGAGCCGGCCGACAGCCTGGAGCGTTTCTGGGGGCACACGGGGCTGGCGGTCGTCACGCTGGCAGATGTGCTGCCCCGCGCCCAGCCGCCAGTTATCACTTGATTGCTATAGATGTAATAGCTGCTTGCGCTGGTGGAATAAGCGCTGCAGGCCATTTTTGCTTGGATATCGAGGCCTAGGCGCTGCCCAGTGCCTGCGCTGCCGCGGTGCCGCTGAGCACGGCCCCCTCCAGCGTGGCGGGGTAGGGCCCGTCGATGTAGTCGCCGCAGGCCCACAGCGCCAGCCCGGGTGCCGGCTGCAGCGCCGGACGCTGCAGGTCCGGCAGGCAGGCGAACGTCGCGCGCTTTTCCACCACCGTCTGCACGACCTCCAGCGGCGCCAGCCCCAGCTGCTCGGCGGCCTGCTGGCGCACCTGGGCTTCGAGCGTGCTGCGTTCGCCCTCGAAGGCGCTCACCACGAAGGCCAGCAGCCCGGCCGGCCCGTCCAGCGGCTGGCGGTCGAAGACGAATTGGGCCGGTTGGCCCGGGCCGCTGCGCAGCGCCACCATGGGCCCGGGCAGCACCGGCCCCCGCGCGGCGGGATGCCGGGCGTAGACCGTGGCGATGGCGGTGAAGGGCAGGGCCTGGGCGCAGGCGGCCCAGGCCGCGAGCGCCATACCGTGCGGCGACTGGGCAGGCAGCGTCGCCGCGGCCGTGCCGGCCAAGCGGGCGGCTTCGGTGCTGGTGGTGGCCAGCACCACGGCATCGAAGGCTTCGCCGTCCAGCAGCCAGCCGGGTTGGGGCTGCGCGGCCTGCAGCGCTGCCACGCGGCGGCCCAGGTGCACGGTGTGGCCGTGCGCGCGCAGCCACTGCGCCGCGGGCTCGGGCAACAGGGCGCCCAGGTCCACGCGCGGCAGCAGCAGGTGCGAGCCGCCGCGCCCGCTGAACAGGCTGTCGCGCAGCACGCGCAAGAAGACGCGTCCGCTGGACTGCGCGGCCGGCGTGTTCAGGGCCGAGACGCACAGCGGGTCGATGAATTCCTGCTGCAGCCGCGCCGGCAGGTGGGCGCACAGAACGGCCACCGTGGCCTGCGGCCCGCAGGTGAAGCCGCCCAGGCGCCAGGCCGCCGCCGTGCGCAGCAGCGCCAGCCGCTCGCCCCACGACCAGCCGCGCGCACGGGCGATGCCCACCAGCGCATCCCAGGGCGGGGGCAGGTCGGGCAGGCGCAGCCCGGTGCCGTCGGCGAAAGGCAGGGCCAGCGGCATGCGCAGCAGCGCATCGCGCTCGGCCACGCCCACGCTGCGCATCAGGCGCAGGCATTCGGCGTAGGCGCCGATGAGGATGTGCTGGCCGTTGTCCAGCGTGAGCGGCGTGCCGTCCTGCGCGGGTACGGTGAGCGCCCGCGCCCGCCCACCCACGGTGCGCGCGGCCTCGAAGACGGTGACGGCATGGCCTTGCCGGGCGGCGCCCAGCGCGGCGGCCATGCCGGCCC
>JAEWPH010000060.1 GCA_023460715.1 Pseudomonadota bacterium | reverse complement strand
GGTGCGCGGCGCTTGGTAAGCGCGCCGCAGGGCGTCTGCCGACGCCGAAAGCGCCGTGGGGCGCGGGTCTCCCATGGATGGGTTCCGGCCCGGCGACCGGCGCTTGTCCGACGCGCTGCCTGCGGCGGGGCGCCTATCGTACGGGCTCACTGTCCCCCCTTGGAAAGAGACTGCCATGAACCCCTCGAAAAACACCTCCGGCGCCGTGCCGACCTCGTCCGGCCGCAACGGCTACGCCAACCACCGCATGCTGTGGATTGGCGGCATCGTGGCCGCCTTCCTGGCCGTGGCCATCTTCTTCCCCTGGTAAGGAGTACCGCTGCCCGGTACTGCATTCGCTTCCTAAGCCAGTTAGTAGCTTGGTGCAGGACGCGATGCGTACTTGTCCGACAGCGCGGCTTGCGGCGCAACGGTAACTTCATGGTTCAAAAGAGCTCGGAGCGTAACCATCATGAACACGTCACAGTACCCTGCCGACATCCGTTCCGGCATGGAAAGCACGGATCCCGAACTGGGCCATGGCGACCTGCGCGTTTTCTGGATTGCCGCCCTGGTGGCCATCCTGGCGGTCTCGGCCGTCGTCTTCTTCAAGATGAACCAGCCCACGTGGCGGCCCGCCACAGTGGCACAGACCAGCATCGCCGCGCCACAGGCGGTAACGGGTGGAGCGCAATCGGCCCCCTCGTTGAACGGCCAGGCCTCGCGGGGCGCCGTGGTGCGCCAGTAGGAATGTGGCACTGGCGGCCGCCACGCGGTGGAGTCGCCGGCCAAGCGCTCAGCAAAAAGCCCGCAGAAGCGGGCTTTTTCATGTCTGTGCGGGCCAAGACGGAGGCCGCGCCAGGGTGGTCCCCTCAGCAGGAATCGAACCTGCATCTAGCGCTTAGGAGGCACTCGTTCTATCCATTGAACTATGAGGAGAGCCAGCGATTGTAAGGTGCCGGCTTTGTCCGACTTACGCCCAGTTGCAAACTGGTTCTACACTGGGCAGCTTATGTACGCCTCCCGCGACCTCACCCCCCGCCAGCTGCGCGCCTCGTTGGCCGAACAAGGCCTCGAAGCCGGCCTGGCCGCGCTCAACGCAGCGGTGCCCCACCGCTACACCGGTGTCTACCGGCTGCAGGGCGAGGCGCTGCACAACGTCTTTCTGGTCGACAAGGAAGAGGCTGTGCGGCCCGACGAATTGGCGGTGGTGCAGCTGGAAGACAGCTTCTGCCAGTTCGTCCTGCGCGACGGCTGCTTCCTCACCAGCGACACGGCCCGCGAGCCGCTGCTCGACGGACACCGCTACCAGGGCGTGGTGCTGTCCTACCACGGGGTTCCCGTGGCGGACAACGCCGGCGGGCTGTTCGGCACCCTGTGCCATTTCGACATGGTCGGGCGCGAGCTGCCGGCCGGGCAGTTCGAGCTGCTGGAAGCGGCGGGCAAGATGCTCTTTCCCTACGTGCGCCACCTGCGCGCCGAGGCCCACCCGGCGGCCTGAAAAGACAGGCACTGCGAAGCGCCAGCCGCCTTTGCACCATGCCCTGATTTGCTATTGTTTGAATAGCTGCTTGCGCATTGTGGACGGTCGCTGGAGGCCGAAAAGGCTTCGTATTCCGGCGCCCGCGCGATGTCAGTCGTAGCGCAGGGTGTAGATCAGGTCCACCGCGCTCTGCACCCCCGTCTGGCCCCGCAGCGTGAGGCGCTGCGACAGGTCGTAGAAGATGTAGATGGTGCCCAGCGCGCCCGACAGGCTGCGCTCGTAGGTCAGGTACAGGTCCTTGGACAGCCGCTTGCCGAAGGTAAGCGCCGCCGCGCTGGCGTCCTCGCCGCTGCCCGGTCCGCGGAAACCGATCTCGTCCAGCCCCACGCGCCGCGCGAAGTTGCCCGCGCCGCTGTCGCCGTTGCCGCCCAGCAGCGCCAGCGCGGCCTGTTGCAGCAGCGCCGCTTCGGCCCCGCCCGCGGCGGCGCTGCGGCCCAGCACCACCCACGAAAGCTTCTCCGCATCCGGCAGGTCGGGGTCGGAATAGAGCGCCACGCGCGGCGCCTTGGCCGACCCGGAAACCTGCACGCCTGCGCGCACGCTGATGTTGGGACGGATGGCCAGCACGTCCAGCGCCGGGTTGTCGTACGGTCCGTTGAAGCGGAACAGGCCCGTCTCCACGTTCAGCGACTGGCCCCAGGCCCGGTAGCGGCCTTCCACGGTGCGCACCTCGCCCGTCACGCGCGGCGGGCCACCGGCCACGCTGGCCCCGCGCAGCTCCAGCTCGCCGGTCAGGCGAGTCGTGATGCCGTAGCCCTGCAGCGCGAAGTCGTCGCCCAGATTGAGGGTGACGGCGATGTCCGGCGGCTTGGCCGCTTCCACCCGGCCGGCGGCCTGGGCGGCCTGCTGGGTTTTTTGCGCGGCCTCGCGGTCCTTGGCGGCCGAGCGCACCACCACGTCGGAGCCCAGCGTGGGCGCTCCGGCCTCGGGGAGGATGATGGTGGCGCGGTCGGTGGTGAGCTTGCCGCGCAGCGTGAACTGGCCGCCCTGCAGGCGCGCCTGCAGGTTGCCCGATACGCTGACCTGCCGGTCGGCGCGCACCAGCACCTGCAGGGCGCGCGCTTCGGCGTTGAAATCCATGGCGATGCCGGAAGAAGAGCCGCCCGCCTGGCCGGCCCCGGCCCAAGACACCTGGCCGGTGCCCGTGAGCGTGCCGCCGCTCTGCGGCGCGGCCGTGCGGTTGCCGCTGAAGCCGGCGATGCGGGCCCGGCTGCCCTGGCCGCCGTTGACGCGGAACTCGGTGATCTCCAGCCGGTCGCCCTGCAGCGTGGCGCGCAGGCGGCCGTCGCGCAGGTCCACGCCGTCCAGCAGCGAGCGCACGGCCATCTGGTCGGCGCCCAGCGTGCCGCTCCAGCGGGGCGCGGTGCGGGTGCCCGACAGCGCCACGTCGGCCTGCAACGTGCCCTTGACGCGCCAGCCCGGCGGCGCCAGGGCCGACCAGACGCC
>JAEWPH010000059.1 GCA_023460715.1 Pseudomonadota bacterium | reverse complement strand
CGCAAGCACCGTCCGCCGCCCGGCCCGCGCACCCCGTGTTGATCGCGCACCGCGGCGCATCGGCACTGCGGCCCGAGCACACGCTCGCGGCCTACCGGCAGGCCATCGCGGACGGGGCGGACTTCATCGAGCCCGATCTGGTCATCACCCGCGACGGGTTCCTGGTGGCGCGGCACGAGAACGCCATCGCCATCCTCCATGCCGACGGCTCGGTGAAAGAGGCCACCACCGACGTGGCCGACCGCCCCGAGTTCGCCGCCCGGCGCACCACCAAGACCATCGACGGCGAGCGCATCACCGGCTGGTTCACCGAGGACTTCACGCTGGCCGAACTCAAGACGCTGCGCGCCCGCGAGCGGATTCCGAAGGTGCGCCCGGCCAACGTGCGTTTCGACGGGCAGTTCGAGATCCCCACGCTGCAGGAGGTGATCGACCTCGCCCGGGCCGAGACGCAGCGCACCGGCCGCACCATCGGCATCTATCCCGAGACCAAGCACCCGACCTACTTCCAGTCCATCGGCCTGCCGCTGGAGCCGCCGCTGCTGGCCGCGCTGGAGGCCCAGGGCTGGAACCATGCCGGCGCGCCCGTGTTCGTGCAGTCGTTCGAGACGGCCAACCTGCGGGCGCTGCGCGCGCGCAGCACAGTGCGCCTGGTCCAGCTGGTGGCCGGCAGCGGCCGGCCGTACGACCTGGCGGCGCAGTCCGGCTCCGGGCCGGCCCGCACGTACGCAGACCTGCTCACGCCCGCCGGGCTGGCCGAGGTCGCCACCTATGCCGACGGCATCGGCGCCAGCAAGGGCCTGGTCGTGCCGGTGCGCGATGGCGCCCTGGCGGACCCCACGCCGCTGGTGGCACGGGCCCATGCGGCCGGGCTGCTGGTGCATGTGTGGACGCTCCGGCCCGAGAACGCCTTTCTGCCGCTGGCCCTGAAGGGCGCGCCCGCCACCGATGGCGCCGTGCGCGGGGATGCGCAGGCCGAGGTAGACGCCTTCCTGGCCGCCGGCGTGGACGGCGTGTTCACCGACGACCCCGCCACTGCCCGTGCACCGCTGCAGCGCGCGCGCCTGGCAGCGCCGCCCCGCTGAGCCCCTCAGCCGAGGCCCTGCCGGAGACGTCGCTGGCGAGAAAAAGCGGCTGCAGGCGGCCTGCCTACGGTGTTTCGCTCTGGGGCCGCAAGTCCAAATAAGCACTAGGTCAGGCGGTATCGGCCGCACTGCGGCGACCTTATGCTATGTAAACGATAGCTGTTTGCGTATAAGGGACGGGCGCTTCAGGCGCTTTTGGCACTTCATTCCTACCTTGCGGAAGGCGGTGTCTTTGGCCGGGAACCGGCCCCAGGTTCCACCCCGCGGAAGCGCAAACGTGGTTTTGGCCCCACGGGCAACCTAGGGTAACTACGGATTTGTGCGTTACTTTTCATTACTCCAGGGGACAATCCGACGCCCTTTTGTTCTAAATCAAGGACTTAACGATGACCGCCCCTGCCGTTTCCAACCGCTCTGTCGCCCGCCGCGTGACATTGCTGGCGCTCAGCCTGGTCGCCGTGGTCCTGCTACTGGTCAGCCTGGCCATCGCCTCCATCACCAACCGCGCCACGCGCACGCAGGTGATGTCGGGCGTGGGCAATGCCGCCGAAGGCGTGGCGCGCTCGCTCGATTCGGTGGACGAGGCCAACCGCGAGCTGATCCGCCGCGGCGCGACCGTGTTCCGCGGCTACTTCGAGCCGACGATGGCGCTCGATGACGCCACCGGCGAGCTGCGCAACTTCGGCAACGTGCTCAACGGCGACTACGCCATCGTGGACAAGTTCAACGCGGACACGGGCGGCATCGCCACCGTGTTCGCGCGCAAGGGCGACGACTTTGTGCGCATCACCACGTCGGTGAAGAACGAGAAGGGCGAACGCGCCGTGGGCACCCAGCTCGACCGCGCCAGCCCGGCCTATCCGCTGATGCTCAAGGGCGAGGCCTACACGGGCCGCACCATGCTGTTCGGCCGCCCGTTCATGGCGCACTACGAGCCGCGCAAGGATGCCTCGGGCAAGGTCATCGCCATCCTGTTCGTGGGCAACGACCTCACCGTGTTCCACGACCTGATCCAGAAGCAGGTGGCCGACATGCGCTTCTTCGAGCACGGCGGCGCCTATGTGATCGACCCGCGCAAGTCGCTGGACGACGCCGTCTTCGTCGCCCACCCCACCGCACGGGGCAAGAAGGTGCTGGCCGCCTATCCGCAGGCACGCGAATACCTGCAGGCCCTGGCCGACGGCGACCAGGTGCAGCGCGCGCTGCCGCTGCTGGCCGAGCAGGGCGAGGAGCCCTGGGCCGTACGCCGCAAGACGCAGTCGGGCTGGTGGGTGGTGGCCGAGGTGTCCGACCTGGAGGCCATGGCCGGCCAGCGCAGCGCGCTGTGGGCCGTCTGGGGCGCCATGGCGCTGGCCGTGCTGGTGCTGGGCGGCGGCCTGTTCCTGATGCTGCGCCGCGGCGTGAGCCAGCCGCTGCGTGAGCTGACCGGCGCCATCACCACCGTGGCCCAGGGCGACCTGACCCAGGCCTTCACCACCACGCGCCGCGACGAGATCGGCGCGCTGGTGAACGAGGTGGAGGGCATGCGCCAGCGCTACCTGCAGGTGCTGCAGCAGGTGCGCACGGCGGTGGACAGCATCAGCACCGCCAGCGCCGAGATCGCCACCGGCAACCAGGACCTGTCGGCACGTACCGAGTCCACCGCCAGCAGCCTGGCCGAAACCGCGCAGAGTATGGAGCAGCTCACGGGCACCGTGCGCCAGTCGGCCGACGCGGCACGCCAGGCCAACCAGCTGGCCAATTCGGCGGCCGAAGTGGCCGCACGCGGCGGCCGCGTGGTGGGCGAGGTGGTGACGACGATGACCGACATCAACGATGCCAGCCGCAAGATCGCCGACATCATCGGCGTGATCGACGGCATCGCCTTCCAGACCAACATCCTGGCGCTGAACGCGGCCGTGGAAGCGGCCCGCGCGGGCGAGCAGGGCCGGGGCTTTGCGGTGGT
>JAEWPH010000058.1 GCA_023460715.1 Pseudomonadota bacterium | reverse complement strand
CACGACGGTGCATGTGATCTGCGGAACCCTGTTCGACGAGGTCTCCGAAGACCATGCGCTCGCCACCAGCCGCGTCCTGGTATGGACCGCCCAGGCCGACAGCCTTCCCGGCCCCCATGGGCGGCCTGCGGAGCCGCTGCAGCGGCTGGGGCACTTCGTCGATCACTTCGTGCGCACGGCGCAAGGCTGGCGCATCGGCCGCCGGACCGCGGCTTTCGACCTGTTCCGCGACTGATCCAGGGCTCCGGTCGCCTTGCGCACCTGCTGCAGTTTTCGCAGCAGATCGGGCAGGGCCACTATGATTGTTACCTTGGATAAGGAGTTGGCATGGTTCGAATCAGTGGTTCAGAGTCAGCGCCGCCAGGCAGGCGGCCGACCTCGCGGTCCCGCAAGGCAGCGGCATCGCACGACTTTCAAAGCGATGCGCTGGGCTACAAGCTGCGGCTTGCCCAGGTGCGGGCCTTCGATTTGTTCTTCGAGAAAATGGCGCCGATGGACCTGTCGCCGGCCCGCGTTACGGCGTTGTCCCTGATCGCCATGAACACGGGCATCAACCAGGCGGCATTGGCCAAGGAATTGGGCGTGGCCGGGCCCAGCGTGCTCAAGCTGGTGGACGCGCTGGAAGGGGCCGGGTGGATCCGCCGGGTCGAGGTGGAAGGCGACCGCCGCCGCTACTCCCTGGAGATCACCGAGCAGGGCGAGGAGCGGCTGGGCGAAGTCCGCGACAAGCTGGCGGAGTACGAAGTCAGGCTGTCCAAGGGGCTGAGCGCGGACGAGCGCGAAACGCTGATGGATCTGCTGGACCGCGTGGCCCGCTGAGCGGCGGGTTGCCGGGGCGGCAGCGCCAGCGCCAGGCATGGCCCGCCGCAGGCCCTGCGCGTCACAGGTCGATGACCAGCCGGGGGGATAGAGATCGTGAGCAGCAGGGTAGGAACTGGTCGTTCGCCGCCTGCTCTTCCGGGGTGAGGTACTGGTCGCGGTGGTCCGGCTGGCCGGCCGTCACCCGGGTGAGGCAGGTGCCGCATACGCCCTGCTCGCACGAGGTGTAGAGCGCCAGCCCCGCCTCCTGCAGGGCTTTGGCTGCGCTGCAGCCTGCGGGGACGAAGACCACCTGCCCGGTGCTGGCGATCTCGATCTCGAAGGGGCGGTCCGCCGGGTTCGCGCTGCTCGCCGGCGCCGCGCTGGCGCCGAACAGTTCCCGGTGCAGGCGGCTCCTGTCCCAACCGCGTGCCGTGGCCGCATCGAACGCCGCATCCATGAACCCGAGTGGGCCGCAGACATAGAGCTCGGTGCCCGGTGGCTGGGCGTCGAGCAGCGCGCACAGGTCGGGGGCTCCGCCGTCGCTGGCCACGTGCAGCTGCGTGCTGCCGGCCAGCGGCGCTGCATCCAGCACGTCGGCGAACGCCATGCGCTCACGCGAGCGGCCGGCGTAATGCAGCCTGAAGGGGCGCTTCTCCCGCGCCAACTGGCGGGCCATGCTCAGCAGAGGCGTGATGCCGATGCCCCCCGCCAGCAGCAGCTTCTGCGCTGGCGTGGCCTGCAGCGGAAAGTGGTTGCGGGGCGCGCTGGTGGCTACGGTCTGGCCCACCTGCAATTGCTCGTGCACGGCGGCGGAACCGCCGCGCGATTGCGCCGAGCGCAGCACGCCGAGCACGTAGCGGTCCCGCTCCGCGGGGTCGTTGCTGAGCGAATAAGGGCGGACCAACCCGCCGGGCAGATGCAGGTCGAGATGGGCGCCGGCATCGAATGCGGGCAGGCTCTGCCCGGGCAGGGCCTGCAGCGTCAGCTCCACGATGTCCTGCGCGGCGGCCCGCTTGCCGGCCACGCGCAACTGCAGCAAGGCCGCCGCACTCATGCAGCGGCCTCGGCCTGCAGCCACCGTTCGATGACCTTGCGCGACTGCACCCCGCCGCCGTCGATGTTCAGCAGCAGGAGCTTGCGGTCGGGGTAGGCCAGCAGATTGGCCTGTTGCCGTTCCAGCATTTCCTGGTCTTCCGCGAAGATGCGGCCCTGGCCCTCGCGGATCTGCGCCGTCAGCCCTTCATCGTCGGGCCGGAATCGCCGTGCCATGCCCCAGAAATAGTGGATGGACGTGTCGGTTTCCGGGGTGATGAAGTCCACCACCCAACTGGCGGCCTTGAATTCGTCGGGTGCGCTGTAGCCGCCCTTGCCCTCCAGGGCCACGCCGACCTCGATCATCACGTGGCTGGGAGGCGTGAAGTGGCAGATCTGCCAGCGGTCCACCGGTTGGTCGTCGGGCAGGCCGTTCATGCGCAGGGCCATCTTCCAGAACGGGGGCGCTTCGATGCCTGCCATGTGGCGCTGGGTGACCACGTGATCGCCGTCCGCATGCGTCTGGCACGGCACCTCGTCGATCTCCTTCTGGCCGATGCTGGTGGAATGCACGTAGGTTTCGTGCGTCAGATCCATCAGGTTGTCGATCATGAGGCGGTAATCGCAGCCGATGCGGTAGAGCCCGCCGCCGTAGGCGTATTGCGGATTGCCGAGCCAGTCGAACCGCGGAATCTTCGCCACATCGACGAGTGCCGGGTCCCCGGGCCAGATCCATACGAAGCCGTGGGCCTCGTGCAGCGGAAAGCTGCGCACGGCCGGAAAACCGCGCACGCGCTGGCAGGGCATCGACACGGTCCTGCCGTCGCAACCCATCGCCAGTCCGTGGTAGCCGCACACCAGCGTGTTGCCCTCCACCCGTCCCAGCGACAGGGGCGCCCCGCGGTGGGGGCAGAAGTCTTCCACGGCGGCGACGCTGCCATCGCTGCTTCGGAAGATCGCCAGTGCCTGGTTGCAAATGCGCCGGCCCAGCGGCCTGCCCTGCGGGATCTCGTCGCTGCGTGCCGCAACGTACCAGGTGTTGAGGGGGAACATGGTGGAAGACTCCTTTGAAGACTTCGTTGGCGTGGGGGTCAGCGCGCTGCCATCCGCAGTGCGCCGTCCAGGCGAATCACTTCGCCGTTCAGGTGCCCGTTGCTGGCGATGTGCAGGGCCAGCGCGGCGAATTCCTCGGGGTGGCCCAGGCGCTTCGGAAACGGAATCGCCTCGGCCAGGGTGTGCTGCACCGCCTCGGGCAGTTCCTTGAGCAGCGGCGTCGCGAAGATGCCGGGCGCGATGGTGCACACACGAATGCCCCACTGCGCCAGGTCGCGGGCCAGCGGCAGGGTCATGCCGGCCACGCCGGCTTTCGATGCGGCGTATGCCTCCTGGCCGACCTGGCCGTCGAACGCGGCGACCGATGCGGTGTTCACGATCACGCCGCGGGCCCCATCCACGAGAGGCTCCAGCCGGGCGGCGCGCGCGGCCATGAGCCGCACCATGTTGTAGGTGCCGAGCAGGTTCACGCGCAGGGTGCGTTCGAAGTCGGCCAGCGGCGCCGGGGACCCGTCGCGCTGGATCACCCGCCTGGCGCCACCCACTCCGGCGATGTTCATGAGGATGCGCGCGTCGCCATGGGCGGCCGCGGCAGCGTCGAGCGCGTCCGTGGCCGAGGCTTCGTCGGCGATGTCGCAGTGCACGGCGATGGCCTGCTGGCCCAGGGCCCGCAGTTCGGCGGCAACGCGCTCGGCCGCGGCCAGATGGATGTCGAGCAGCGCAACGCGCGCACCGGCCTGGGCCAGTGCCCGTGAGACGGCTTCGCCGAGACCGGAGCCGGCGCCTGTGACGAGTGCAGCCTGGGAAGTGAATGGCATAGAAACTCCTTGGGTGGGTTGGATGGCGGCCATCACGTCTTGAGCACCTTGGCGGCGCGGCCCTGCAGAAAGTCCGCGAGCCGTTGCTTGGCGGCCTCATCGCCCTGGGCGATGGCGGCCATGAGCGACTCGACGAACAGCCCGTCGGACTGGGCCATGTCGGCGATGCGGGGCAAGGCCTGGACGACCGCATAGTTCGACAGCGGCGCATTGGTGGCGATGCGCTGCGCAAGCGCCACCGCCTTGGCCAGCGAGCCGCCCTCGGGCACCACGTACTGCACCAGGCCACGTCGCTCGCCCTCGCTGGCATCCAGCACCCGGCCTGTGAGCATCATGTCGGTCATGCAGGCCACGCCGGCCAGGCGCGGAATGCGTGCCGACCCGCCGCCGCCGACGAAGATGCCGCGCTGCCCCTCCGGAAGGCCGAAGTAGGTGCTGGCATCCGCCACGCGGATGTGGGCTGCCGCAGCCAGTTCCAGGCCGCCGCCCACCACCGCACCCTGCAGCGCCACCACGACGGGCACGCGGAAATACTGCAAAGCGTCCATCACCGCATGCCATCCGCGCGAGTGGTGAATGCCCTCGGCGACGCTGCGGTCGCTCAGGTCGGAAAGGTCCAGCCCGGCGCAGAAATGCGGGCCTTCGCCGCTGATGACGAGGGCTCCCGCGGAAGCGGGCAGATGGATGAGCGCCGTGTGCAGCTGCTGCATCAACGCCTCGTTGATGGCGTTGCGCTTGGCGGGACGGTTCAGGCGGATGTGGGCGACCGCTCCTGCGGCGCTGACCTGCAATTCCGTCAGGTGCGCCAGCAGCCCCTGCGCAGGGAGGAAATCGGGAAGGGTCATGCGGGCTCTCTGGTGGGGCATCACGGCGAGCGATGCTGCTGCCGTAATTGATTTTTTTGGGGAATTGATTTTTAGGATATCAGTTAGTCTAGCTAACGATGTGAAAAAGACAACGCCTGTTGCTGCCGTGTGGGGGTGGGTTTTCCCGTACGGCTGCCTGGAAGCCTGTCTGTCCTGAGGAGGAGCGGCAGGCCATGTGAGGCCGGGGCTTCGAAGAGTGGGGGACGGGGCGAAGGGTGGCGTGGGTTCAGGCACTCCCTTCCGCCTTGGTGCGCCGACCCTCCTTACCTGCGATCGCGGTGGCTGCTAGGAGATATCCACCAACCACCGCGCCGTTCGCCTGCGGACTCGGGCAGCCTGCGGCGCTGCGAGTACTCGCCACAGCCAGGCTATGGCTGCGTTTTGCGCCTTGCGGCCCTCCCGGTCCGCAGCGCGCACTTTCACTCGATGGGTGCAGAGGGAGGGGGCCAAGTGCAGGGCGGTGGGGCGCCGCCGTGGAAAGCTGCAGTTCCGCTACCGACAGCCAAGGGCGCTCCAGGAGCGCCGACCACGCGCTGGGCGCCCGCGGTTCACCCTACAACGGGGAGGACAGTCGGCGGCCCTGCACGTACAGGTGCGCCAGAGCCAGGGCCGCGCCAGCGTGGCCCGGCGGACCGCAATGGCCAAAAATCAATAGAAAATGGCTGAAGCCCTTGTCCAATAAGCGCTATATGCTACTAAATATGTAGCAATTACATGCCCAGGGACCGCAACAGCGCGTCGGTGTCGCTGTCGCCGCCCGTGGCGCCGGCGCTGCCTGCCTGAGATGGCGAGGACGGGGCAGGGGTGTTCTGGGCCGCGATCAGCGCGTCGGGGTCGGGCGTCTCCTGGGGCTCGAAGTCAACGACCTTGACGAACTCCGTGCGGTCGATGGCCAGCTCCAGGTAGAAGATGTGGTTGGAGGCCGTGTAGAAAGTCACGCGGCGGGCTTCCGGCTTGTCGAGGTTGGCGTCCACGCTCAGCACCACCTGCTGGTTGAGCACCAGCATCTTGGGCTGGTTCTGCGTGATGTGGGTCTGCAGCTCGCGCCGCACCTTGCCGGTGAAGTCGCCCACCACCTGGTTCATCAGCTCGCCCATCACGTTGGCCACCTCGTCGGAGGTGTACGACGTGGCCAGATCCGCCTGCGACATGCCCATGCTCAGCAGGTAGCTCCGGTAGATCTCCATCGCCGCCTCTTTCGAGAAGTTGATGATGACCAGCCCCGAAAAACCGCCGTCGAACAGCACGAAGCAGCCGATGTCAGGCTTCAGGCAGGTCTTGGTGATGCGCTGCACCATACCGGAGTAGTGCAGGGGCTTTTGCGTGGCCACGCTCAGCACGCGGGTGACGGAGTTGCACAGGCTGACGAGCAGGTCTTCGGTGCCGTAGATGACGGAGGTGTCGGTGGCGCTCATGGTGTATGAAGGGCGGAGAGGGTCGGTGGGATGGTGGGGCTACGCTACGCCGCTGCGCCTACCGCAGCTGGCCGGAGTCGGAGAGCCGGCGCGCGTAGACGCCCAGCAGGATGCGTTCGGAATGCACCAGGTACTCGTGCAGTTCGGTGGAGGCCTCGGCCAGCTTGCCGGCCTCGAAAAGCTCGACGATCTTGACGTTCATGTCCACATAGGGCGCGTGCAGGAATTCCAGGTCGTTCAGCAGGCCGAACGCCAGGCGCAGCTCGGCCAGGATGTGCGAGAACATCACGTTCAGCCGCTCGCTGTCGGCCAGCTCGACGATGGCCATGTGGAATTCCATGTTGGCGGTGCCCACGCCCTGCCAGTCACCGGCCTCGCGGCAGCGCAGCGCCGTATCGACGGCGTCACGCAGATGTTTTTTGGCGGGGTGGCGGGGATAGGCCTGGGCGAGGGCCTGGCATTCGATGAGCCGGCGCACCCGGTAGATGTCGATGATCGAGGCAATGCTGGGCACCGCCACCGACACGCCGCGGTTGGGCTCGTACTTGAGCAGACCTTCCTTGGTCAACAGGCGGAACACCTCGCGCAAGGTGTTGCGCGAGATCTCCAGGCTCTCGCTCAGGGCGGCTTCGGACAGTCGTTGGCCGGGGGTGAACTCCCCCTGCACGATCTTGTGCCGGATCAGCTCCGCCATGCGGTCGTTCAGCGTGGGGGCGTTCGTCGGGAGTTCGGAGGTCATGCCGGGCGGAATGGGCGGGTTGCAGGGGGCCACAGAAGGCGCGCCGGTCGGCGCATCGCCCTTCGACGGTCGCGGCAGGCATGGAACGGTTTGTAGCAGATTTCGCGGCGGCCTTCGCCGGACGCGCGGGTGTGTGCCGATGCCTCCGGCCTGAGAACATTTGTCAGGGGGCGCTTGCAACGCATTGGCACAGGTGCCTGTTCGTGGGCACACCGAAGGCACTGCGCACCACGCCTTCACACATTCTGTGCCTGCCACCCTGTTCCAGGGCTTGCGGCATTGGCGCCGCAATGCCTCCAGCCGCGCCCCGTCTCACGCCGCCTCCCGGGTCCCACCCCTGTCTCGCGGCCACACCAAATAGTCCCTCCCTAGGGTTTCCTCGGGGATTTGATATGCCTCATCGTTGGGCAGAATCCGCGTCCTGTGAGACAACTTGGTGCAATTTGTATTTTCAAATTCTGTTTTTGTTCAACAAAGCAGAATATTTGATGGGCTAATACGTGAATATTTGTTCATTGATTGGCATGGGGATTGCATCAGGCAGTCGTCGGCTCCGAGGGGCTGGCAGGGGCCGGCCTGGATGAATGCATGGCGAGAAGCCAGCGTCCGGGGCGGGCTGGAACGGCCGTGAGCGCGGTGCACGTGCTCGCTCTGGCCGGGCGGCGGGTGTCTGTTCAATGAAGGATCAACATGCTTAGTGACGTCAATCTGTGGCCGCTCATCGGAGTGGCCGTCATCATCGCGGGGTTCATCCTGCGGTTCAATCCGATGCTGGTCGTGATCGTCACGGCCATCGCCACGGCGTTCGCCGCAGGCTTTCCCATCGACAAGATCCTGGCGACCATCGGCGCCGGGTTCGTCAAGACGCGCAACCTGCCGCTCATCATCCTGCTGCCGCTGGCGGTGATCGGCCTGCTCGAGCGCCACGGCCTGCGCCAGCATGCGCAGAACTGGATCAGCTCCATCAAGTCGGCCACGGCCGGCCGCCTGCTGATCGTCTACCTGGCCGCACGCCAGCTCACGGCCGCCATCGGCCTGACCAGCCTGGGCGGCCATCCGCAGATGGTGCGCCCGCTGATCGCCCCCATGGCCGAAGGCGCCACCGAGGCGCGCCACGGCAAGCTGCCCGACCGCATCCGCCACAAGCTGCGCGCCTTCTCGGCCGCGACCGACAACGTGGGCCTGTTCTTCGGCGAAGACATCTTCGTGGCCTTCGGCGCCATCGTGCTGATGACCACCTTCCTGCGCGAAGCCGGCATCGAGGTCGAACCCATCCACGTCGCGCTGTGGGGCATCCCTACCGCCATCTGCGCCTTCGCCATCCACGCCTGGCGCCTGCACCGCCTGGACGGCGTGCTGCAGCGTGAACTGGCGGCCGAAGCCGCCGGTGCATCGGCATCCGCATCCGCCCACAAGGGAGCCTGAACGCCATGACGCTCACGATCCAACATCTCTACTACCTGGTCGGTTTCATCCTGGCGGTCACCGCGTTCTCGACGCTGACCGACAAGACCAACCCCAAGCGTTTCTCCAGCGGCCTGTTCTGGGCGCTGTATGCCCTGGTCTTCGTGATCGGTGACCTGATTCCCCCCATGTGGGTGGGCGTCGGCGCCGTGGTCATGGCTGTGATCGCCGGTTTCGGCGGTGTGGGCAGCGGCAAGCACGGTGGCCGCACCGATGCCGACTATGTCGCCAGCGCCAAGCGCCTGGGCAACAAGCTGTTCATCCCTGCGCTGGCGATTCCGCTGATCACCATGATCGGCACGCTGTCGGCCAAGCACCTCATCGTCGGTGGCACGCCACTGCTCGACCCCAAGAACACCACGCTGGTGAGCCTGGGCGTGGGCTGCGTGGTCTCCCTGGCGCTGGCGTGCTGGCTGACGCGTGAGACGCCGGCCCAGGGCCTGCGCGAATCGCGCCGCCTGACGGATGCCCTGGGCTGGGCCCTGGTGCTGCCGCAGATGCTGGGCATGCTGGGCCTGGTGTTCTCCGACGCCGGCGTGGGCAAGGCCGTGGCGCACGTGACCACCACCTACATCAACATGGACCTGCGCTTCGTCGCCGTGGCCGTGTACGTGATCGGCATGGCGCTGTTCACCATCATCATGGGCAACGGCTTCGCGGCCTTCCCGGTGATGACGGGTGGCGTGGGCGTGCCGATCCTGGTGGGCGTGTACGGTGGTGACCCCGCCGTGATGGCCGCCATCGGCATGCTGTCGGGCTACTGCGGTACGCTGCTGACGCCGATGGCTGCCAACTTCAACATCGTGCCGGCCGCGCTGCTGGAGCTGCCGGACAAGAATGCGGTGATACGCGCGCAGGTGCCCACGGCGCTGGCGCTGCTGACCTGCAACGTGTTCCTGTTGTATTTCCTGATGTTCCGGTAGGGAGCATCCCCCTGAGGCGCTGCGCGCCTTCCCCCTTCTCTCATCGCTGCGCGATGGGAAGGGGGACACCGCCAGCGCTGCGGGGCGGCCCTTGCGCAGCGGTTGCTGGCAAATCCCGATCAACGCCGCGCCCTGAAATGAAAGGCTCCAAACCATGTCTGAACCTGCTGTGAATGTGCTGCTGACCGGCTTCGATCCGTTCGACAAGGACCCGGTCAATCCCTCGTGGGAAGTGGCCCGGGCGCTGGATGGCTGGGTGTGCGAAGGCGCCACGGTGCGCGCAGTGCAGTTGCCCTGCGTATTCGGCAAGGCCATCGAGCAGCTGGATGCAGCGCTGCTTCAGTACCAGCCCACGCTGGTGATCAGCCTGGGCCTGGCCGGCGGGCGCGTGGACATCACGCCCGAACGCGTGGCCATCAACATGGACGACGCCCGCATTCCCGACAACGGCGGCCAGCAGCCGGTGGACGCCCCCGTGGTGCTCGGCGGCCCGGCCGCGTATTTCTCCACGCTGCCGCTCAAGGCCATCGTGCGCGATCTGCGTGCGCAGGGGCTGCCGGCCTCGGTGTCCAACACCGCCGGCACCTTCGTGTGCAACCACATCTTCTATGCGCTGATGCACCGGCTGGCCAAGCGGGGCGACCCGTCGCGCACGCGCGGCGGCTTCGTGCACGTGCCCTATCTGCCCGAGCAGGCCGCCCGCAACCCGGGCGCGCCCAGCATGGCATTGGCCACGCAGGTACAGGCCTTGCGTGTGCTGATCGAAACCGCACTGACCGTAAAAAACGACGTGCGCGAAACCGCCGGTCAACTGCACTGATCCCATTTCCGGACGGCAGCTGGATGCCGTCCACCCCAAGGAGGACACGACGATGAAGATGGACCTGAACAGCGACCTGGGCGAGAGCTTCAGCGCCTGGCGCATGGGTGACGATGCCGCGATGCTGGGCATCGTGAGCAGCGCCAACGTGGCCTGCGGTTTCCATGCCGGCGATGCCGTCGGCATCCTGCGCACGCTGCGCCACGCCAAGGAGAACGGCGTGGTCGTCGGCGCCCACGTGGCCTACAACGACCTGCCCGGCTTCGGCCGCCGCAACATCGACGTCGAGAGCGCCGAACTGGTGGCCGATGTGATCTACCAGATCGGCGCCCTGCAGGGCCTGGCGACGGCCGCCGGTACCGCTGTGCGCTACGTCAAGCCGCATGGCGCGCTCTACAACACCATCGCGCATGACGCGCGCCAGGCGAAGGACGTGATCACCGCCATCCGCGAGATCGACCCCTCGCTGGTGCTGGTGGCCCTGGCCGGCTCGCCGCTGATCCAGTGGGCCCGCGACGCCGGCCTGCGCGTGGTGGCCGAAGCCTTTGCCGACCGCGCCTACACGCCGCAGGGCGCGCTGGTGTCGCGCCGCGAAAAGGGCGCCGTGCTGCACGACGAGCAGTTGATTGCCGACCGCATGCTGCGCCTGGTGCGTGAGGGCACGCTCGAAGCCGTCGACGGTAGCACCGTGCGCATCGAGGCCGATTCCATCTGCGTGCATGGCGACAGCCCCGGCGCGGTGTCCATCGCCCGCCAGCTGCGCGCGCGCTTCGAGCAGGAAGGCGTGACCATCGCCTCGTTTGCAGGGTGAACGGCCGATGATGCGTTTCCTGCCCGTCAACCTGAACGCGCTGCTGGTCGAGCTCGATGACCTCGACCAGACGCTGGCGCTGCTGGCCTCGCTCAAGCGCGACCCCATCGCCGGCATCGAGGAGTTGGTGCCCGCCGCACGCACGCTGCTGGTGACCTTCCGCCCGACCGTGCAGAGCTTTGCCGCACTGGTCGAGGCCATAGCCCAACGCGACGTGAGCGCGACCGCCCAGCGCAGCGATGTGCTGATCGAGATTCCCGTGCATTACGACGGCGAGGACCTGGCCGAGGTGGCGCAGATGCTGGGCATCACGCCCGCGGAAGTCATCCAGCGCCACACGGGCAGCGAATACACGGTGGCCTTCACCGGCTTTGCGCCCGGCTTCGGCTACTTGGTGGGCGGCCACCCGAGCCTGAACGTGCCGCGCCGCACGGTGCCGCGCACCCGCATCCCGGCGGGCGGCGTGGGCCTGGCAGGCACCTTCAGCGGCGTGTATCCCCAGGCCAGCCCGGGCGGCTGGCAGATCATCGGCACCACGCCGGTGGCCATGTGGGACATCGACCGCGAAAAGCCTTCGCTGCTGCAGCCGGGCTACCGTGTGCGCTTCGTTGATATTGCTATGCTTTCGGAAGCTGAAAGCGCCCGTATGATAAGCGCTGGGGGCCAAAAACACTCCAAATCTGAAGCGGCCGCTGTGGCCGGCGGCGCGGCGCTGGAAGTGCGCTCGCCCGGCCTGCAGACGCTGTTCCAGGACCTGGGCCGCCATGGCCAGGCAGGGCAGGGCGTGTCGGCCTCCGGCGCCATGGACCAGGCGGCGGCCAAGGCCGCGAACCGGTTGGTGGGCAATGCCTCCGACCTCGCCTGCCTGGAGACCGTCAACGGCGGCCTGCAACTGCGCAGCCGCGGCGACACCGTGGTGGCCGTCACCGGCGCCGCAGGCCCCGTCACCATCACCGCTGCGACCGGTGCGCGCTGGCAGGCCGAGCGCTATGCGCCCGTGGCCTTGGCCGAGGGCGATGTGCTGGCCATCGGCGAGCCCACGGCCGGCACGCGCAGCTACGTAGCCGTGCGCGGCGGCTTTGCCGGGGCGCCCGTGCTGGGCAGCCGCGCCACCGACACGCTGGCCCATGTCGGCCCCGCCGCGCTGGCGGTGGGCGATGTGCTGGGCGTGCTGCCGGCACTGAGTGGTGCGGTGGTGGGCGCGGCCGAGTTGCCGCCCGCCGATCTGCCCACGACGCAGCAGGACGTGGTGCTCGACGTGGTGCTGGGCCCGCGCACCGACTGGTTCACGCCCGAATCCATCGCGCTGCTGCGCAGCCAGCGCTGGCAGGTCACGCCGCAATCGAACCGCGTGGGCATCCGCCTCGCGGGCGAAACG
This sequence comes from Pseudomonadota bacterium, assembly GCA_023460715.1. GTDB lineage: Bacteria > Pseudomonadota > Gammaproteobacteria > Burkholderiales > Burkholderiaceae_C > Paracidovorax. The sequence goes on along the minus strand of JAEWPH010000058.1, from coordinate 12,558 downwards.
CCCTTGTCGCGCGCCGTGACCGGCGAGCTGCCGAGCGAAGGCACGCCCACCGGCGCCATCCAGGTGCCGCCCAGCGGCCAGCCCGTGCTGTTCCTGGCCGACCACCCGCTCACTGGGGGCTACCCGGTGATCGGCGCCGTGGCGTCCTACCACCTGGACCGCGCGGGACAGATCCCCGTGAACGCCTGGGTACGCTTCAACCCCATCACGGCTTTCGAGCCTGAAACACGTTCCTGAACGCCATGAAAAAAGTCCTGATTGCCAACCGAGGCGAGATCGCCGTCCGCATCGCCCGCGCCTGTGCCGACTACGGCGTGCAGTCCGTGGCCGTGTACGCCAATGCCGACCTCGACGCGCTGCATGCGCGCATGGCTGATGAGGCCTATGGCCTCGATGGCGACCGCCCGGCCGATACCTACCTGAACATCGAGAAGCTGCTGGCAATTGCCAAGCGCAGCGGCGCCGATGCCGTGCACCCGGGCTACGGCTTCCTGTCCGAGAGCGCCGCCTTCGCGCAGGCCGTGATCGACGCCGGCCTGGTGTGGATCGGCCCCTCGCCCACGGCCATCGCCCGCCTGGGCGACAAGGTCGAGGCCCGCAAGATCGCGCTCAAGGTGGGTGCACCGCTGGTGGCCGGCACGTCCGACCCGGTGAAGGATGCCGGCGAGGTGCTGGCCTTCGCCGAGCAGCACGGCCTGCCCATCATCATCAAGGCCGCCTTCGGTGGCGGCGGGCGCGGCATGAAGATCGCGTGGCGCATGGACGAGGTGGCCGAGCTGTTCGATTCCGCCGTGCGCGAGGCCGTCACGGCCTTCGGGCGCGGCGAGTGCTTCGTCGAGCAGTTCCTCGACAAGCCGCGCCACATCGAGGCGCAGGTCATTGCCGACCAGCACGGCAACGTGGTGGTGCTGGGCACGCGCGACTGCTCGCTGCAGCGCCGCAACCAGAAGCTGGTGGAGGAAGCGCCCGCGCCCTTCCTGTCCGACGAGCAGCGCACGCGCATCCACGAATCCGCGCGCGCCATCTGCGCCGAGGCGGGCTATGCCAGCGCCGGCACGGTGGAGTTTCTGCTCTCGGGCAGCGGCGCCATCTCGTTCCTCGAAGTGAACACGCGCCTGCAGGTGGAGCACCCGGTGACCGAGCAGACCACGGGCGTGGACCTGGTGGTGGAGCAGTTGCGCGTGGCCGACGGCCACACGCTATCGGTGACCGAGACGCCGGCGCCCCTGGGCCATTCCATCGAGTTCCGCATCAACGCCGAAGACGTGGGCCGGGGCTTTCTGCCCACGCCGGGCCCGGTCACGCGCTTCGACGCGCCCTCGGGCCCCGGCGTGCGCCTGGACACGGGCGTGCAGGCCGGCTCGGTCGTGCCGGGCACCTTCGATTCGCTGATGGCCAAGCTCATCGTGACCGGTGCCACGCGCGAGCAGGCCATGGCCCGCGCGCGCCGGGCGCTCAAGGAATTCCGCATCGACGGCGTGGCCTCGGTGCTGCCGTTCCACCGCGCCGTGATGGAGCACGCCGATTTCATCGGTACGGACGGCTTCAAGGTGCACACGCGCTGGATCGAGACCGACTTTGCCAACCCCCTGGCCGCCGCGGCCCGCGCTGAACCGCAGCCGGACGCGACGCTGGTGCGCACCGCGATGGAGATCGACGGCCGCCGCGTCTCGCTGGGCCTGCCGGCCGAGCTGCTGCGCGGCCTGCAGTCCGCAGGAGCCGGCCCGTCTGCGGCAGCAGCAGGAGCCACCACGCCGGATGTGGATCCTGTCGCCGTGGTGTCCCCCATCGCCGGCAACCTGCATGCCTGGAAGGTGGAGGACGGCGCCGAGGTGAAGGAGGGCGATGTCATCGCCGTCATGGAAGCCATGAAGATGGAGATGCAGGTGGCGGCCCATCGCAGCGGCCGCATCCGCATCCAGGCGCAGGCCGGCAGCTACCAGGCGGTGGGTGCCAGCCTGGCCACTATCGGCGACGCGGCGTAATCCAGCGGGCGGGGAGTGACGGCCGGCGAAGTGCCGCGCCGGCAGTCCCCAGCATTCGCCCAAAGAAGAAGCGCTTCAATCCCTCTGGATGATGTGCTGCGTGTCCCGCACCAGGCGGGCGAGCGTCGCGCAGGAAGGCGGGGCGTAGCGTACCCCTGGGCAGCGGCTCCAACAGGGAGCCAGCGAAACGCCAGGCGCTTGCTGCCGTGGCCACCGGTTGCCCCAACGCTTTCCCGACATCCCGCACCAGGTGCTGCGGGCTTTTCCCCGGGCTCTACGGACGTCATGCAAAAGGCGCAACTGAAGCGCTGATTCAATTATTTTGAATCTTCGCGACAAGGGCATTGAAACTTAATGGATTGGGAGGACTCTAGACTGCGTTGCCCGAAGGGTCTTCCCCGCTGCGCCCCTAATTGATTTCGACGCCCACGCCTTCATGACCATGACCACTCTGCAGTCACAACCGACGCGCTACGGCGCCACCGCCATCGCACTGCATTGGGTGCTGGGGCTGGCCATCGTGGCCGTGTTCTGCGTGGGCTGGTACATGACGGGGCTGCCGTTCTCGCCCCAGCGCCTCAAGCTGTACAACTGGCACAAGTGGGCGGGGGTGACGATTCTGGCGCTGTCGGCGCTGCGCCTGCTTTGGCGCCTGACGCACCGCCCGCCCGCCTTGCCCGCGGCGGTGCAGGCCGGCATGCCGCGCTGGCAGCAGATCGCCCACCATGGCACGCACCACCTGCTGTACCTGTTGTTCTTCGCCGTGCCGCTGGTCGGCTGGGCCTACAGCTCGGCGGCGGGCTTCCCCATCGTGTTCCTTGGCGTGCTGCCGTTGCCGAGCTTCGTGCCCGCCAGCCCGGAGCTGGCGGAGGCCATCAAGCCCTGGCACGCCTGGACGGCCTATGCGCTGGCCGCACTGGTGGCGCTGCACGTGGCGGCCGCATTCAAGCACCAGCTGATCGACCGCGACGGCCTCATCGGCCGCATGCTGCCCGGCCGGGGCTGACCCCTTTCCTCCTTTCTTTTCCTTTTTCTGACGCGGAGCCCTCCATGACCTATTCGACGACCTTCGCCGGCCTGGCGCTGGCCACCACCGCACTGCTGGCCGGTGCGCCCGCCTTCGCCCAGCAGGCCCTGGTGCCCGCGCAGAGCGAGATCGCCTTCGTGAGCAAGCAGATGGGCGTGCCGGTGGAAGGCAAGTTCAAGAAGTTCGATGCGCAGGTCGCCTTCGACCCGGCCAAGCTGGCCAGCAGCAAGATCGCCTTCACGGTGGATACCGGCAGCGCCACGCTGGGCGTGAAGGAAACCGACGCCGAACTGCCCAAGCCCACCTGGTTCAACGTGCCCAAGTTCCCGCAGGCCACGTTCCAGTCCACGGCCATCAAGGCGGTCGGCGCCGGCAAGTACGAAGTGGCCGGCAAGCTGAACGTCAAGGGCGCGTCCCAGGACGTGGTCGTGCCGGTGACGCTGACGCAAAGCGGCAGTACCACGATGGCCACCGGCGCCTTCCCCATTAGGCGCCTGGCCTTCAAGATCGGCGAGAACGAATGGGCGGACACGTCCATGGTGGCCGACGAAGTGCAAGTCAAGTTCAAGCTGGCGCTGACCGGCGTGCCCAAGATCTGACCCCCTCGCGTTCCTTTTCCATTCCTTTCGTTTTTTCAACCGGAGATATCGACATGCGTAAATCCCTCTTCGCCTTCGCCGCTGTGGCCGCAACCCTGGCCGCAGGCGCCGTGCAGGCCCAGTCCGCCACGTATGCCGTGGACCCGACCCACACCTTCGCCACCTTCGAGATCAGCCACTTCGGCGCCAGCGTGAACCGCGGCCGCTTCGACAAGAAGGAAGGCACGATCCAGCTGGACAAGGCGGCCAAGACCGGCAAGGTGGAACTGACGATCGACATCACCTCGATCAACACCGGCACCGCCCCGTTCGACAAGCACCTGCAGAGCGCCGACATCTTCGACGCCGCCAAGTACCCCACCGCCAAGTTCGTGGGCGACAAGTTCACGTTCGACGGCGACAAGCTGGTGTCCGTGGCCGGTGACCTGACCATCAAGGGCAAGACCCAGCCTGCCACCTTCAAGGCCAACCAATTTGCCTGCTACCAAAGCCCCATGCTCAAGCGCGAAGTGTGCGGCGGCGACTTCGAGACGACTATCGACCGCACGGCCTTCGGCGCGGACTACGGCGTGCAGTACGGCTTCCCCAAGAACGTGCGTATCGTGGCGCAGATCGAAGCCGTCAAGCAGTAACGAAGAGACGGCGGTTGCTACGCCTGCCGGGCCTGACAGGTCCGGCGACGTGGCCTTGCTCCCACCGCGCAAGGCGGGCTCCTGCATGGCGGGAGCCCGCCTTTTTTACTGGGACCGGATGCGCCGCGCCGCGTTAGGTCTGAGGACAGGCCAGGAAGGCGGGCAGCTGTTCGGCCGCCTCGGTGAAGGCCGCCAGATGCCGGTGGGCGGCCGCATCCACCCGGCCTGGCAGCAGCAGTTGCGTGAAACTCCAGGCCACGGCGGCGGCGATGCTGCCGTGCGTCAGCGCGTCCTGCGCGGTGGCCGGGGGTACCCGTGCGATGTCGGCCTCCAGCGCTGCGAAGGCCGCGTCGAGCTGGCTGCCAATACGGTCGAGCCAGGGCGCATGGCGCTTGTCGGCCGGCCGCAGCTGGTGTTCGTACACCGTCTGCACGGCCTTCTCGCAGGCCGCCAGCGCCAGGCCGGTCAGCCGCAGATCGTGCAGGCGCTGCGCCGCCACGTGCGGTGTCAGCTGCGACGCCGGTGCTTGCGCCTCGATCCATTGCAGGATGAGCGTGGAATCCATGAGCACCGTACCGTCGTCCGTCACCAGCGTCGGCGCCTTGACGACCGGGTTGATCCGGTGGAACTGGTCGAAGGTGCTGAACACCGACAGGGACTGGTGCTCGAACGGCCGATGCAGAACGTGCAGCGAGACCGCGACGCGGCGCACATAGGGGGAGTCGAGCATTCCGATGAGTTGCATGGTGGGCGAAGCCGTGGTGTGACAGGCCCTACGATAGCGGCGACGCTGCGCGCCGCACAGCCGGATTCATCGGAAATGCCGCCCGCCGGCCGATGGGTCATCGGCATGGGCAGGCTGCAAGCCGCAGCGGCTACCAAGAGGGGCACGACGTGGAACTGGACAAGAAGGACCGCCTGATCCTGCAGGCGCTGCAGGCCGACGCACGGCAGAGCCTGGCCGCCCTGGGCAAGCGCATCGGCCTGTCGCAGCCTGCCATGAGCGAGCGCGTGCGCAAGCTGGAGGCGGCCGGCGTCATCGAGGGCTAGGGCCTGTTAACGCGATGGAAGGGGTCGCGAAGCTCATCCCAGCCCGCCCATCAAGGCGCGCGACGCCGTGCGTGATGCACACGCACAAGGAGCGCAACGCCGAGGGGCGGGCTGCGATGAGATTCCCTTCGGGTTGCCCCACCAAGGGGCCGTCTGCGGCGTTGCCCGCACTTGCAAGGCACCAGCCTTGCTGCGCGCGAGCGCCTTGCATACAGCCCCTTGGTGGAGCACCGCGATCCCCTTCCATAGCGTTAACAGGCCCTACGGGAGCCGGGAAGGCCGCACAATGGGCGCCATGTGCCGATGCCGTCGTCGCCCGTTCCACTACAGCCACTACGAGCGGACCGACCTCGGAGACGATGCGCAAGGTGCGGACGTTGCGATCGATCGGTGCAGGTCCTGTGGCACGCGCTGGCTGCACTACCTCATCGAGGAGCCCCACTACACGGCCGCCGGCCGGTGGTGGCGGGTGAAGCTCCCGCCGGGCGTCGAGGTGCCCATCGACGAGGCGAAGCGTTTTATCGAGGCCCAGCAAGAAGGCTTCTGTGGCGGCAGCCGTTTCCAATCCTCGGGCCTTACGGTCCGCGCGCCCATTCGCGTGGCCTGAACGGCGGCCCGATGCGGGCCGTTGGACCACCACCCACACGGCAGGCAAGCGGGCACAGGAGGGATGACAAGCGGCTACTTACTGCCCCCAGTGCGCCGCCATCACCAGCGCAGCCTCCAGGGTGAAACGATCCTGCGCCACGTCGACCTGCAATTCCTCGGTGCTGCGCAGCGCAAACTCATCCACCTCGCCATCCTGGTTCGTTGGCGCCCGCCCCTCGGGCACGGTGGCACGGAACCAGTCGATGCGCTCGACCATGTAGCCCATGCCACCCGCCTCACTGCTCGGCCGGCTGAAGAGCACATGGCCGCCATGCATGACTGGGTGCAGGTCGGCCACGCGCAGGCCGGCTTCTTCCCAGGTTTCGCGCGCCAGGGCCTGCTCCAGCGAATCGGTGGCGGCGATCATGCCGCCCATCAGCGTGTCCCAGAGTCCCGGGTCGTTGGGCTTGGTGAGGGCGCGTTTTTGCACCCACATGCGGCCATCGGGCGCGAGGCCGACCAGGTGCACGGCCAGCGTGGCGATGCCCAGCACCCGCACGGCGCCGCGCTCCACCGTGGCCACGCGCTCGCCCCGCGCGTTGCACACGGCCAGCTGCTCGTTGCGCCAGGGGCCGCACAGCTGGGCGTCGCGCAGCGCGACGGCCAGCGTGTTGAGGGCGTCGGTCGCGGCCTGCGCCGGAGCCTCAAGGTGCCAGCCTGCGCGCCCCAAATGCTCCCGTTTTAGTAGCATGTAGCGCTTATCCAGCAAGCGCTTGAGGCTGATTTGACCTAAAACCTCATCCACCACCGAGCCGACCTGCTGCCCCGCCACCCACAGCGGCAGGCGTGGCTGGGCTGGCGGCTGCTGGGCCCGCTGGCGCGCGGCCTGCAGCCAAGGCGCCAACACCGCGCTCACGGCAGCGTGAGGATGGTGCAACCCGTGGTCTTGCGCGCTTCCAGATCCCGGTGCGCCTGTTGCACGTCGCGCAAGGGGTAGCGCTGCTCGATGTGGATCTTCACCTGGCCGCTCTCCACCACCTTGAACAGATCGTCGGCCATGGCCTGGGTGGCCTCGCGCGTGGCGATGTGGGTGAACAGCGTCTGGCGCGTGACGTAGAGCGAGCCCTTGGCGCCCAGGCTGCCCGGCGCGAACGGCGCCACGGGGCCCGAGGCATTGCCGAAGCTGGCCATGAGGCCGAAGGGGCGCAGGCACTCCAGGGATCGGTCCCAGGTGTCCTTGCCCACCGAGTCGTACACCACCTTCACGCCCTTGCCGCCGGTGATCTCCTTCACGCGCGCTGCGAAATCCTCTTGTTGATAGTTGATGGCGTGCGCCGCGCCGTTGGCCAGGGCCAGCTGGCACTTGGCGTCCGACCCCGCCGTGCCGATGAGCTGCAGGCCCAGGGCCTTGGCCCACTGGCAGGCGATCAGCCCCACCCCGCCCGCTGCCGCATGGAACAGCACGTGGTCGCCCGGCTGCAAGCCCTCCACGGGCCGCGTCTTCTTGAGCAGGTACTGCGCCGTCAGGCCCTTGAGCATCATGGCCGCGCCCGTCTCGAAGCTGATGGCATCGGGCAGGCGGCACACCGTCTTGGCGGGCATCACGCGCACTTCGCAATAGGCTCCGGGCGGGTTGCTGGCGTAGGCGGCACGGTCGCCCGCCTTCAGGTGCGTGACGCCCTCGCCCACCGCCTCGACGATGCCCGCGCCTTCCATGCCGATGCCTGCGGGCATGGACAGCGGGTACAGCCCGGTGCGGTGGTACACATCGATGAAGTTCAGGCCCACGGCATGGTGGCGGATGCGGATTTCGCCCGGCCCGGGCTCGCCCACGCTCACGTCGGCGATGTGGAGTTCTTCGGGACCACCGTGCTGGCGGATCTGGACGGCAAGGCTCATGGGAAAGGTCTCCTGCAGGGCGCCGCGCGGGCGCATGAACGGACAACAACGGCCGCAACGGGTGCGAGCGGGGCATCGTGCCATGTTTCCGCGCGGCCTGCAGGCGCGGGGGCGTCCGGCTCGCCGGTGCCGTGCCCGCCAGGCCCTACAGTTACGCCCCATGACGCAAAGACTCTCGCCCGGCACGGCCGCCATGCTGGCAGCCGCGCCCCTGATGTGGGCCGGCAACGCGGTGGTGGGCCGGCTGGTGCACACGCTGGTGCCGCCCCTCACGCTGAACTTCATCCGCTGGACCCTGGCCTTCGCCATCCTGCTGCCGCTGGCCCGCCACGTGCTGCGCGCGGACGGCCCCGTGTGGCCGCACTGGCGCCGCTTCGCCCTGCTCGGGCTGCTGGGCATCGGCTGCTACAACGCGCTGCAGTACATGGCGCTGCAGACCTCCACGCCGCTGAACGTCACGCTGGTGGGCTCGGGCGTGCCGGTGTGGATGCTGCTCGTCGGCCGGCTCTTCTTTGGCGTGGCGGTGCAGCGGCGCCAGATGGGCGGCGCGCTGCTGTCCATCGCGGGCGTGCTGCTGGTGCTGAGCCGCGGCGAGTGGAGCCAGCTGCTGGCGCTGCGCCTGGTGCCGGGCGACCTGTACATGGTGCTGGCCACCATCGCCTGGTCGTTCTACAGCTGGCTGCTGGTGCGCACGCGCGAGCCGGCGAGCATCCGCGGGGACTGGTCGGCCTTTCTGCTGGCGCAGATGGTGTTCGGCCTGGCCTGGTCCGGCGTGTTCGCCGCGGGCGAATGGGCCTGGGCGCCGCGCCACATCGAATGGGGTTGGCCGCTGGCGGCGGCGCTCGCCTTCATCGCCATCGGGCCGGCCGTGCTGGCCTACCGCTGGTGGGGCGTCGGCGTGCAGCGCGCCGGCCCGGCCGTGGCGGGTTTCTTCATCAACCTCACGCCGCTGTTCGCGGCCGTGCTGTCGGCGGCGTTCCTGGGAGAGGTGCCGCACGGGTACCACGCGGCCGCCTTCCTGCTGATCGTGGGCGGGATCGTGGTGTCCTCGCGGCGCTGATCCGCGGCTGCGGCCCAGCGCCGCAGTGGCCCTCAGCCGTTGGCGTCGTCCGGCGCTGCAGGGAGCGCGCTGCGCTCACGCACCAGGGCTTGCAGCGCCTCCACCGGCATGGGCCGGCCCAGCAGGAAGCCCTGGTACAGCCCGCAGCCGTGGCGCACCAGGAACTCGCGCTGCGTCTCGGTCTCGACGCCTTCGGCGATGACTTCCAGCTCCAGGTTGCGCGCCATCCCGATGATGGTCTGCACGATCACGTCGTCGGTATGGCGCACGCCCAGGTTGCGCACGAAGGACTGGTCGATCTTCAGCTGGTGCAGCGGCAGCCGCGTGAGGTAGGCGAGCGACGAATAGCCCGTGCCGAAATCGTCCACGGAGAAGCGCACGCCCTTGGTGCGCAGCAGGTGCATCTTGGCGACCGAGTCGTCGACGTTGTCCAGCACCAGCGACTCGGTCAGCTCCAGCTCCAGCAGATGCGGACGGATGCCGGTCTGCTGCAGCACCTGCACCACCTTGGGCACGAAGTCGGCCTGGCGGAACTGCCGCGCGCTCACGTTCACCGCCAGGTGCAGGTCCTTGAACAGCGGATCGGCCTGCCACGCAGCCAGCTGCTCGCAGGCCGTCTGCAGCACCCACAGGCCGATGGGCACGATCAGCTCGCTGTCCTCCGCCACGGCGATGAACTGGGCCGGCGACACCAGGCCGCGCTCGGGATGCAGCCAGCGCAGCAGCGCCTCGGCCCCCACCAGCCGGCCCTGGCGCGTGAACTGCGGCTGGTAGTGCAGCGCGAACTGCTGCCCGGCCAGCGCGGCCTGCAGGTCCGCTTCGAGCTGCGCGCGGCGGCTGATGGCCACCTGCATTTCCGGGTCGAAGAAGCACAGGTTGTTGCCCCGCTGCGCTTTCACCTGGTACATGGCGATGTCGGCCTGCTTGAGCAGCTCGGCGGCCGACTGCTCCACATGGCCGAACAGCGTGGCCCCGATGCTGCAGTTGCTGTGGTGCAGCTGCGCCCCGAGCTGGTAGGGCTCGTTGAGGTGGTGCAGGATCTTCTCGCCGATGCGGCGCGCCAGCGAGGCCGCCTCGGCGCTGTCGGTGGACAGGTCGCGCAGCATCACCACGAACTCGTCGCCGCCCAGGCGGGCCACCGTGTCGGCCGCGCGCACGCAGGCCCCCAGGCGACGCGCGACCTGCTGCAGCAGCTGGTCGCCCACCTCGTGGCCCAGCGTGTCGTTGAGGGTCTTGAAATGGTCCAGGTCCAGGAACAGCAGCGCCCCCAGCTCCCCCGAGCGCGCGGCGGCCACCTCGGCCTGGTGCAGCCGGTCCAGCAGCAGGCGGCGGTTGGGCAGGCCGGTCAGCGGATCGTAGAAGGCCAGGTTCTCGATCTCCGCCGCCGCGCGGCGCATGTCGGTCACGTCGTGGTAGGAGATCATCACGCCGCCCTGGGGCGTGGCGCGCTCGGTGATCTGCACGAAGCGGCCGCTGGGCTGCAGCTGCTCGTGCGTGCCGCGCGGCAGGCTCTGCTGCAGCATGCGCTGCTCCACCCACTCGGCCTGCTGCGCGGCCGGCGCGCCGGGCAGGTGATGGCGCACCGACGCCTCCAGCAGGGACCGGAACGGCACGCCGACGGCCACCACCTCCTTGAGCCAGGGGAAGATTTCCTCGAACCGGCGGTTCCACTGCAGCACGCGGTTTTCGGCGTCGAGCAGCATGAAGCCGCTGACCATGGAGCCCAGCGCCTGCTCCAGCGTGGATTTGGACTCGGCGATGGCCAGGCGCGCGCGGTGCATGCGCTCCACGTAGGTGAGCGCCAGGCCGCCCGCCACCAGCAGGATCACGCCGAAGAGCGCCGCCACGAAGATGATGGCGTTGCGCTCGCTGCGCCAGGCCGCCAGGGCTGCCTCCTGCGGCAGGCTCGCCGACACCCACAGATGCTGGTAGAGGATGGGGCGGGCCACCACCAGCGCAGGCACGCCGCTGATGCGTGCCTGCAGGCCCCAGAGGCTGCGCTGCTCGGGCTGGTCCGTGAGCGGCCCGACGGACGGGTCGCGCCGCACCTCGCCACGGCCCCAGGCGCCGATCAGCATCTCGCCATCGCTGCGCTCCAGGGTGACCTCCAGGCCGGGAATGTCCACGCCCTGCATCAGCACCGACACCAGCATGCTGGAAGGCACCTGGGCGATGGCCAGCAGGCGCTCGCCATCGGCCATGCGCACCTGCCGTGCCATGAAGAGCACGCGCTCGGAGCTGACGCTGCTGATCACCGGCGTGCTGAGCAGCAGGCTGGGCGTCGATTGCCGCAGGCTCTCCTCGAAGAAGCCCGGCGGCAGCTCGTCGGCCACGCGCAGGCCCGCCTGGTCGGAGGACGCCACCACCTCGCGCCCCTCCGCCACCAGCACCACGTAGCGCACCATCAGGTTCTGGCGCGCCGCGCCGCGCAGCAGCTGGCCGGCGCCCTGGGGATTGAACTGCGCACGCGACACGGCGGCCAGGTCGAGCAGCTCCTCGGTGCTGGCCAGCAGCACGTCGAACGACAGCAGCGCCCGGTTGATGGAGGCTTCGGCACCCGCAGCGAACCGCACCACCTGCGCCTCGCTGTCGTTGAGCGAGGTTTGCCGGGAACTCCAGACCAGCAATGCGGCCGCGGTGACCAGCGCGGCCAGCATCAGGCCCACCAGTCCCAAGACCGTGAGGCGGGTCCGCAGAGGCCGGTAGTGGTTCATGGCTGCCGGGGGGCTTCAATGCCCTGTGCGGGACCGATGGTGGCGGCCCAGACGTCCGCGCAGCGGACCGTGCAGCGGCGCATCCAGCGCGGCAGCACCGCCGTGCGCAGCAGCGCCTGGCGGCGCCGGTCGTCCGCCGCCGAGACGGGCACCAGCACCATGCTGCCGCGGCTGCCCTGGGCGCAGGCCGAAGTGCCGGTATTGCAGGCAATGCCGTCGGCGGTTTCCTGCTCGGCGCTGGCCCAGATGGCGGCTTCCAGCTTGGGCAGCTCGGCCCGCAGCAGGCGGCGCAGGTCGGGCGGCATGGCGTTCCAGGCCGCCCGGTTGGCGCCGAACAGCGCGAGGCCCCAGGTCAGCGGCATGGGATAGAGGTGCGTCGTCACGGTGTGCAAGCCCAGCGTGTTGCCGGACATGGCCCCGGTCACCACGCATTCGGTCTCTCCCGACTCCAGGCTGCTGCGCATCTGCGCGAACGAGGTCAGCACGGGCACCCCGCCCACTGCGGCGATGAAGTCCGCCTGGGCGGCCGACGACACACGGATGCGGCGGCCGGCCAGATCGGACAGCTGCGCCATGGCGCGCTTGCAGAACAGCACCTGCGCGGGGTAGGTATAGATGGCCAGCAGCTCGACGTCGTGTTCTTCCCGCAGCACCTTCTCCAGGTAGGGCCGCGTGGCGGCGACCGTGGCGCGCAGCGCGGCGATGGAGGGGTTCAGACCCGGCAGGTCGGCGGCCGTGTACTGCGGGTACTGGGCCGACAGGGAACTCATCAGCGTGGTGCCCAGCGGCACGACGCCCAGTTGCAGCAGGCGCAGCATCTCCATGCCGGGCACGCCGGCCCGGTCGAACGGTACGACGTCGGCGCTGTAGCGCCCGCCGCTCAGCTGGGCCAGGTCGCGCGACCAGAAGGGGCCCTCCAGCTGGGTGTATTGCGTGATCGCCGCCAACCCCCCGACCACCCGCAGCCGGACGGGCGCGGGGCTGGCCGCCGCAGGCCCCGGGGC